>NZ_JASPFK010000001.1:407500-707500 GCF_036855935.1 Sphingomonas sp. LR60 | reverse complement strand
GCGCGCGCACCTCGCTGGCGACGACAGCGAAGCCCTTGCCCGCCTCCCCGGCCCGCGCCGCCTCGACGCCGGCATTGAGCGCGAGCAGATTGGTCTGGAACGCGATGCCGTCGATCACGCTGATGATATCGGCAATTTCACGGCTCGCCTGATCGATCCCGTTCATCGCCGCGACCGACTTGCGAACGACCTCGCCGCCCTGCTGTGCGGCGTTGCGCGCCTCGGCCATCGCCTTGTTGGCATCGGCGGCGTTGGTCGCGCCTTCGCGGACGGTGCCGGTGATCTCGTCCATCGCCGCGGCGGTTTCGCGCAACGATGCCGCCTGCTGCTCGCTGCGTGACGACAGGTCGCGCGCGGACTGGCTGATCTCCTCGGCATTCTGCTTGATCGTCTCGACGCTGCGCCGCACGTTGCACGTCAGGTCCGAAAGCTTGCCGACCGCACCGTTGAAGTCCTTCGACAGCACGGCATAGGACCCCGGCAGCGCCGCCAGCCGCACCGTCAGGTCGGCTTCGGACAGACGGTGCAGCCCGTCGCCGATCGCGCGCATCGCCAGTTCGCGCTCTTGATCGGCGGTCAGCTTGGCCTGCGCGGCGTCGCGGAACACCAGCACCGCGCGCGCCATGTCGCCCAGTTCGTCCGCACGCGCGGTGTCCGGCACGTCGATCGCGCTCTTGCCCGCGGCCAGGTCGGCCATGCGCCGCGTCAGCGCGCTCACCGGCCGCGCGATGCTTCGGCTCAATGCGGTCTGCAACAGCACCGCGATCCCGATCAGCGCGATGCCGCCCAGCACCAGCGCGATCGTCGCGGTGGTCAGCACCTGCGCCTGCTCGGCGGCATTCTCGTCGATCGCGGCGGTTTCCTGATCGCGCAGGTCGCGCAACGGCAGCACGATCGCGCTGGTCAGCACCTTCTTGCCGGCATCGCGCACCGCCTGTTCGGCGACCTCGCGCTGTCCGGCCTTCACCATCGCGACCAGCCGGTTGCTCCAGTCGCGCCGCCACTTGGCGGTCTGTTCGCGCGACGTGAGCACCAGCGCGCGCTGCGCCGGGTCGGTCAACATCTGTTCGAGGGCGACCGTCGCCTGGTCATATTCCGCGCGCGCTTCGTTGTACGACTTCAGATACGTCGGATCGGCTGTGACCAGATACCCGCGCAACTGGCTGTTCTCGCGCAGGATCGACGTCTCCAGCGTCAACGCCTTGGCATAGACTTCCTGGCTGTGGTTGTTGCTCGCGGTCGCCGCGCGGATCATCCAGATATTGGCGAAGAACACGACCATCATGATCGCCGCCGAGGCATTGATGACGAGGAAGGAAAACCCAGCTTCCTCGGTATGCTCAGAGTCTTGAACATCTCTGTTCTTTCTGCCGCAGGGGCTCGTATGTACGCTCTGCGTCTAGCGTCGGTTAGTTAAACATGGATAAAGGCGGGATTTTTACCCGATCCAGTCGATCCACGCGCCATAGGGATGGCACGTCGCCAGCACGCGTGTGTCGCCGCCAGGCCAGCAGCTGAGCCGCAGCTCCACTTCACTGCGCGTCCTGTCCCATTCGAACGCGATCCGCGCCAGCGGCCGCTCGGCATCCGCGCGCGCGCCCGCAGCGGCGATGCAGCGGTCCAGCGACGCACGCGCCGCCGCGTCGACATATTGCGCCATCATCGAATGGAAGACCACGCGCCACCGCCCGGCAGGCTGCGGCGTCGCCAGCCGCTCCGCCAGCCACGTCGTCGCATTGGCATGCGCGATCCGCGGCGGATGCTGCCGCGCCACCACCAGCGCCGCCGCGAGCCGCGCCGCGCGCGCCGGCTGGTCGGCGAAGACATAGGCCATCAACCGCTCGCACGTCGCGGGGTCGTGCGGGTCGAGCGGATCGAGATCGACCCCCTCCGCCGCCACGACGTCGACGGTCCGGTCCGGTGCCGCCGCGCCGCGCCACTCGGGCGCGATCCGCACCGCCGACTCGGCCGCCCCCGCCGAGACTCCGCCCAGATCGTAGCGATAGCGAGCGAGGTTGAGGTTGAGCCCGGCGCTCGCCCCCAGTTCGATCAACTCGACCGGCAACGCCACCCGACCGACCACTTCCATCAACGCACCCAGGATCGCGGCCGCGCGGCCGACCTCGTTGGTCTGCGGCATGTCGCGCAGCCAGCGCGCGATGAAGGCATCGTGCGCCCGCAACGCCGCGCGCACCGCACCGTCGAAATCGTCATGCGCGCCGCGATACAAGGCGCCGAGCACCGGCGGCGTGTTGCGGCGCGCCAGCGCGTGCAACGCCGCGTTCAGCCTCATCGCCACCGCCGCCGCCGCCGGGTCACCCGGCCAGTCCGCGAGCATCGCGCAGGTCAGCGGCGCGTGCGTCAATTGCCGCGCGGCGGCGGCCAGCACGTCGGCGACGAACGGCGAGCCGATCGCGCGCATCACCGCCGACTGGCGCAGCAACTCGCCCGATCGATCCTCCGGCATCACCGTCCTTACCGACTGCAACAAAACGCACCCCCGCCGGCGCCGTCGCCGTTCTGCGATCAGCCATGCAAGTCATTGGTTGTGATCGTATTAACCGCCGTACTCTTGGCGGCTACTTCGCCGCGCCTCGGCGCATTTAACGTCATCTTAGGAGAGATCGGGCAGATCGACCGCAGACCGGTTCCCCGTCGGCGGATCAAGCGCGGGAAATCGACCATCTCTGGGGACGGAAGGGACCATCGTGATCGCACATCGCTTCGGCCCGCGCCGTCCCTGCGTCATCTGACAGGAAAGTCCGCGATGTCGATCGTCCTCAGCTCCCGATTGGATACCGCCGCGGCGGCGCCGCTGCGCCAGTCGCTGCAAAAGCTGGTCGAGGCCGCGGAGCCGATCGCGATCGATGCCGGCGCCGTCGACCAGATCGGGCAGGCGTGCCTTCAGGTGCTGGCCGCGGCGCGCGCCGCCGCCGTGGCGCGCGGCCTGCCGTGGCAGGTCGCCTTCCCCAGCGTCGCGATGATCGAGGCCGGCGAGCTTGCCGCGCTCGACGTCCTCGCCGCCGCCTGACCTCAAGACCCTTTTCGCGCAGGAGCCCGACCTTGGACCTCGATGCAATCCAGCAGATCTTCTTCCAGGAATGCGAAGAAGGCCTGGCCGGCATGGAAAGCGCCTTCGCCGCGCTTCGCGACCAGCAATATGACGGCGAGACGATCAACGGCATCTTCCGCGCGGTCCACTCGATCAAGGGCGGGGCGGGCGCGTTCGGGCACGAGCGGCTTCAGGCCTATACCCATCAGTACGAGACGCTGCTCGACCTGTTGCGCAGCGAGTCGCTGGCACTCACCCCGGCGCTGGTCGACCTGATCGTCGCCGCCTTCGACATGCTCGCCGATCATGTCGCCGCGGCGCGCGACGGTGGCGACGCGCCCGACGACGCGGCGATGCTGGCGCGGCTGATCGCGGCGGCGAGCGGCGAAGCGGCACCCGCGCCCGAGCCGGTAACCATCGAGGCGGTCACCGATACCGCGCCGATCGGCATCGGTGACGATTTCGACGACCTGATGGCGATGCTCGACGATGTCGGCGGTCCGGCTGCGGCACCGCCCGCAGAGGACAATGACGAAGAAGCAACCCCCGGCTGGCTGCTGACCTTCCGCCCGCCCGCCAACGGACTCGACAATGGCGGCGAGCCGCTGCTGCTGCTCCGCGAATTGCTGCGGATGGGCGCGCAGGTGCTGTCGTGCGACGCCGACACGCTGCCCCCGCTCGCGACGCTCGATCCCGAACTCTCATATCTGGCATGGCGGATCGCGGTGCCTGCGGCGGTCGCCGAAGACGACATCCGCGGCGTCTTCGAATTCACCGACGGCTGCGCGCTGACGCTGGAGAAGGTCGCCAGCCTCCCGCCGGCCGCGCCGCCGACGGTCGTGGTCGCTGCGGCACCGGAGCCGGTGGCGGCTCCGCCGGTCGCCCCTGCCCCTGCCCCCGCGCCGATCGCGGCTGCCCCGGCACCGACGCCGACCCCGGCCCCGACGCCCGTTGCCGTGGCACCGGCCGCCGCTCCCGCACCGCGTCCCGTGGCCGCCGCCCCCGCCGCACCGCCGACCCCGGTCGCCCAGACGATCCGCGTCGACCTCGACAAGCTCGATCGACTCGTCAACCTCGTCGGCGAACTCGTCATCACCCAGGCGATGCTCGCGCAACGGCTGAGCGAGAACGACATGGCCGGCATCTCCGAGCTGACCGACCTCGATCACCTGACGCGCGAGCTTCAGGAATCGACGATGGCGATCCGCGCACAGCCGATGAAGACCGTCTTCAGCCGCGTGCCGCGCATCATCCGCGAACTCGAGGGCGAAACCGGCAAGCGCGTCCGGCTCGACATCGAAGGCGAGATGACCGAGGTCGACAAGACCGTCGTCGAGCGGATCGGCGAGCCGCTGACGCATCTGATCCGCAACGCGGTCGATCACGGGCTGGAAACCACCGAAGAGCGCATCAAGGCAGGCAAGCCCGAAACCGGTGTCGTCACGCTCTCGGCCGCGCATCATTCGGGACGGATCGTCATCACCGTCGCAGACGACGGACGCGGGATCGACCGCACGCGCGTCCGCGCCAAGGCGGTCGAGCGCGGGATCATCCTGCCCGACGCGGTGCTGAGCGACGAGGAAGTCGACAATCTCATCTTCGCGCCCGGCTTCTCGACCGCGGCGACCGTCTCGAACATCTCGGGGCGCGGCGTCGGCATGGACGTTGTGCGCAAGAACGTTCAGGCGCTCGGCGGGCGGATCGGCATCCATTCGCGCTTCGGGTCCGGGTCGAGCTTCTCGCTCAGCCTGCCGCTCACGCTGGCGGTGGTTGACGGCATGATCGTCACGGTCGGCGATCAGACGTTCGTGATCCCGCTCAGCCACATCGTCGAAAGCCTGCGGCCCTCGGACCGGTCGGTCACCGCGATCGGCATCAACGGAGCAGTACTCGACGTGCGCGGCTCCTATGTGCCGATCTATCCGGTCGCCGAACAGCTCGGCATCGGCAGCGGCGAGCGCGATCCCGAGAAGGCGGTGCTGATCGTCGTCGAAGGCGATCAGGGTCAGGCCGCGCTGCTGGTCGATTCGATCCAGGATCAGCGACAGGTGGTCGTGAAGAGCCTCGAGGCCAATTACCAGGCGATCGACGGGCTGGCGGGGGCGACGATCCTCGGCGACGGGCGCGTCGCGCTGATCATCGACGTCGACGCGCTCACCTCGCAGCGTGCGCGGCGCGGGCAGCTGGCGCACGCCGCGTGACCGCCGCGCTCGCCATCTCCTCGGCGAAGCGCGAGTTCGACTTCGCGCCCGCCGATCACCAGCGGATCGCCCGGATCGTCTACGACACGCTCGGCATCCTGCTGCCGGAAGGCAAGTCGCAGCTCGTCTACGGTCGCGTCGCCCCGCGCGTGCGCGCGTGCGGACTGACCAGCGTCTCGGCCTATCTGAAGGTGATCGAGGACGACGAGGAAGAGCGC
The DNA here is from genome assembly GCF_036855935.1 of Sphingomonas sp. LR60. NCBI lineage: Bacteria > Pseudomonadati > Pseudomonadota > Alphaproteobacteria > Sphingomonadales > Sphingomonadaceae > Sphingomonas > Sphingomonas sp. LR60. The sequence continues at coordinate 702,029 of NZ_JASPFK010000001.1, read as the reverse complement.
AACCGGATGCTGGATGCGCTGACCACCAACCACACCAGCTTCTTCCGCGAGGCGCATCATTTCGACGATTTCGTCGAGCGGATGTGGCCGACGCTCGCGCAACGCCTGGTCAATGGCGGGCGCGTGCGGCTGTGGTCGGCGGCCTGCTCCAGCGGCGAGGAACCCTATACGTGGCTGATGGCAGCGCTCGGCCATGATCGGTCGGCGGCGCAGCGGTTGCTCAAGGGCGATCTGCGGATGCTCGCCACCGACGTGTCGCCCAGCGTGCTGGAGACGGCGCGCGCCGGCCGCTATTCCGCCGACACGCTGCGCACCGTGCCGCCCAAGATGCGCGCGACCTGGGTCAGCGACCGGCTGACGGTCGACCCGGCGCTACGCGAGGCGATCTCGTTTCGCCCGCTCAACCTGCTCGGCCCATGGCCGATGAAGGGGCGGTTCGACGCGATCTGCTGTCGCAACGTCATGATCTATTTCGACGAACCAACGAAGGCCAAGCTGCAGTCACGGCTGGCCGACCATCTGGAGACCGGGGGGATGCTCTACATCGGCCATTCGGAGCGCCTCGCGCCCGAAATTGCCTCGCGGTTCGAGTGCGTCGGCCGCACCGCCTATCTGAAGGTGCGCGCATGAGCGTTCGCACCCTCGTCGTCGACGACTCGCTGACGATGCAGGCGCTGATCCAGCGCACGCTCGCCAACGATCCGCATATCCAGGTCGTCGGCACCGCATCGAGCGCCGAGGAAGCGCGCGCGCGGATCAAGGAACTCGATCCCGATGTCGTGACGCTCGACATCGAGATGCCGGGCATGAACGGCCTCGACTTCCTCGAACGGCTGATGCGGCTGCGTCCCACGCCGGTCGTCATGCTCTCGACGCTGACCTCCGAGGGCGCGGACGCCAGCATCGCCGCGCTCGAACTCGGCGCCTTCGAATGTTTCGACAAGCTGGCGCTGCGCCGTCCCGAAGAGGCGATCCGCCTGCCCGCCCTGGTCCGCGCCGCCTCCGGGTCGCGCGGCCGGAGCGCCGCGGCGGCGCCGCGCATCGCCGAGCCCGCGCCTCAGGCCGATTACGTCCCGCGCGATCAGTCGATGATCGCGGTCGGTGCGTCGACCGGCGGGGTCGAGGCGCTGATCGAGCTGCTCTCCGGCTTCCCGGCCAACTGCCCGCCGACCGTGATCGTCCAGCACATGCCGCCCAGCTTCACCGCCAGCTTCGCCGCGCGGCTCGATCGCCTGTGCAAGCCGAGCGTCGAGGAAGCCCGCGCGGGCGCGGTGCTGCGCCCCGGCAAGGTCTATCTGGCGCCGGGTGGCGATCAGCATCTCGAGATCGCCGGGCCTGCAACGCGGCGCTACTGCCGCTTGCTGGCCGGCCCGAAGGCGAGCGGACACCAGCCGTCGGTCGACGTGCTGTTCCACTCGGTCGCGCGGATCGCCGGTGGCGATGCCGTCGGCGCGATCCTGACCGGTATGGGCGCGGACGGTGCCGAGGGGATGCTCGCGATGCGTCAGGCCGGTGCCTTGACGATCGGGCAGGATGAATCGTCCAGCGTCGTCTACGGGATGCCCGCGGTTGCGCATCGCATCGGCGCGGTCGTGCAGCAGATGCCGCTGCGGCGGATCGCCGCTCGCCTGCTCCAGGAGTGTCGTGCATGACGGTGATCGCGCTCCGTGACGGGCTGCGCCGGATCACCGTGGCGCAAGGGGAGACGCGCGTCAGCGACGAGACTGACGTGGTGCTCACCACCGTGCTCGGCAGTTGCATCGCCGCCTGTTTTTACGATCCGGTCGCCAAGGTAGGAGGTATTAACCACTACCTGTTAGCGGAGGGTCATGCCTCCGATCCCGCCTCGATGCAGCGCTACGGCGTCTATGCGATGGAAGTGCTCATCAACGCCATGCTGGCGATGGGCGGGGCACGGTCGCGGCTCAAGGCGCGGATCTTCGGCGGCGCGACGATGCGCACCGGCTTTCGCGACATCGGCGGCGACAACATCGCTTTCGCGCGGCGGTTCTTGCGTGACGAGCGCATCCCGTTGGTCGGCGAGGATGTCGGCGGCAATGGCGCGCGGCGCGTCGAGTTCCGCCCCGCGGTGGGCCTCGCCCGGTGCCGCGTCGTGACCGAACAGGCGATCGCGGCGCCGGTGATCCGGCCGCGCCCCGTCCCGCCGCCGCCGCCGCCCGCGTCGCTCGGCGACGTCGAGTTCTTCTGATTACGCCCCGCATTCTGCCCAGGAGCCGTTACCCGTGACCAAGACGATCATGACCGTGGATGACTCGCCCAGCATGAGAATGCTGTTGCGCGCCGCGCTGACTGACCTCGGCTATCACGTCGTCGAGGCCGAGGACGGCGTCCATGCGCTCGAAACGCTCGCCAATTTCGACGAGGAGGACGAGCCCGATCTGCTCATCACCGACATCAACATGCCGCGCATGGACGGGTTCGGGCTGATCGAGAACGTTCGCGCCGACGGCCGCCGCACGCTGCCGATCCTGGTGCTGACGACGGAAAGCTCCGACGAGAAGAAGCAGCGTGCGCGTCAGGCCGGCGCGACCGGCTGGATCGTCAAGCCCTTCCACCCCGAAAAGCTCGCCGCCGCGATCCGGCGCGTGCTGCACTGATGTCACAAGGAACGAACCCCATGTCCCGTCAGCTCATCACCTTCCAGCTCGGCGATCAGTATCTGGGCGTCGACATCATGGCGATCCGCGAAATCCGCGCCTGGTCGCCCGCCACGCCGCTCCCGAACGTGCCCAGCCACGTTCGCGGCGTGGTAAACTTGCGCGGCGTGGTGCTTCCGGTGCTCGATCTGCGTCACCGGCTCGGCTGGGGCATGACCGATCCGACCGCGCGGCACGTCATCATCGTCGTGCGGATCGGCGAGCAATTGCAGGGCATTATCGTCGATGCGGTCAACGACATCGTGACGGTGCAGAGCGAAGACATGCAACCGCTCCCCGACATGGGCGACACCGCCGCCCAACAATTCCTCGACGGCCTCGCGACCATCGATCAGCGGCTGATCCTGGTGCTCGCGCTGGAGCGGCTGGTGGAGCGCGCCGCGATGGCGGATGCCGCCTGACAACACATAGTTAACGCGCGTAATTTAGGACTGGGTCATGGCTGGAACGAAAGTATTGGTGGTCGACGACTCGTTGACCATGCGCGCGCTGATCTCGGGTGCGCTCGAGCGGATCCCGGGTGTCGAAGTGGTCGGCATGGCCGATGGCGCGGCGGAAGCGCGCGGGCTGGTGGAGAGCACCCGCCCTGACGTGATGACGCTCGACGTCGAGATGCCGGGCATGAGCGGCCTCGATTACCTGGCCGAGATCATGGACACGAAGCCGATGCCGGTCATCATGTTCTCGACCCGGACGCAGGACGGCGCGGCGGAATCGATCGAGGCGCTGCGGCTCGGCGCGATCGATTGCTTCCCGAAGCCGCGCGTCGCGGCGCCCGCCGAACTGGACGCGATCATCGCCAAGCTCGCCAAGCGTCTGAAGGCTGCCAAGAAGGCCGACCTGAAGCCCAAGGCCGCACCGAAGACCGGCAAGGCGCCCCCGATCGACTGGAACGGTCGGCTGCTGCTGGTCGGCGGCGATGCGTCGAATACCAAGTCGATCTTCGACCTGTTCACCGCCTTTCCCGCCAATTGCCCGCCGACCGTCGTCGTCCAGCATCTCGGCCCGGGGCTGGTCGAGAGCATGGTCGAGAAACTCGCCGAGCAATGTGCGGCCAAGGTGGTGGTCGCGGCCGACGGCATGAAGCCGGAACAGGGCACGATCTATCTCGCCCCGAACGGCGACGCCCATCTGGTGATCGACAGCTGGCCGAACGGCACGCTGCGCCTGCTCGCCAAGGATCCGGTCGCGGGTGAGCGTCCGTCGATCTCGCTGCTGTTCGCCTCTGCGGCGAAGGCGGCGGCGGCGAATGCGGTCGGCGTGCTGCTGCTCGACGCCAACGAGGATGGTGCGGGTGGCTTGCGCGCGCTCAACGCGGCGGGCGGCTATGCCTTCGCCCCGGCCGAAAGCGGCGGCGGCTATACGCTGACGCGCGGTATGGTGTCGCAGCCGGTCGCCAGCGACGCGCTGGTCGCCGGTGTCATGAAGATGTGCTCGAAATGACCGCGATGGCGGCAATGCCGATGCCGGACGGGGAGGTGCCGACGGCTGGCGTACCGCGCCCGCTGGCGCAGGCGCTCGCCGCCGAGCTGGTGCTCGCGTCGAGTATGTTGGCCGACCTCGCCTATGATCTGGGCAGCGACGACGCGACGCTACGCCGGCACATGGCCAGCCTCCAGCGCATCGACCACATCACGCAGATCCAGCTCGCGATCGCGGACCTGCTGCGAACCTCCCGGGGTGCGGACAGCGACATCGCGCAGGTGACGTTGCAGGACATGGCCGACCGGCTGCGGACGTTCCTAACCAGCGACGCAGCATAACATCACCTGACCCGTCGCCGGTATGTGCCGGCGGTGCGATCGTGGCTCACTGCCTTGCCTCAGCATCGCGCATCCCTCACAGCCTCGGCGATGCAGCACCACGTCCCCGGGCGACTTGGCACGATCCGCGCCTTCCTCCATGCACAGTCCTCTTCCGGCATCGTCCTGATGGCATCGGCGGTGGTGGCGCTGATCCTCGCCAACTCACCCTCGCCCCCGCTTACGACGCGCTGCTCCACAGCCAGGTCGGCCCGCTCTCGCTCGGCCACTGGATCAACGACGGAGTGATGACCGTCTTCTTCCTGCTGGTCGGGCTGGAGATCAAGCGCGAGTTGATCGACGGCGAGCTTTCGTCCTGGCGCCGCCGCATCCTTCCGGGTGCAGCCGCGGCCGGTGGAATGATCGCGCCCGCGCTGCTCTATCTCGCCTTCAACCGCGGGGGGACCGCCAGCGGCTGGGCGATCCCGGCGGCGACCGACATCGCCTTCGCGCTCGGCGTCATCGCATTGCTCGGTGATCGCGTGCCGGCGGCATTGCGCGTGTTCCTCGCCGCCCTGGCGATCATCGACGATCTCGGCGCGGTCGTGATCATCGCGTTGTTCTATACCGCCCATGTTTCGCTGCCCGACCTGGCCGGTGCGATCGGTGCGGTCGCCGTGCTGGTCGCGCTCAACCGAGGCGGTGTGCGGCGGCTGTCGCCCTACCTGCTCGTCGGCGTGATCCTGTGGGTCTTCTTGCTGCGATCGGGGGTTCACGCCACGCTGGCCGGCGTGATGCTCGCGCTGACGATCCCGATCGACCGTGTGCCGTCGCGCGACGGGGCGAAGGGCAGCAGTCCGCTCCACCGTCTCGAGCGCGCGCTGCACCTGCCCGTCGGGTTCATCGTGGTGCCGATCTTCGGGCTAGCGAATGCCGACGTCCCGGTGCTCGGCCTGTCTTCCGAGGCATTCACCGCACCGGTGACCCTGGGCGTCGCGAGCGGATTGCTCATCGGCAAGCTGGCGGGCGTGTTCGGCGCGGCATCGCTCACGATCCGGCTGGGATGGGCCGATATGCCCGCGCACGCCAGCCGTCGTCAGTTGCTCGGCGTCGCGCTGCTGTGCGGGATCGGCTTCACGATGAGCATCTTCATCACGTTGCTAGCCTTCCCGGCCGCCCCGTTGTTGCAGACCGAGGCGAAGCTCGGCGTGCTCGCGGGATCGTTGCTGGCAGGCCTATCGGGGTACCTGGTGCTGCGTGGCGCGGCCGAGCGCGAAGACGACTGACCGCACCCAAAGCAAAAGGGCGGCCCGTTGCCGGACCGCTCCTTCGCACCATCGCTGGTACGCCATGTCGTCGAGCGGTGCCGGCCGAGCCGGAACCGCCCGCTTGACCTTAGCGCTTCGAGAACTGGAAGCTACGACGTGCCTTGGCGCGGCCGTACTTCTTACGCTCGACGACGCGCGGATCGCGCGTCAGGAAGCCTGCCGCCTTCACCGGTGCGCGCAGCGCCGGCTCGTAGCGGGTGATCGCCTGGCTGATGCCGTGCTTCACTGCGCCGGCCTGACCCGAAAGGCCACCGCCCTTGACGGTGCAGATCACGTCATACTGACCTTCGCGCTCGGTGATCCCGAACACCTGGTTGATGACGAGGCGCAGCGTCGGACGCGCGAAATAGATTTCCTGATCGCGACCGTTGATCGTGATCTTGCCCGAGCCCGGCTTCAGCCAGACGCGTGCGACGGCGTCCTTACGACGGCCGGTCGCATAGGCGCGGCCGTACTTGTCGATTTCCTGCGCGCGCAGCGGCGCGCGCTGCACCGGCTCCTGCACGTCACCGGCCAGATACGCGTCGGCCGAGGGGGAAGAGGTCGTCTCGACCTGCTCGCCGTCGGTGGTCTCGCGCTGCTGCTGGAGCGCCGCACCCAGATCGGAAAGGGACTGGCGGTTGTCGGACATTATGCGCCCACCTTGTTCTTGCGGCTCATGGCCGCGATATCGAGGACTTCCGGGTTCTGCGCTTCGTGCGGATGCTCCGATCCGGCGAAGATGCGCAGGTTGCGCATCTGCTGACGGCCCAGCGGACCGCGCGGGATCATGCGCTCAACGGCCTTCTCCAGCACGCGCTCGGGGAACTTGCCCTCCAGCACCTTGGCGGGCGTGATGCCCTTGATGCCGCCGGCATAGCCGGTGTGCTTGTAATAGACCTTGTCGGTCAGCTTGTTGCCGGTGAACCGCACCTTGTCCGCGTTGATGACGATGACATTGTCACCGCAATCGACGTGCGGGGTGAAGCTGGTCTTGTGCTTGCCGCGCAGCACGTTGGCGATCACCACCGCCGCACGACCGACCACGAGGTCGGTGGCGTCGACGATGTGCCACTTCTTCTCCACCTCGTACGGCTTGGCCGCCTTGGTGGTCTTCATCAGCGCCTTCATGGTGCCTGGTGACCTTCATATTCGCGTCGAAAGAGAAAAACGCGCCACCCCGCCGGGTGTACGCGTCGATGGCGGCGCAATGCCGCGCGACGACGATCCTGTCAAGGTTTCCGCGGGTTTGCTGACCGGTATTATGATACCTGAACGACCTGCGGAGGCTTCAAGCGCTTCTACGCTCGGCGGCGGCTGACCGCGTGCGCCGCGACGACGGTGGCGATCAGCAGCAGGGCGGCATTCGCCTGATGCGCCACCGCAACGACGATCTCGACCCCCGACAGCAAGGTCGCGATGCCGAGCGCGATCTGCACCACGACCAGCAGTGCCACCGCTGCGGCGACACGATCGGCGCGCATCTTCCGCGCCTGATACGCCAGCCAGACCAACGCCCCCGCCGCGACGAACGCGATCCAGCGGTGCAGGAACTGGACCACCACGGGATTGTCGATCGCATTGCTCCACGCCGGGGTCAGCATCGGCACATTCGCGGGAAACCACGCGTCACCCATCAGAGGCCAGCTCGAGAAGGCATAACCGGCGTCGAGCCCGGCGGTGAGCGCGCCGAGGGTGATCTGCACCGCCAGCGCCACGATCACCAGCGCCGGCCAGGTGCGCAGCTTGGCGGGACGCGCCAGCGGGTTGGCGGCGAGTGCGCTCAGGTCGCGCGCGGTCCAGACGATCCCGCCGAGGATGAACAAGGCGGTGCCGAGATGGGTCGCAAGCCGCAGATGGCTGACGTCGGTGCGCACCGACAGACCCGACGCGACCATCCACCAGCCGATCGCCCCCTGCAACCCGCCGAGCGCCAGCAACGCGCTCAGCCGCCAGCCATAACCGCGCGGGATCTGCCGCTTCACCGCGAACCACAACAGCGGCAGCGCGAAGGCCAGCCCGATCACGCGCCCGAGCAGCCGGTGCAGATATTCCCAGAAGAAGATCGCCTTGAACCCATCCAGCGTCATGCCGCGGTTGAGCTGCTGATATTCCGGTATCCGCTGGTAATTGGCGAATTCGGCCTGCCATTGCGCCTGTGTGAGCGGCGGGACCACCCCGCTGATCGGCTTCCACTGAGTGATCGACAGCCCTGACTCGGTCAGGCGGGTGATCCCCCCGACCACCACCATCGCGACGATCAGTGCGGCGACCCAATAGAGCCAGCGCGCGAGCGCTGCCGGACGCGTTGAGAGCGAGAAACCCGGACTTGCCTGTAGCATGGCGCCTTCTACGACCCGGTTGTAAGGAAGGGAAGCCTGCGAGCTATCGAGGGGATCACCTCCCCGTTCGTCGTCGGGATGACGGATTCATTTAAATCCCCGGCCCGTTTGCCTTCAGCTCCGCCAGCCACGCTGCCGCGGTGCCGTCGGAAGGCGCGCGCCAGTCGCCACGCGGCGACAGCGCACCGCCTGCCGAAACCTTCGGCCCGTTCGGGATCGCCGAGCGCTTGAACTGGCTCGTCTGGAAGAAGCGGATCAGGAACCGCTCGAGCCAAAGCGTGATCGTCGCGAGGTCGTAGGCGGTGCGTTTGTTCTCGGGATAGCCGAGCGGCCAGCGCCCCGCCGACGCATCGTGCCACGCATGCCACGCAAGGAACGCGACCTTCGACGGCGCGAGTCCGTGCCGGATCAGATAATGCGCGAAGAAGTCGTTGAGCGCATACGGCCCGATCTTGCTTTCGGTGCTCTGCAACTCTTCGCCCGGAACCAGTTCGGGGCTGATTTCCTGTCCGAGAATGGCCTCCAGCACCGCATCGGTCTCGCGATCATATTGGTCGGTGCCGATCGCCCAGCGGATCAGGAACTGGATCAGCGTCTTCGGCACTCCGGCATTGACCGCATAATGGCTCATCTGGTCGCCGACGCCGTACGTGCACCAGCCGAGCGCCAACTCCGAAAGGTCGCCGGTTCCGACCACCAGCCCGTCGCGCTGGTTGGCAATGCGGAACAGATAATCGGTGCGCAGCCCTGCCTGCACGTTCTCGAACGTCACGTCATAGACCGGCTCGCCGCGCCCGAACGGATGCCCCATGTCCTCCAGCATACGGGTCGCCGCCGGGCGGATATCGATCTCCTCGGCGGTGATCCCGAGCGCGCGCATCAGCTTCCACGCATTGTCCTTCGTCCCTGCGCTGGTCGCGAAGCCGGGCATGGTGATGCCGAGGATGTCGGTACGCGGCCGCCCGAGCCGGTCGAGCGCCTTGGCGGCGACGATCAAGGCGTGCGTGCTGTCGAGCCCGCCGGACACGCCGATCACCAGCCGCTGCGCGCGCGCCGCGACCAGCCTTTTGGCAATGCCCTCGACCTGAATGTTGAACGCCTCGTAGCAATCCTCGTCGAGCTTGCCGGGCGTGTTGGGCACGAAGGGAAAGCGGCGGATCTCGCGCTTCAGCCCGACGTCGGCGAACTCGGACTGGTGCCGGAAGCCGATCCGACGGAAGCGCGTCTCAGGATGACCGGCGAAGACGGCAGCGTCGTTGAACGTGCCGTTGCGCAATCGATCCTGCACCAGCCGCTCGGTATCGACATCCGCGATCGTCAGGCCCGGCTCATGCGCGAAGCGATCGGAGGTCGCCAGCAGCTCGCCGAGTTCATGCACGCTGCCCTGCCCGTCCCACGCCAGATCGGTCGTGCTCTCGCCCGGACCGGCGGCGGAATAGACATAGGCGCACATTGCCCGCGCCGATTGCGACGCCGACAGCATCATCCGCTCCCGCGACTTGCCGATCACGACGTTCGACGCCGAGAGATTGGCGCAGATCAGCGCCCCGGCCAGCGCACCGTGCGTCGAGGGCGGGGTCGGCGCCCAATAATCCTCGCAGATCTCGGCATGAAAAACGAAGTTCGGCAGGTCTTCGGCGGCGAAGATCAGGTCGGTCCCGAACGGCACCTCCTCGCCATCGATCGCGATCGTCAGCCCGGTCAGCCCCGCGCCGCTCGCGAACCAGCGCTTCTCGTAATATTCACGGTAGTTGGGCAGGAAGGTCTTGGGCACCACCCCCAGCACGCGCCCGCGTGCGATCGCGAGCGCACAATTATAGAGCCGCCCGCTGCGCTCCAGCGCCGCTCCGACCAGCAGCACCGGGCGCAGCTCGGCACTCGCCGCCGTCACCGCCGCAATCGCCTCGCGTGTCGCGCGCTGTAACGCCGATTGCAGGTGCAGATCGTCGATCGCGTAACTGCTCAGGTTCAGCTCGGGATAGACGACCAGATCGACCCCGGCGGCATCCGCGGTGCGCGCGATCGCGATCGCGGCCTCGGCATTGGCCGCGACGTCCCCGACGGTGGCGAGCGGGGTGGCGGCGGCGACGCGCACCATCCCGTGGCGATGCAGCGAGCGGAAGGCTGGGTTCATGCCGTTGGAATACCGGTGCGACCGCGACTTTGCCAACTATTCGCGATGCATCCGCTAAGCTACATTAGGCTGGATGATGCCTCCCTTCTCCCGCGCGGATGATTCCCGGCAACCCTTTGCGCTGGGCGGAGAAATCGGAAAGCTACTCCGCGCGACCGATTGGTCGGGCACCTCGCTCGGCCCGCTCGGGACATGGCCCGCACCGCTGCGCAGCGCACTCGAACTGCTGTTGCCGGCGGGCGCGCAGGTGTTGCTGATCTGGGGCGCGGAGCGTCGCGTGTTCTACAACGACGCGTACGCCGCGCTGCTGCACGAGCGGCATCCGGCCGCGCTGGGGCAGCCCGCCGACAAGAGGTGGCATCGCGGGTGGGACGTGGTGTCACCGATGGTCGACGCGGTGTTCACCACCGCCCGGACGGTGACGGTCGGTAACCAACGCTTCGACCTTCTCGCCGACGGACTGCCGACCACCGTCCATTTCGACATGTCGCTGTCCGCCGTGATGCTCGACGACGGCACCGTCGGCGGGGTGCTGGGCGTGGTGTCGGACGTCACCGAGCGGATGCGCATCGTCGAGACGGCGACGCGCGATCGTGAGCGCCTCCGCCAGATGTTCGATCAGGCGCCCGGCTTCATCGCGGTACTCCGCGGGCCGGACTATATGATCGAACTCGCCAACGCGACCTATCAGCGGATGAGCGGCGGGCGCACGCTGATCGGGCGGCGCTATGCGGAGGCCCTGCCGGAGGTGGCCGCCGCCGGCTTCATCGAGCGGCTGGACGAGATCCGTCGCACCCGCGAGCCGTTCCGCGCCGTCGACATGCCGGTGCAGCTGCCGACCAGCACGCCAGGCGTAATGCGCGACTTCTGGATCGACTTCATCTGCCAGCCGATCACCGACGAAACCGGCGACGTCACCGCGATCTTCATCGAAGGCATCGACCGCACCGATCACCACCGCGCGCGTGCGGCGCTGGCGCGCAGTCGCGCCTCACTCGAACAGGCGACCGAGGCGGGGGAGATCGGGACATGGGATTACGACGTAGAGCATGATCGTTTCACCTGTTCTCCGCTCGGCATGTCGCTCTACGCGCTCCCGCCCGACAGCCAGCCGCTGACCCGCGAGGCGTTCCAGTCGCTGGTCGAACCCGAAGATCTCCCGGTCTTGCAGCAAGCCTTCCCGCGCGTCGTCGATCCGGCGGAGCGAGCGGCGTTCGACGTCGAATATCGCGTCGCACAGGAACGCGTCGGGGGCGTCCGCTGGCTGTCGGTGCGCGGGCGCGGCATCTTCGACGGCGATGTCTGCGTCCGTGTCGTCGGCACGATCATCGACATCACCGCGCGCAAATTGCAGACCGAGGCATGGCGCGAGAGCGAGGCGCGTTTCCGAACGCTCGCCGACAGCCTGCCCGCTCTGGTGTGGATGACGGACCCGCATGGCAACGTCACCTTCGCCAACCGTGGCTTCGAGGCGATCCTAGGCGTCGCGCCCGATCGACTCGGCGAGCGCGGCTGGACCGACCTGCTGCGCCCCGATCGCCGCGACGCCGCGCTCAAGGCACGCAACGAATGGTTCGCCCGCCCACGCGCGCTCAGCGGGGAGCATCCGTTGCTCCGACGGGACGGCGCGACGCGCTGGATGCATATCGAGGCGCGACCCCGCTTCATCGGCGATGCCTTCCAGGGCTATACCGCCTGCGCGATCGACGTGACCGACGCGCACCTCGCCGGCGAGCGGCTGGAGGCGCGCGTCGCGGATCGTACCGCCGCACTGACCCAACAGATCGCGGAGCGCGAGCGCGTCGAGGAGACGCTTCACCAGATGCAGCGGCTGGAGGCGATCGGGCAGCTCACCTCCGGGGTCGCGCACGATTTCAACAATCTGCTGACGGTGATCCTCGGCAATGTCGACTCGCTGGTCGCCGCGGGAAAGCGCGGGCTGCTCGATCCGCGGCTCGAAACCCGGCTGGAGCATATCCGGATCGCCGCCGAACGCGGCGCGGCGCTGACCGCCCAGTTGCTCGCCTTCTCGCGGCGGCAGCGGCTGGAGGCGAAGGTCGTCGACCTGAACCGCACTGTCACCGGCCTGCTCGACCTGCTCGGCGGCACGCTGGGACGCGATATCGCGATCGAGACGCGTACGCCGCCCGGCATCTGGCCCGCGCTGGTCGATGCGACGCAGATGGAACTCATCATCCTCAACCTCGCGATCAACGCGCGCGATGCGATGCCGGACGGCGGCGCCTTGGTGTTGTCGGTCGAGAACGCCACGCTCAGGCGGCCCGAGCGCGCCGAGGAACCGCCGCCGGGCGACTATGTCCGCGTCGCGGTGACCGATACCGGCACCGGCATGTCCGAAGCGGTGTTGGCGCGCGCGTTCGAGCCGTTCTTCACCACCAAGGAGGTGGGCAAGGGCTCCGGGCTCGGGCTGGCGCAGGTGTTCGGATTTGCCAAGCAATCGGGCGGCGGGGTGCGGATCGACAGCACGCCGGGCGTGGGCACCACGGTCAGCGTGTTCGTCCCCCGCGCCGCCAGCGAAGCCGCTGCCACGACGACCGACAATCATGCCGCCACGTCGGCCGAGCTGTTGAACGGCGTGACGGTGCTGGTGCTGGACGACGACGATCGCGTCCGCCAGGTCGCGGTCGAGGCGCTGCGCGAGGCGGGTTGCCGCGTGGTCGAGGCGGCGGACGGCGAGTCGGCGCTGGAGGCGCTGCTCCACGAACCTGCGATCCGATTGGTCGTCACCGATATCGCGATGCCCGGCATGACCGGCATCCAGTTCGCGCGGCGCGTGCACGATCTGCACCGGCATGTCGAAGTGCTGTTCGTCACCGGCCATGCCGATCCGTCCGATATGGAAGGCGTCAGCGAGGACCGGCTGATCCGCAAACCCTATCCGCGCCGCGTGCTGCTGGAGCGCGTGCGCGCGATTCTGCTGAAGGATAGCGCGTAGCTTTCAATCCGCTGCACGAGCGGTTCAGTCATCGTTCTCGCTTGCCGTAGCACAAGCATGGCATGAGGTTTGGAGAATGGCGATGCTGAAGGCGATCGTGGCGGGATTGTTGTCGATGACGGCACTGGTGCCGCCGGTATTGGCGCAGCAGCGGGACGAGCGGTCGATGGACCGTGGCGAGTGGCGGCGCGAGCGCGCGGAACGTCCGATGCCGACTCCCGGCGCGCCCGAACGCCCCGCGCGGGTCGCCGATGCGCCCCGCCCGCCGGAGGCAGCGCCGCAGCGCTGGGATCGTCAGGGTGACGGCGAACGTCGTGACGCGCCGCGCTGGGCGCGCGGTGGCGAGCCGGGCGCACCCCGTCCAGATGGCGTGGCGCGCCCACCTTCGCCCGACGGCGACTGGCGGAGCGCCCGCGCGCCCGAGGGGCCGCGCGGCGACTGGCGTCGCGACCGCGACGTGCAGCAGCGCCGCGACGACTGGCGCGGTCCCGCGCAGGTAGCGCCCGATCGTAACTGGAGCGCGGAGCCGGGTCGTCGCCAATACGACCGGCGCGGCGCACCCCCGCCCGCTGCAGTCTGGCGGTCGGAGCGTGACGGCCGCTGGGATCGCGGCTGGCGTCGCGAACCGCAATATGACTGGAACCGCTACCGGGCCGAGCAGCGCTCCGCCTTCCGCCTGCCGCGCTATTACGCGCCCTATGGCTGGAACAGCGGCTACCGTCGCTTCGATGTCGGCTTTGCGCTCGCTCCGGTGCTCTACACGCCGCGCTACTGGATCTACGATCCTTATGCGTACCGGCTCCCCTATGCCGAGGAGCCATATCGCTGGGTCCGCTATTACGACGACGCGCTGCTCGTCGACATCGAGGATGGCACGGTGGTCGACGTGATCCACGGCATCTTCGAGTGACGTCGGTGGCTTGAAAGTCGCAGCGGGGCGGGACAAACCGGCGAGCATGTCGCTTGCCACCACCCCGCCCGGCCATCCGTCCGCCGTCCGCGCCCAGCAAGGCGCGGCGGTGGCGGCGCGGCTCGACGCCGATCCCCGAATGCAGCGCCTGCCCAGCGAAACCATCGCCGCGTGGCGCTGCCCCGACTTTCTCGACGCCGCCAATTGCGATTGGCTGGTGCAGGTGATCGACGGCAACCGCCGTCCCTCGACCTTGTTCAGCGATCGCGGTGGCCCGGCCAGCCGCACCAGCGACAGTTGCGACATGGATCGCAACGCCGACGGCATTCGCCAGATCGACGAATATATCGCCGCCTCACTTGGCATCGCACCCGAGTTCGGCGAGACGATGCAGGGACAGCGTTATGCCCCCGGCCAGCTCTTCCGCGCGCACCACGATTATTTCCACGAAGCGGAAAGTTACTGGCCGGCGATGCGCGAGAATGGCGGGCAGCGCACCGTCACCGCGATGATCTACCTCAACGAGGTCGAGGAAGGCGGCGCGACCTGGTTCCCCAAGGGTGGCCTGCGGGTGGCACCGCGCAAGGGGATGCTGCTGGTGTGGGACAACATGAACCCCGACGGCAGCCCGAACACCGCGACATTGCACGAGGGGATGGCGGTGCTGGAGGGCACCAAATACATCATCACCAAGTGGTTCCGCGAGCAACCCTGGGGCCGGCGACCGCGGGCCTGAGCCCGTCCGTCATTGCGAGCATAGCGAAGCAATCCAGGGCCGGACCAGGACGCCCTGGCTTGCTTCGCTACGCTCGCAACAACGAAAAGCGCTGTCAGGCCCCGACCAGCAACGCCTCACGCGCGATCTTCTCGCGCCACACCAGCGGCGCGAGCTGGTGGACGTTGTTGCCCTCGGCATCCACCGCCACCGTCACCGGGAAGTCGGACACCTCGAACTCGTAGATCGCCTCCATCCCGAGATCCGCGAAGCCGACGACCTTGCTGCCCTTGATCGCGCGCGCGACGAGATATGCCGCGCCGCCGACCGCCATCAGATACGCGCTCTTCGCCTCGCGGATCGCCTCGGTCGCCGCCGGCCCACGCTCGGCCTTGCCGACCATCGCGAGCAGCCCCTGATCGAGCATCATCCGCGTGAACTTGTCCATCCGCGTCGCGGTGGTCGGGCCGGCGGGGCCAACCACTTCCTCGCCGACCGGGTCGACCGGGCCGACATAATAGATCACGCGACCCTTGAACTCGACCGGCAGTTCCTCGCCCTTCGCCAGCATGTCGGCGATCCTTTTGTGCGCCGCATCGCGCCCGGTCAGCATCTTGCCGTTCAGCAACAACCGGTCGCCCTGCTTCCACGACTGCACCACCTCCGGCGTCAGCGTGTCAAGATCGACGCGGATCGCGGCCTCGTCCGGGGTCCAGTTGACGTCCGGCCATTCGGCGAGCTTCGGCGCCTCGAGGAACGCCGGCCCCGAGCCGTCGAGCGTGAAATGCGCGTGGCGGGTCGCGGCGCAGTTCGGGATCATCGCCACCGGCTTGCCCGCGGCGTGGCACGGCGCGTCCTTGATCTTGACGTCGAGGATCGTCGACAGGCCGCCCAGCCCTTGCGCGCCGATACCGAGCGCGTTGACCTTGTCGAAGATCTCGATGCGCAGCGCTTCGATATCGTTCCGCGGTCCGCGCGCCTTCAGCGGCCCCATGTCGATCGGCTCCATCAGCGCCTGCTTTGCCAGCAGCACGCAATGCTCCGCGGTGCCACCGATGCCGATGCCCAGCATCCCCGGCGGGCACCAGCCCGCGCCCATCTGCGGCAGCATCTCGACCACCCAGTCGACGATCGAATCGCTGGGGTTCATCATCTTGAACTTCGACTTGTTCTCGCTGCCGCCGCCCTTGGCCGCGACATCGACCGAGACGGTGTTCCCCGGCACCATCTCGACGTGCAGCACGCACGGCGTGTTGTCCTTGGTGTTGCGACGCGTGAACGCCGGATCGGCGAGCACCGAGGCGCGCAGCTTGTTCTCCGGGTGCAGGTAGGCGCGGCGCACGCCCTCGTCGACGACATCCTGCATCGAGCGGCTGTTGTCGTCGAGGCGGCAGTCCATGCCCCATTTCACGAACACGTTGACGATCCCGGTATCCTGGCAGATCGGGCGATGCCCCTCGGCGCACATCCGGCTGTTGGTCAGGATCTGCGCGATCGCATCCTTGGCGGCGGGCGACTGCTCCGCCTCATAGGCGGTGCCCAAGGCGCGGATATAATCCATCGGGTGATAGTAGCTGATGAATTGAAGCGCGTCGGCGACGCTCTCGATCAGGTCGGCGGTACGGATCACAATCGTCATGACGACGCTCTATAAGCGTGGCGGGGCCGGGGCAACAGCACCACGATCCGCCCAACCGCGACCCGGATGCGGCGAAAAATTTTTCTCCGCTTGCGTTCCGAGAAACGGCGGAACTCCGCGCGTCGTCGCGATTGGGGCCGGGAACGGACCCAATAAGGCTCTTGCCCAGGATGCGCATCTGCCACAATCTGTAGAGGTAGAGGCCGGGTCGCGCCGCTAGTGGTAGTAAGGTGGCGCGGGGTGCACACCATCGCTGGCGCGATCGACCGGACATTCAGATTAGCCGATCCGAACGGATCGCACCAACGACAGGCGGGACGCGAGACCATGAACTTCACGACCACGGACGCCGAGGCGATGAGCACAGACATGATCGAAGCGATGACCACGCAGGGGGCCGCAGAGGCGACCGCCACCGAACAGGCGATGGCGAAGCATGGTGCGCGCACCGCGCCCTTCCCGCTCGACGTCGACCACAGCCGCGACGCGCTGCTGACCGATTTCGGCAAGGAAACGCTCAAGGACCGCTACCTCCTGCCCGGCGAAAGCTACCAGGACCTCTTCGTCCGCGTCGCCAGCGCCTATGCCGACGATCAGACGCATGCGCAGCGTCTGTATGATTACATCTCGAAGCTGTGGTTCATGCCGGCCACGCCGGTGCTGTCGAACGGCGGCACCGGGCGCGGTCTGCCGATCTCCTGCTACCTCAATTCGGTCCCCGACAGCCTCGACGGCATCGTCAAGACGTGGAACGAGAACGTCTGGCTCGCGTCGCGCGGCGGCGGGATCGGTACCTATTGGGGCAACGTTCGCGGGATCGGCGAGCCGGTCGGGCTGAACGGCAAGACCAGCGGGATCATCCCATTCGTCCGCGTCATGGATTCGCTGACGCTCGCGATTTCACAAGGCTCGCTGCGCCGCGGCTCGGCGGCCTGCTACCTCGACATCTCGCATCCCGAGATCGAGGAGTTCCTCGAAATCCGCAAGCCGAGCGGCGACTTCAACCGCAAGGCGCTCAACCTCCACCACGGCGTGCTGATCCCCGACGCCTTCATGGCGGCGGTGCGCGAGGGCGCCGAATGGCAGCTGCTGTCGCCGAAGGACAAGACCGTCCGCGCCACCGTCGATGCGCGCGCGCTGTTTCAGAAGCTGGTCGAAACCCGGCTGGCGACCGGCGAGCCGTACATCGTCTTCTCCGACCATGTGAACTCGACGATGCCCAAGCATCACCGCGAGCTGGGGCTGAAGGTCTCGACCTCGAACCTGTGCAGCGAGATCACACTGCCGACCGGCACCGATCATCTCGGCAACGATCGCACCGCGGTCTGCTGCCTGTCGTCGCTCAACCTGGAGACCTGGGATCAGTGGAAGGACGAGAAGGGCTTCGTCGAGGATGTGATGCGCTTCCTCGACAACGTCCTCCAGGACTATATCGACCGCCACGAACCCGGCATGGAGCGTGCCGCCTATAGCGCGGCGCGCGAGCGGTCGGTGGGCTTGGGCGTGATGGGCTTCCACTCGTTCCTGCAGGCGCGCGGGCTGCCGTTCGAAGGCGCGATGGCCAAGAGCTGGAACCTGCGGATGTTCAAGCAGATCAACGCGCAAGTGAACGAGGCGTCGATGGTGCTCGCGCATGAGCGCGGGCCGTGCCCCGACGCAGCGGATGTCGGCGTCATGGAGCGGTTCAGCTGCAAGATGGCGATCGCGCCGACCGCGTCGATCAGCATCATCTGCGGCGGCACCAGCGCGTGCATCGAGCCGATCCCGGCGAACATCTACACGCACAAGACGCTCTCGGGCAGCTTCGCGGTCAAGAACCCGTATCTGGAAAAACTGCTCAGTGAGAAGAGCAAGAACGCCGAGTCGGTGTGGAACTCGATCCTCGAACACGGCGGATCGGTGCAGCACCTCGACTTCCTCAGTCAGGAGGAAAAGGACTGCTACAAGACCTCGTTCGAGATCGACCAGCGCTGGCTGCTCGAACTCGCCGGCGACCGCACGCCCTACATCGATCAGGCGCAGTCGCTGAACCTGTTCATCCCCGCCGACGTCGAGAAGTGGGACCTGCTGATGCTCCACTTCCGTGCATGGGAACTGGGGATCAAGTCGCTCTACTATCTCCGCTCCAAGTCGGTGCAGCGCGCCGGGTTCGCGGGCTCGGAAGGATCGGGCGGGGTCGAGGCCGACAACACGATCGCTACGCCGAAATTCTCGATCGGCGAAACCACCGACTATGACGAGTGTCTCGCCTGCCAGTAAAAGGGCAAACGTCGCCCCGGCGGAAGCCGGAGTTGGCGGCACTCCCTCTACGTCATTGCGAGCGTAGCGAAGCAATCCAGGGCGTCCTGGTCCAACCCTGGATTGCTTCGCTACGCTCGCAATGACGAACGCCCGTCCGCATCGGGATCGAAACCACCCCGCGATCATTCCGCCACCTCACCTCCCGCGGAAGGAACGGCGCGTGCCGATCGCCAGCAAGATCGCCAAGACCGTCCTCGCCGCCACGCTGTTGATCGTCATCGCGGTCGGGCTCGCGATCACGATCGTCCCGCGCTTCCTCGACCGGCGCTATTACGAAGGCCCGGCAACCGATCATTATGACGGCGCCCGCTTCTTCAACCCCGATGGCGACGACACCATGGCGCCGCCTGCCGGCGGCAGCCGCGGTGGGTTCATCTGGCGACAATTGACCGGCAGCGACGACCGCCCCGCCTGGCCAGAGACGGTTGCGGTCACCCCCACGCGGCCGCCCGCGCGCGTCGACGGCACGCGGATGCTCGTGACATGGATCGGCCACGCCACCGTGCTGGTGCAGACGCAGGGCCTCAACATCCTCACCGATCCGGTCTGGGGTGAGCGCGCCGGCCCGCTCGGCCTCGGCCCGCGCCGCGTCGCCGCGGCTGGCGTGCGTTTCGAGGACCTGCCGCGCATCGACCTCGTGCTGGTCAGCCACAATCACTACGATCATCTCGAGAAAGCGACGCTCAGGCGGCTGTGGCAGCGCGACCGGCCGACGATCGTCACCAGCCTCGGCAACGACAGCGTCATCGCGCAGACCGGCGCGCGCTCCACCGCGCTCGACTGGCGCGGCGTGGTGCAGGTCCGCCCCGGCGTACGCGTCGCCGTCACCCGCAACCATCACTGGGGCAGCCGCTGGTTCGCCGATCGCAACCGCGCGCTCTGGTCGAGCTTCGTCGTGCAGTTACCGGCGGGCGGCAATCTGTTCGTCGCGGGCGACACCGGCTTCGGCGACGGAAACTGGCCCGCCGAAGCCGCCGCGCTCGGCCCGATCCGGCTCGCCTTGCTCCCGATCGGAGCCTTCCGCTTCGTCCCCGGCCAGATGGCTTCAGGCGCTCATATCGGCCCCGCCCATGCCGCTCTGGTGTTCGAGCGGCTGCGCGCGGCGCGGGCGCTCGCGATCCACTGGGGCACGTTCCGCCTCTCCTACGAGGCGCGCGACACACCGCCGCGCATGCTGGAGGCAGCGATGAAGTGCCTCGGCCGCACCGGCTTCGACGCGGTCGCGATCGGACGGACGGTCGAAATCCCGGTCGCCACCACGCCGCCGCCGACGCCCGGTACCAGCCCGGCGGCGATGCTCGCCTGCCTCGATACACCAGCGGTACGCGCGCTGCGTTAGGATCGATCCACGGCAGCGCGTGTAAGAGACCTAAGCACCCCGCTCCGCCGTCAGCGCATGGACGCGCAACCGGGGGAACACCTCCTCGAGCGATTTGCTGTCGGGAAGGACATAAACGTAACCGCCCTTCTGCTGGAACAACGGCCGCAGATCGGTGGCGTAGAAGGCGCGCGGAACGTTGATGCAGCCGAAGGTAATGCGATTGTCGTCGGGTTCCGGTGACAGCATCCGCGCGCGGCGGTTCTCCGACCGCGCGGCGTCGCCGGGGATCGGATGGATCGCGACGCTGTTGGTGTAATCGACCCACAGCACTTTCTGACGGCCTGCGGCATAACCGAATTTGGCGAGAAACCGTCCGGCCGGCGTGGTCTTTTCGGCCGGACCGATCTCGCCGAGCTTCTTGCTCCCGACGCCCGGCGTCGCATCGTCGCCCGGTGCGATACCGATCAGCACCGGCACCTGCGAGACCATCTTTCCGCTGCCGTCGAACAGCAGCAATGCGGCCGCCTGCTTGTCGATCACCGCATAGGGCAGCGCATGATTGTCGCGCGACGACGCGATCCAGTCGGCGACGCGGAGCGCTTCGGCCGAGGGCGGCAGGACCGGCTCGGCGACCGCTGTCGCGACCGGTGCCTCGGCTGGACGATGCGGCTTCGTCTTGCCACCGGACGACGCGGTGGCGATTACCAGCGCAAGGCCGGCAAATATCGGTGAAATCATTTTCTATCGCCACGGATCGAGAGCGGTCGCCCATTGCGGACGGCCACCGGATCTTGTCAACGGCGGGCGCGACGACCGCAAGATGCCACCGCTACGCCGCTTATCCGTCGCGCAACGATCCCGCCATCGCGAAGCCGGATGGCGGAATCGCGCTCGCGCGGCGTACTTAGTGGCGCGGACGCTTGCCGCGCTGCTCCTGCTGCTGGAGCCGCTGCTCGACGCCATCGACGCGGCCGTTCAACTGATCAAGGCGCTGCCCTTGTTGCTGAGCCTGTCCCGACGCGGCCTGCGCCTCGGCGAGCGCCTGCTTGGCGGTGCCGTCGGTGGCCTGCAATTGCGTCTCCAGCGTGCTGACCCGCGCGCTGACCGGCTGGATCTGCTCGCGCACATACTTTTTGGTGGCGCAACCGCCAAGCGTCGGGGCGATAAGCAGGATCGCAATTGCAGGGGAGAGTTTCGCAAAGGAGGTAAGCATCACAATCTTCCAAATAATCTCTAGCCCGCAGAGGGAGCCCGGAACGTAACGCAGCGGCAATAGTCGAGGCGATAAAGCGAGCCCGACGCACGTCGAGCCGAGGTGTAACTCGCGCGGATGTTCGTGATAAGATGCTTCAGGTCTTTTGCGAAAGTCGGAAATACTTTCCTATTAACCATTGCTGAACCAAAATGATCTGGTTCTCACCTCTTCGAATCGCGTCGACCTTCACTAGCGAACGGGTCGAGTGGAATGCGATCGCCACCACCGCGCGCCGCTTTGCCGATAACCGGCGTGCGTTGCCGATCGACACAGCGACGCAGCTCGGCGACGGCGGCGCCGCTCCCGTCCAGCTTGAGCTCCTCGATCGGCACGTCGCCGCGCCGTACCTTGAGATAGGCGGACGTGGCGAAGCTGCGCGGGAAGGTCGCGCCGAAGTCGGTAACGAAGCCCCGCTTTCCTGCGGCGCGATACCGATCGCAAGGTGCCGCGGAAAAGCGGAGTTCGAGAGCTGGAAGTCGAGCCGCAACTGCTCGCGCGCGCGAACCGACCAATTGGGATTGAGCAACGTCAGCCGGTTGCTGCCATCCATGTCCAGACCGAACTGAAGGATGGTGCCGCGTGGCGCGGGATAGGTCCGCGTGATGAAGCACCCCTTCTGGTCGCTGCTCGCGGCGACGATCCACGCGCCGACATCGCGGGTGGCATAATCGGCGGCGAACGCCGAACCGCCCACCATGCTCGTGGCAAGCGCAAGACCGGACAGCAGGGCGGCGGGCGAAATGGTGCACATAGCGATGCGTGTAGCGCAAATCGTCCGCGAGGTTAGCCACAATGGCGCGAAAGTCGCGTTGGGCGCGCACCAACGGTTCCAACACCCACTCACGCGCAAACCCCGCGCGAACGAAGCCAATCGCGGCCATATTCCTCCTTTGTTCCCGATCGGACTGGCATCTTCGGCGATCGTCGGATAATCTCGCCACCCGCGGCGGCACCCCATGCCGTACCCTGTCACGGAGCCGCTAGGTCGTTGAACTGCATGGCCGATCAAGTCTCTGCCAGCCGCAAGATCATCCATATCGACATGGACGCCTTCTATGCGTCGGTCGAACAGCGTGACGCCCCAGAGTTGCGCGGGCGGCCGGTCGCGGTCGGCGGCAACCGCGCGCGGGGAGTGGTCGCCGCGGCCAGCTATGAGGCGCGTGTCTTCGGGGTACGCTCTGCCATGCCCTCCGTGGTCGCGGCGCGGCGCTGCCCGGAGCTGGTGTTCGTGCCGCCGCGCTTCGACGTCTACCGCGCGGTCAGCCGGCAGATCCATGCGATCTTCGCCGACTATGCCGATGCGATCGAGCCATTGTCGCTCGACGAAGCCTATCTCGACGTCAGCGCGGACCGCCGCGCGCTCGGCTCGGCCAGCGCGATCGCCGCCGAGATCCGCGCGCGGATCAAGGCCGACACCGGGCTCACCGCTTCGGCCGGGGTCAGCTACAACAAGTTCATCGCCAAGCTCGCCTCCGACCAGAACAAGCCCGACGGCCTGTGCGTGATCCCGCCCGCCAAGGGCGCAGCGTTCGTCGCCACGTTACCGGTCAAGCGCTTCCACGGCATCGGTCCGGTCACTGCCGATAAGATGGCGCGGCTAGGCATCCACACCGGCGCCGACCTGCGCGACCGCCCGACGACGTTCCTGCGCACGCATTTCGGCAGCCACGCCGACTACCTTCACGGCGCGGCGCGCGGGATCGACGACCGCCCGGTCCGCGCCGAGCGTCAGGCCAAGTCGGTCGGCGCGGAGCGCACCTTCGACACCAACCTTACCGACGCGGCCGAGATCGACGCCGCGCTGGAGACGGTCGCCGCCGCCGCTTGGACCCGCGTCGAGCGGGCGGACGTGCGCGGGCGGACCGCGACGCTGAAACTGCGCCGCGCCGATTTCACCACGCTCACCCGCGCCCGGTCGCTCACGGGGACCATCGACACGCAGGCGCAACTGCTCGATCTCGGGCGCGGGCTGCTCGCGCCGTTGCTGCCGGCGCCGGGCGGAATACGGCTGCTCGGGTTGACGCTGTCGGGCATCCTGCGCGACGAGGAACTCGTGCAACCCGCCCTTCCCCTTTGAACCGCAAGGATCTGCCGATGAAGCCGCCGATCGGCCCCGCCACCCGCCTGTGCATGTCGCTCGCCGCGCGCCCCGGCACCTTCGGGTCACGCTTCCACAACCATCTCTATGACGCGCTCGGGCTGGATTACGTCTACAAGGCGTTCACCACCGACGATCTGGCCGGCGCGATCACCGGCATCCGCGCGCTCGGCATTCGTGGCTGCGCGGTGTCGATGCCGTTCAAGGAAGCCGTCATCCCGATGCTCGACGGCCTGCGTGACAGCGCCGCGGCGATCGACAGCGTCAATACGATCGTCAACACCGACGGCGAATTGCTCGGCTACAACACCGATTACAGCGCGGTGCGCGACCTGATCGCGGAGCTGCCGCGCGTGCCGTTCCTGCTGCGCGGCAGCGGCGGGATGGGCAAGGCGGTCGCAACCGCGCTGGTGGACGCCGGCTTCTCCGACGGCACGATCGTCGCGCGCAACGAGGCGGCCGGCCGCACGCTGGCCGAGCGGCTCGGCTGCCGCTGGCAGGCGGAGGCGACCGGGGACGCGCCGCTGCTCGTCAACGTCACCCCGCTCGGCATGACCGGCGCGGACCAGGACGCGCTCGCCTTCACCCCGGACCAGATCGCCGCCGCGCAGATCGTGATCGATGCGGTGGCCAAGCCGGTCGAAACACCGTTGCTCCGCGCGGCGATGGCGGCCGGCAAGACGGTCGTCACCGGCGCCCAGATCGCGACGCTTCAGGCGCTGGATCAATTCGTCCTCTACACTGGCTTACGCCCAAGCGACGAACAGGTCGCGGCGGCGGAGGCATATGCGCTAGGTTAAGGCGATCCGCGACCGAAATGCCCCGTGCTCCTGCGCACGCAGGAGCCCAGAGTATTGAACGATGTCGTGTGCGGCTCTGGGTTCCTGCGTGCGCAGGAACACGGAAGCGTCTCGAACGATCTTTACCGCCGCCCCGGCCTTGGGCCGTGGGGGCAACAATCAGGCCGCCAGCACCTTGATCCCGGTCCGATCCTCCAGCGCCTGCGCGCCCAGCACCACCGCGCCCAGCGGGCCGGCGTTACCGCCCAGCGCCGCCGGCACGATGAACGTGTCCATGTCCGCTACCGCCGGCAACGCGACATAGCCGTTCAGGCTCGTCGCCGTCGCCGCCCGCAAGCGCGGCAGCAACCACGGGTTGCCGACCATCACGCCGCCGCCCAGCACGATCCGACGCGGCACCCCGGTCAGCGTCAGCGTCGCGAACAGCGACGACAGCGCGCCGACCACCGTTTCCCACGCCGGATGGTCATGCGGCAGGTCCTCGCCCTTGACGCCCGTCCGCGCCGCGATCGCCGGTCCGGCGGCCAGCCCTTCGACGCACGCGCCGTGATAGGGGCACGATCCCGCCCAGTCGTCGCCGGGCAGCCGCGGCGGGCGGACATGGCCGAACTCGCTGTGTGTCAACCCGTCGACCGGCCGCCCGTGTGCGATCATGCCAGCGCCGACGCCGGTCCCGACCGTGACATAGGCGAGGTCGCCCAGCCCCTGTCCCGCGCCCCAGCGCGCCTCCGCCATCGCTGCGCCGACCACGTCGCTGTGGAAGCCGACCGGCACGTCATAGCGCGCCGCCAGCCGTCGCGCGACGTCGGTGCCCGCCCAATGCGGCTTAGGCGTCGAGGTGATCTTCCCGTAATCGGGCGATTGCGGATCGATCGAGACGGGGCCGAAGCTGGCGATCCCGATCGCCGCGACGCCGCGCCACTTGTCCATCGCCGCCTCCAGCGCGGGCAGCGTTTCCTCGGGCCGGGTGGTCGGAACGCGCACTTCCTCGAGAATCGCGTCGGGTCCGCTGGAGAGCACCGCGATGCACTTCGTGCCGCCCAGTTCCACGCCCGCGATCAACGGCAGCTGCGCCATTCAGTCTTCCTCCTCGGCCGCGGCGTCGATCCGCCGCAGCATGTCCGTGAACCGCGCCAGTTCGTCCGCGTCGAAGCGTCCGAAAATCCGGCGCTCCAGCGCGACGGCCTGCGGCGCGACCTGCGCGTACAGCGCTTCGCCCTCCGGGCTCAAGCGGAGATGGTGCGACCGCCGGTCGGTGGCGTTGGGGGTCCGCGTCAGCAATCCGCGCTCGGTCAGCGCGATTGCGGCGCGGCTGACCGTCACTTTGTCCATCCGGCTGCGCTCGCCGAGCTGCGCCTGCGTAACCGGCGCATATTCCGCGATCAGCGTCACCAGCCGCCACTCGGGCACCGTCAAGCCGAACGCCGCCTCATAGGCACCCGCGATCCGTCCGCTGACCCGGTTGGAGGTGACCGACAGCAGGTACGGGAGGAATTGCTCGAGATGGAGGCGTTCTACCATGGGACACCCAAGAGAGTACGGGAAAGAAACGATCGGAACCAGAACCGGAAACGTTGCATTAATGTGACAAGGCGCACAAGCATCCAACCAATTTCGCGGAGTGACATTCGGGAGGTCTTAAGGAGCACATTATGGCATCGATTACGGCGAACGGTATCCAGATCGAATATGAGGACGAAGGACCGCGCGACGGTCAACCGATCCTGATGGTGATGGGCCTGGGTGCCCAACTGGTCCGCTGGCCGCAGTCGATGGTCGATGCCCTTGTAGAGCGCGGCTATCGCGTCATCCGCTTCGACAATCGCGACGTCGGCCTCTCCACCAAGTTCGACGAACGCGGCGCGCCGCACATCGTCTGGACCGCGATGCAGATGCAGTTCGGGCGCGTACCCGCGGTCCCCTACACGCTCACCGACATGGCGCAGGACGGCATCGGCTTGCTCGACGCGCTCGGCATCGATCGCGCGCATGTCGTCGGCGCGTCGATGGGCGGAATGATCGCTCAATTGATCGCGGCGCGCTGGCCAGAGCGCGTGCGCACGCTGACCTCGATCATGTCGACCACCGGGCATCCGCATTGCTCGCGCCCGACGATGCGCGCCACCGCGCTGCTGCTGCGCCACCCCAAAAGCGAGGATATCGAGGCGATCGTCGCGCACGGCACGATGGCCGGTCGCGCGGTCGGTGGGCGCTTCCCGATCGAAGACGCGATCATGGCCGAGCGCATCCGCGCCGAGACGCTGCGCAACCGCTGCCCGACCGGCTTCCTTCGCCAGATGGCTGCGATCATCGCCGATGGCGACCGCACCGATCGCCTGCGTCGCATCACCGCGCCGACGCTCGTCATCCACGGCAGTGACGATCCGCTCGTGCCGGTCGCGGGCGGTCGCGCCACCGCGCAGGCAATCCACGGCGCACGGCTGCTCGAGATCGACGGCATGGGACACACGTTGCCGCCCGAGCTGGTCGACCGGATCGTCGACGCGATCGACGACCACATCCGCCACCGCCGCCGCGATCCGATCCCGCAGGCGGCATAACGCCGGCTACCGGAAGGAAGCGGGATTCCGGATCAGATCCGGGATGACGAAAGCAGCGTGGCGATCGTTCGAACGATCCATGCTAAAGGGGGCGGCGTCCCTCTTTCGCAAAGGCAGCGCATGTTCGTCGACTTCCGCGATCAGCCACCACCCCCGCCGTGGCAACCCCAGCGCCCCCGCCCGCGACTGACCGCCGGTCAGGAAAAGGCGCTGGCGGCGATCATCGGCTTCAACGTCGTGCTGCTGCTGATTGCGCCGATCGGCGGCGCCACCTTGATCGGCGCGCTGGCGCTGCTGTTCCGTTAAGGGATGCAGGGCTCTTCCCTCGCCCCTCGAAGAGGGGAGAGGGTTGCGCAGACTTAGTCTTTGCGAAGCGAAGGCTTAGTCGGAGCTGGGTGAGGAGCGAACGCGCGAGCGTTCAGCTCGCTCGCCCCCTCACACGACGATCTCACCGGGCGCAGGATGCCCCAGGAACGCCGCCGGACTCGCGGTCGCGCCATAGGCACCCGCCAGAAAGATCGCGATCACCGCACCTTCGGCGACCACCGGCAGCGCCACCCGATCGCCGAGCCGGTCGAGCGGCGTGCACAGGCAACCGACCACCGACGCCTCGCCTTCCGCCACTGCGCCCATCTGCCCCGCCACCGCCAGCGGATAGTTCCGCCGCACCACCGTCCCGAAATTGCCGCTCGCCGCCAGTTGATGGTGCAGCCCGCCATCGACCACGACGAACGTCTCGCCACGGCTCTGCTTCACGTCGACAACCCGCGTCAGATACACGCCCGCTTCCGCGACGAGCCAGCGCCCCAGTTCGATCGCGAAGCGGCTGTCGCGCAACACGTCGCCACGCGCCGCCAGTGCCTCACTCAGCGCCGCCCCGACCGCCGCAACATCCAGCGGAACGTCGCCCGCGAAATACGGCAACCCGAACCCGCCGCCAAGATTGACCAGCGGCGGCACCGCCCCTGCCTCTTCCGCCAGCCGCGCGGCGAGCGCCAGCGTTGCCGCCTGCGTCTCGATCACCGCCGCCGCATCCAGCGCCTGCGAGCCCGCGAAAATATGGAAGCCGCGCCAGTCCGCCCCCGCCGCGATCACCTCACGTACCACCGCCGCGGCATGCTCGGCGTCGATCCCGAACGGCGAAGCACGCCCGCCCATCTTCATCCCGGAGCCGCGCAACTCCAGATCGGGGTTCACCCGAACCGCGAGACGCGGAACGATCCCGAGCCGCTCGCCCGCCGCCAACGCGCGCCGCGCCTCGCCCGCGGATTCGAGATTGATCGTCGCCCCCACCGCGATCGCCGCCATAAGTTCGTCGTCGCGCTTGCCCGGCCCCGCGAAGCTGATCGCCGCCCCCGGCTTGACCGCCAGCGCGCGCGACAACTCGCCTGCCGAGGCGACGTCCAGCCCATCGACCAACGGCGCGACCCGCGCCAGCAACGCCGGCAAGGGATTGGCCTTGATCGCATAATGCAGGTCGATCTCCCCCGGCATCGTCGCGCGGAAACGGGCCACCTGCGCCGCGATCAACGCGGCGTCATAGACGAACAGCGGCGAACCATGCGCCGCGACCAGTGCCGTGGCATCGTGCCCGCCGATCGCCAGCGCGGCGCGCTGCGCGGCGAAGGCGGGCGGAATCGGCCCCATCGGCTTCATGCGCCCGCCTCCTTCACCGAAGCCGCGATGGCGGCTCGGTCCAGCTTGCCATTGGCGTTACGCGGCAACTCCGCGCGCCACTCGATCCGCGATGGCTGCATATAGGCGGGCAGGTCGCGCCTGAGCCGTTCGCGCAACGCCGCCTCGGCCGCCGCTTCGCCGCGCGCCACCAGCACGATCGCCTGCCCCAGCCTCGCGTCTGGCACACCGACCGCGACCGCCTCGGCGGTCTCCGGTCCGGCCGTCGCCGCTTCCTCGATCTCTTGAGGACTGATGCGGTGCCCCGCGCTCTTGATCATCTCGTCGTCGCGTCCGACGAACCGCAGCAGCCCATCACCATCCGCCACCACCGTGTCTCCAGACCAGACCGCCGACCCGCCATAACGCGACGCCGCCGGCGCCGGCCGGAAGCGCAGCGCGGTCCGCTCGGCATCGCGCCAATAGCCCTGCGCGACCAACGGTCCGGCATGGACCAGCTCGCCCGGCTCGCCCGCCGCCGCCAGCGCCCCGTCGCGCCGCACCACCAGCACCTCTGCGAATGGCACCGCACGCCCGATCGAATCGGGATGCTTGTCGACCAGATCGGGATCGAGATAGGTCGAGCGGAACGCCTCGGTCAGCCCGTACATCGGGAACAGTCGCGCCGCCGGGAACCGCGTCCGCAGCGTCTGCACCATCGTCGGTGTCAGCGCGCCGCCCGAATTGGTCAGTCGCCGCAACTGCCCCGCGGCCTCGTCCGGCCATTCGCTTTCCAGAAGCTGCGTCCACAGCGGCGGCACCCCTGCCAAGGTCGTCGCTCCAAACCGCGCCACCGCCTTCACGACATCGCGCGGCGTCAGATAGTCGAGCGGCGCGACGCACCCACCCGCCGCCCATGTCGACAGCAGCTGGTTCTGCCCATAATCGAACCCGAGCGGCAGCACCGCCAGCGCGCGGTCGTCGGGCGCGATCCCCAGATACTGCGCCACCCCGACCGCTCCCAGCCACAAATTGGCATGGCTGAGCATCACCCCTTCGGCCGTCCCGTCGACCCCGAGGTATAGAGAAGCGCGACCAGTGCGGCGGGATCGGCGTCCGACCGCGGCAAGGGATCACCCGTCCGCGCCTCGGTCACGACCCGGCAGTCGCCCGGAACGTCATCCGCCTCCAGCGTCGTCGCCCGCGCCTCCTGCGTCAGCAGCAGCGCCGCCCCGCTATCGACAAGGATATGCGCGACCTGCGCGCGCCGCAGCACCGGATTGACCGGCACATGCACCAGCCCCGCGCGTGCCGTCGCCAGCGGCATCCAGCACGCCACGCGCGTCTTCGGCAACCACGTCGCGACCCGCGCGCCGGCCGGGAGCCCCAGCCCCGCCAGCCACCCCGCCAGCCGCGCCACCGCCTCTTCGGCGGCAACGTAATCGACCGACCCCTCGCGATCGATCAGCGCAGGCGCGTGCGGCGCTCCCAGCAGCACATGGTCGATCGGGCGCGGCACAGCATCCATGGCTCGGCTTCTAGGCTCAGGCGTTGCGGAATCCACCCCTTGCGCCTAACGCGACGCCGACATGCCGCCGGGAGCGACGCGGCAAAGGTGGAGGTTGCGTGATTCCCGAAGGCACGAGCGAAATCGAGACGACCATTCGCGCGGTGCTGGTCGACGTGCTGGCGCTCGCCCCCGAACGCGTCGCCGCCTTCCGCGCCGACACCCCAATGTTCGGCGCGCTGCCCGAACTCGATTCGATGGCGGTCGCCGGCGTGCTCACCGAAATCGAAGACCGGCTCGGCATCGTGATCGAGGACGACGAGGTCGACGGCGAGATGCTCGAAACATTCGGCGCGCTGGTGACGTTCGTCGCCGGCAAGGCGCTGGTTTAATTTCCTGCCGCCATCCCCGCGCCGGCGGGGATCCAGAACCTCTGATTGCGCGACCCTTACAAAGAACAGCACGTCTGGATTCCCACCGCCGCGGGAATGACGGCGTTCCCGCCGTTACTCCGCCGCTTCCTTCACCGCCTCGAACTCCGCCGCCGCGAGGAAGCGCTCGGCATCCAGCGCCGCCATGCACCCGGTCCCCGCCGCGGTCACCGCCTGGCGATAGACCTTGTCCATCACATCACCGCACGCGAACACGCCCGGCACGCTGGTCCGCGTCGAGCCGGTCTCGACCGCGATATACCCATCCTCGTCGAGCGCGAGATGCCCGCGGAACAGCTCGGTCGCCGGATGGTGCCCGATCGCCACGAACCCGCCCTCGACATCGATCCGCGAAGACGCGCCGGAGACGGTGTCCTCCAGCTCCAAGGCGACCAGCCCGGCATTCCCGCCGCCGTCGACGAACTCACGAACTTCCTTGTTCCACAGCACCTTGACGTTCGGATGCGCGAACAACCGCTCCTGCAGGATCCGCTCCGCCCGCAACGTGTCGCGACGGTGGATCAACGTCACGTCGTCGCTGTGGTTGGTGAGGTATAGCGCCTCCTCGACCGCGGTATTGCCGCCGCCGATCACCGCCACCTTCTTGCCGCGATAGAAGAACCCGTCGCACGTCGCGCAGGCGCTGACGCCCTTGCCCTTCATGGCGTCCTCGCTGTCGAGCCCCAGCCACTTGGCCTGGGCGCCCGTCGCGATCACCAGCACCTCGCCCTCATAGACATCGCCGCCGTCGCCGATCAGCCGGAACGGGCGCGCGGTCAGGTCGACCTCGACGATCGTGTCCCACATCAAGCGCGTGCCGACATGCTCGGCCTGCGCCTGCATCTGCTCCATCAGCCACGGCCCCTGGATCACTTCCTTGAAGCCGGGATAATTCTCCACGTCGGTGGTGGTGGTCAGCTGGCCCCCGGGCTGGATGCCCTGCACCACGATCGGCGCCATCCCGGCGCGCGCGCCATAGATTGCGGCGGACAGCCCGGCCGGGCCCGAGCCCAGGATCAACATGCGAGTCGAATGTGTCGTCATGCGCGCGATGTAGGATGGCGCGTGGCCCAAGGGAACCGCACGCGTTGCGCCCCGCCCCAAGTCCTGCTTTGGTCCCGCGATGACCGACTTTAGCGCCCTGCTCCAGCCCGATCGCGGCCAGCCCGCTCGCGACATCCACGTCGTCCACCCCGATCGCTTCGCCGAGTGGCTCGCCGAGCAGCCCGTTCGCGTCCGCACCGCGGTCGCCGCCAACAAGGTGACCGGCCGCGCCGGCAACCGCGCGATCCTGCCCGGCGAGGCGGCGGACGATTGGGCGATGCTGCTGGTCTGCAACGAGCCGCTCGATTCGCCGTGGCGGATCGCCTCGCTCGGCGACTCGCTGCCCGAGGGCATTTACCGGCTCGCAGACGGCGGCGCGACCGGCGCGGCCGGGTTCGGCTGGCTGCTCGCGCAACACCGCTTCGCCCGCTACCGCAAGGTCGAGCCCGCCGCGCCGCGCGTACTGCTCACCACCGAGGTCGCCGCGATCGACGAGACCGTCCGCCTCGCCGCCGCCACCGCGCGCGTCCGCGATCTGGTCGACACCGGCGCCAGCGACCTCGGCCCGGCCGAGCTGGAGGCGGAGGCCGACGCGCTCGCCGCGCAACATGGCGCGACCGTCACCGTCACCCGCGGCGACGCGCTCGCCACCGGTTACCCGATGATCCACGCGGTCGGACAGGCGGCGAGCAAGGACCGCGCGCCGCGCCTGATCGAACTCGAATGGGGTGATCCCGCCGCGCCGCGCGTCGCGTTGGTCGGCAAGGGTGTCTGCTTCGACTCGGGCGGGCTCGATATCAAGCCATCGGCGGGGATGCGCCTGATGAAGAAGGACATGGGCGGCGCCGCCCACGCGCTGGCGCTCGCCGCGCTCGTCATGCAGGCGCGGCTCAAGGTCCGGCTCCACCTCCTTATCCCGGCGGTCGAGAATGCCATCGCCGGCAACGCCTTCCGCCCCGGCGACGTGCTGACGACGCGCAAGGGGCTGACGGTCGAGAACACCAACACCGATGCCGAGGGCCGGCTGATCCTCGGCGACGCGCTCACCAAGGCGGTCGAGGGCGCGCCCGACCTGCTGATCGACTTCGCGACGCTGACCGGCGCGGCGCGCGTCGCGCTCGGGCCGGACCTGCCCGCGACGTTCGTGCAGGACGAAACGCTCGCCACCGACCTGCTCGCCGCCGGGACCGCGACGCACGACCCGCTGTGGCGGCTTCCGCTGTGGGACGGCTATGACGACATGCTGAAGTCCGACATCGCCGATATGGTCAACGCCCCCGACGGCGGCTTCGCAGGATCGATCACCGCCGCCCTGTTCCTGCGTCGCTTCGTGCCGGCGAGCGTCCCTTGGGCGCACCTCGACACCTTCGCCTGGCGCCCGTCGCCACGGCCCGCTCGTCCGAAAGGCGGCGAAGCCTATGGCCTGCGCGCGACATGGGCGCTGCTGAAGAAGCGTTTCGGCTGATCAACTTCCCACGTCATCCCGGCGACGAAGAAGAGAGACGCTCTGCCCCAAAAATCGTCGCCCCTGCGCAGGCAGGGGCCCATGTCTGCATCGTGCCGCGCAAGTTCTGACGCAAATCCCCTCGCTAATGTGTCGGCTCGCCGAAAAACTCGACAGCCATAGGCCCCTGCCTCCGCAGGGGCGACGGCGCGTTATATAAAGTGCGATCCATCCAAACAGAGCATCACCTTCGACCTTCACCCGTCATGCCGGCCCCGTTCCGGCATCCACCGTTCCGCAAACGCGCAAGCCGGTGCTTTTGCGGGACGGTGGACCCCGGAACTCGTCCGGGGTGACGACGGAAGATGGTTCAAGCCAGCTGGATCACTCTCACCCCGCCGCCTCGATGATCGGCACGAACTTCGCCGCGGTCAGGCTCGCTCCCCCGACCAAGGCGCCATCCACATCCGGCACCGCCATGATCGCGCGCGCATTGTCGCCGGTCACCGATCCGCCGTACAGGATGCGCACGCCATCAGCCGCATCGCCGATCAGCTGCCGCATCTTCGCACGCGCGATCGCATGGATCGCTCCGATCTCCTCCAGCGTCGGCGTCCGCCCGCTGCCGATCGCCCAGCGCGGTTCATAGGCCAGCGTCAGCCAGTCGCCATGCGCCTTTTCGGGCAGCGACTTCTCGATCTGCGCCTGCACCACCCGCTCGGCCCGGCCCGCATCGCGCTCCGCGCCCGTCTCGCCGCAACACAGGATCACCGACAGCCCCTGCCGCCGCGCCGCTGCCGCCTTCGCCCAGGCGTCCTGGCTGGTCTCGTTCTGATATTCGCGCCGTTCCGAATGGCCGACGATCGTGAAGCGCGCGCCCGCCTCGCGCACCATCGCTGCCGAGACGCAGCCGGTATAGGCGCCGCCGTCCGCCTCGTGGACGTCCTCCGCGCCGATCGCCAGCCCCGGTACGCGCTGCGCGGCCGGCGCGATCAACGTCGCCGGCACCGCGATCGCGACATCGACATCCGGATGCGCCGCCGCCGCCGTCGCCATCGCGTCCAGCTCCGCCAGCAACGCCAGATCGCCGTTCATCTTCCAGTTGCCCGCCACCAGCTTGCGCCGCACCATCGTTCTCCTACTCGCTTGTTAAACCTGTTAGACGCGTGCGCGGCTTGATGCCAGCCGGACCTGTGCCTAAAGCGACGAGCTTCACTCCTGGTCCCGGTCTGCCTCTTCCATGCTCAGCTTCCTCCGCGGCATCATCCATTCGAAGGTCGGCATGATCGTCACCTTCGGCATCCTGATCGTGATCGCGCTGGCGTTCGCGGCCGGCGACGTCACCGGTCTGGCGAGCGGCGGCGGCCTTCTGGGGCACCCGCTGGCGAGCGTCGACGGCGAGAAGGTGACCGCCGACGACATCCGCCGCCGCGCGCAGGACGAGATCCGCGCCGCGCGTCAGCAACAGCCCGATCTGGACATGGCGACCTTCGTGCGCGCCGGCGGGGTCGAAAGCCTCATCACCCGCTCGCTCACCGGATTGGCGCTGGAAACGTTCGGCGAGGAACACGGACTGCGCGTCAGCCGCGCACTGGTCGGCAGCGAGCTGAAGGCGATCCCGGCCTTCGCAGGGGCGACCGGCCAGTTCGACCAGCAGGCCTATCTCCGTCTGATCGCGCAGCGCGGCATGACCGACGCACAGGTCCAGCGCGAGATCGCTCGCGAGACGATGGCGCAGTTCCTGATCGTACCGACCGTGGGCGCCAGCCAGGTGCCGCAGCAGCTCGCGCTCCGCTACGCCTCGCTCCTGCTGGAGCGTCGCGCCGGTCAGGCGGCGCTGATCCCCGCCGCAATGTCCGGCCCTGCGCCGACCGACGCCGAGGTGCAGGATTGGTACAAGCGCAATGTCGCGCGCTACACCACGCCCGAGCGTCGCGTGATCCGCTACGCGCTGGTCACCCCGCAGCAGGTCGCGGCACAGGCAGTGCCCAGCGACGCCGAAATCCAGAAGGCCTATGACGCCGACAAGGCGAAATACGCGCCCAAGCCGCTCCGCGACGTGACGCTGGCGACCGTCCTCGACCAGAAGGCGGCGCAGGCGCTCGCCGACAAGGTCAAGGGCGGCACCCCGCTTGCCACCGCTGCGCGCGCCGCCGGGCTCGAGGCGCGCACGGTCACCGCGGTCGAGCAATCCGCGCTCGCCACCCAGACCTCGCCCGCCGTCGCCGCCGCCTTGTTTGGCGCGTCGCAGGGCAATGTCGTCGGCCCGGTCCGCGGCGCGATCGGCTTCGTCGTCGCGCGCGTAGAGAAGGTCACGCAGGATCCCGGCAAGACGCTGGCGCAGGCCCGCCCGGAGATCGTCGCCGCGCTGACCAAGCAGAAGGCGAACGACGCGATCGGCAAGATCCGCGACGCGGTCGAGGATGCGCTCGCCGACAACGCCAACATCGCCGAGGTCGCCCGCGACCAGAAGCTCACCGTGCAGGCCACCCCGGCCGTGCTGTCGAGCGGCATCAACCCCGACCAGCCGCAGGCGCAGCCCGACGCGACGCTCGCGCCGGTGATCGCCGCCGGCTTCGCGGCCGAGGACGGCGACACGCCGACGACGGTCGGCATCGGGCAGGACGGCGGCTTCGCGATCGCCGCGCTCGACCGCATCGTCCCCGCCACCCCGGTTCCGCTCGCACAGGCGCGCGCCAAGGTCGTCGCCGACCTCACCGCCGATCGCGCCCGCCGCGCCGCGCAGGCGGCCGCCAACGCGATCGTCGCCAAGGTCAACGCCGGCACCCCGCTTGCCGCGGCGGTCGCACAGGCCGGGGTCAAGGCGCCGGTCGAGCGTGTCGAGGCGACCCGCGCGCAGATCACCGCCAATCAGGGGCAGGTGAACCCGGTGCTCGCGATGATGTTCGGGATGAAGCAGGGCAGCGCGCGCGCGATCCAGGCGCCGGACGGTCGCGGCTGGCTGGTGCTGCGCGTCGAGCAGATCGTCCCCGGCGACGCCAGCAAGCAGCCGGCGGCGATCCAGGCGACCCGCGCCGATCTCGGCCGCTCGATCGGCGGCGAATATGCGCAGCAATTCGCCAATGCCGTCGCCGCCGCGCAGGGCGCCAAGCGCTACCCCGATGCCATCGCCACGCTGAAGAAGGACCTGCTCGGTGGCGACGCCGGACAGTGACGCCTCCAATGCGGCGGCCGCGGCGCTCGCCGCCGGTCGCCCCGCGCTCATCTGGCGGCGGCGGATTGCCGACACCGAGACGCCGGTCGCCGCCGCGCTCAAGCTGATCGAGCCCGGCCGCGGCGACTTCCTGCTCGAGTCGGTCGAGGGCGGCGCGGTACGTGGTCGCCACTCGATGATCGGCCTCGCCCCCGATCTCGTGCTGCGCGCGCAGGGCGACGCCGCCGAGATCAACTCGCGCTGGCTGGAAGATCGCGACGCCTTCGCGCCCTGCGCCGCGCCGACGCTGGCAGCGTTGCGCGACCTCGTCGCGTCGATCCGCATGGAATTGCCCCCGAGCTACCGCGCGCGCTGGCGTGCCTCGTCGGCTATTTCGGCTATGAGACGATCGGGCTGGTCGAGAAGCTTCCGCAGCCCGAGCAGGATGCGCTCGGCCTACCCGACCTGATGTTCGTGCGCCCGACCGTCATCCTGATGTTCGACCGGCTCGCCGACGAACTGTTCCTGGTCGCGCCGGTCTGGCCCGACGCCGCGCGACAGCCCGACAAGCAGATCGCGGAGGCGGAGGATCGCCTCGATGCGGTCGAGGCCCGCCTCGCCGCTAGCGCGCTGCCGCCGCGCGCCCGCGCCGACCTGACCGAGATCGCACTCGCCCCCACGCTCGCCCCTGGTCGCTACGCGGACATGGTCGCGCGCGCGCAGGAGTATATCGCGGCCGGCGACATCTTCCAGGTCGTGCTCGCGCAGCGCTTCACCGCGCCGTTTCCGCTCCCGGCGTTCGAGCTGTATCGCGCGCTCCGCCGCATCAACCCGTCGCCGTTCCTCTACCATCTCGACCTCCCCGGCTTCGCGCTGACCGGCTCAAGCCCCGAGATTCTCGTCCGCGCCCGCGACGGCGAGGTCACGATTCGCCCGATCGCCGGCACCCGTCCCCGCGGCAAGACCGCGCTGGAGGACGCCGCCAACCGCGACAGCCTGCTCGCCGATCCCAAGGAGCGTGCCGAGCATCTGATGCTGCTCGACCTCGGCCGCAACGACGTCGGGCGTGTCGCGTCGCCGGGCACGGTGCAGGTAACCGACAGCTACGGCATCGAATTCTACAGCCACGTCATGCACATCGTCTCGAACGTCGTCGGCCGGCTCGCGCCCGAGCATGACGCGATCGACGCGCTGTTCGCGGGCTTCCCGGCCGGCACCGTCAGCGGCGCGCCCAAGGTCCGCGCCTGCCAGATCATCGCCGAACTGGAGCCCGAGAAGCGCGGCGCCTATGCCGGCGGCGTCGGTTATTTCTCGCCCGATGGTTCGATGGACTCGTGCATCGTGCTGCGCACCGCGGTGGTCAAGGACGGCACGATCCACGTCCAGTCCGGCGCGGGTATCGTCGCCGACAGCGACCCCGTCTACGAACAACGCGAATGCGACGCCAAGGCCGGCGCCATCCTCGCCGCCGCGCGCGAGGCGGTGCGCCACGCATCGACGCCTGACTTCGGACAGTAACTTCGGCTTCCCCGTCGTCCCGGGCTCTACCCGGGACCGCGCTTATTGTCCGGTCCGCAGATCCTTACCGCCCCCTGGGATCATCGAATCGTTTTTCTCCGCCGCGCGGCGCTCCGCGGCCCAGGCGCGGTTGATCGCCAGTGCGCAGCCGGTCTGCCCGCCCGAACCGACCGGCGAGCACGTGTCCGGCAACCCACCCGCGACGCGGCTGACCTGATCGGCGGTCGCGACGCGATTGGCCCACGCCTGATTCTTCGCCGCCGGCTCCGCGCTGTCGCGCAGCGGCTTGGGGATGCGGAATTGCTCGTCGGGGTTGAGCCGGCTGCACACCACCACCTCGTCGCCCTGCGCGACCGGGCATTTCTCGTCGCCCTCCAGCGTCACGCTGCGCACGCGCTGCGGCGCGCGCCCGGCATCCCCGGCCGACTCGACCTGCGCCATGGCTCCGCTTGGCAGCACCAGCATGGCGGCACTCAGCACGGCGATCATCGGACGGCGCATCGTCTTTCTCCTTGGTCCCGCGAACGCGCAGGGGTGGCGCTTTTCTCCGCGTCACGGTTTGCCCAGCCATGACGAATCTTTGCGCCGTTGCAATATTCCTGTCGTCCGCCGGGTCGCTCGGCGGTTGCGGTCGGCGGCGCATCGGCTATGGCGGACGCATGATCCTGGTGGTCGACAATTACGACAGCTTTACGTGGAACCTGGTCCATTACGTCATGGAACTGGGCGCGGAGGTTCGCGTGGTCCGCAACGACGCGCTTAGCGCTGCCGAGGCGTTGGCGAGCGGCGCGCAGGCGATCCTGATCTCACCCGGCCCGTGCACGCCCAACGAAGCGGGGGTCAGCCTCGAGCTGGTCGCAGCCTGCGCGGAAGCACGCCGGCCGTTGTTCGGCGTCTGCCTCGGCCATCAGGCGATCGGCCAGCATTTCGGCGGCAAGGTCGTGCGCGGCGGGCTGATGCACGGCAAGACCTGCCCGGTCGAGCATGACGGCACCGGCGTCTTCGCCGGGCTGCCGTCGCCGTTCACCGCCACCCGCTATCATTCGTTGATCGTCACCGACGTGCCCGACTGCCTCGTCGTCAACGCCACCGCCGGTGACGCGTCGGTCATGGGCCTGCGCCACCGCGAGTTGCCGATCCACGGCGTGCAATTCCACCCGGAAAGCATCGCGACCGAGCATGGCCACGAACTGATCGCCAATTTCCTGCGACTCGCGGGCGTCAACCATGCGGGGCGGATCGCCGCGTGACGAGCGTGGCGTTGCTGCCCGATCCGTCGTCGCCGCTGGCGCGCGAGTCGGCGGCGCAGGCGTTCGCCGACATCCTCGATGCGCGCACCAGCGAGGAAGGGGTCGCCGACTTCCTGATCCGCCTCGCCGAACGCGGCGAGACCAGCATCGAGATCGCCGAGGCGGCGCGCGCGCTGCGCCAGCGGCTGGTCCCGATCGCCGCCCCCGTCGACGCGATCGACGTCTGCGGCACCGGCGGCGATGGCCAGCACACGCTCAACGTCTCGACCGCGGTCAGCCTCGTCGTCGCCGCCTGCGGCGTGCCGGTCGCCAAGCACGGCAACCGCGCCGCCTCGTCGAAGGCCGGCGCGGCCGACACGCTCGAGATGCTCGGGCTCGATATGGAGCGCGCCGGCGCGCAGGCCGAGGCGACGCTGCGCGACCTCGGTATCTGCTTCCTGTTCGCCGCCAACCATCACCCCGCGATGCGCCGCATCACCCCGATCCGCCGCAAGATCGGGCGGCGGACGATCTTCAACCTGATGGGCCCGCTCGCCAATCCCGCGCATGTCACGCGCCAGTTGATCGGCATCGCCCGCCCCGATTACGCCCCGATCTATGCCGAGGCGCTTGCGCGGCTCGGCAGCGACGCCGCCGCGGTCGTCGCCGGCGAAGAAGGGCTCGACGAAATCTCCGGCGCCGGCCCGACGCGTGTCGTCACGGTCGGCGACGTTCCGCTGCCGGCCCGGATCGTCCCCGAGGATGCTGGGGTAGCGCGGCACCCGACGATCGCGATCCGCGGTGGCGATCCGGCCTATAATGCCGCTGCGCTCCGTCGCCTGCTGACCGGCGAGCAAGGCGCGTATCGCGACGCCGTGCTCCTCAACGCCGCCGCCGCGCTGGTGCTCGCCGGCCGCCAGACCGAGCTGCGCGCCGCCGCGGCG
The DNA here is from genome assembly GCF_036855935.1 of Sphingomonas sp. LR60. NCBI lineage: Bacteria > Pseudomonadati > Pseudomonadota > Alphaproteobacteria > Sphingomonadales > Sphingomonadaceae > Sphingomonas > Sphingomonas sp. LR60. The sequence goes on along the minus strand of NZ_JASPFK010000001.1, from coordinate 662,385 downwards.
CAGGCGGCCGAGGCGATCGACGCCGGTCACGCCAACACCCTCCTCGATCGCTGGATCGCCTGGTCATGACCATCCTCGCCGACATCTGCGCGACCAAGCGCACCGAAGTCGCCGCGCGCAAGGCCGCGACCTCGCTCGCCGACCTGACCGTGCGCGCCGCCGCACAGAGCGCGCCGCGCGGCTTCCGCGCCGCGCTCGACGCGACCGTCGCCGCCGGCCGCCACGCGCTGATCGCCGAGATCAAGAAGGCCAGCCCGTCCAAGGGGTTGATCCGCGCCGATTTCGACCCGCCCGCGCACGCCCGCGCTTATGCCGAAGGCGGCGCGACCTGCCTGTCGGTGCTCACCGACGCGCACTACTTCCAAGGCCATGAGGACTATCTGATCGCCGCGCGCGCCGCCTGCGACCTCCCCGTGCTCCGCAAGGATTTCACCGTCGATCCGTGGCAGGTCGTCGAGGCGCGCAGCATCGGTGCCGACGCGATCCTGCTGATCGCCGCCGCGATCGACGATGCGTGCATGGCCGAATGCGAGGCCGCCGCGATCGAACAGGGGCTCGACGTGCTCGTCGAGGTGCATGACGCTGCCGAGATGGAGCGCGCCGCCCGGCTCAAGACCCGGTTGATCGGCGTCAACAATCGCGACCTGCGCACCTTCGCGGTCGATTTCCGCCTCACCTACGATCTGATCGCGCATGCCCCGGCCGGTTGCACCTTCGTCGCCGAAAGCGGGCTCACCAGCCGCGCCGACCTGGACGAACTCGCCGCGCATGACGTGCATTGCTTCCTGATCGGCGAAGCGCTGATGCGCCACGCCGACGTCGCCGCCGCAACCCGCGCGATGGTCGGCTAGGGTCGCCCGGAATGCCACGCCGCCCATCCGTCGTTCGTGCTGAGCTTGTCACGATCACGATGCCGAGCTGCCAATCAACCGTTCGTGCTGAGCCTGTCGAAGCACGTGCCCCACGGCACCCCGCCTGATAGATGACGAACCTCACCCACCTCGACGCCGACGGCGCAGCGCATATGGTCGATGTCGGCGACAAGGCCATCACCCGCCGCGAGGCGGTCGCGACCGGCACGATCACGATGTCCGATGTGGCACTGAACGCGATCCGCGACGGCGCGGTGAAGAAGGGTGACGTCCTGGCAGTCGCCCGCGTCGCCGGCATCATGGCCGCGAAGCGCACCAGCGACCTCATTCCGCTCTGTCATCCGCTCCCGATCACCCGCGTCTCGCTCGATCTCGTGCCCGACGCGGCCGGCATCACCGCCACGGCGACGGTCGCCACCGACGGCAAGACCGGCGTCGAGATGGAGGCGCTGACCGCGGTCTCCACCGCCTTGCTGACCGTCTACGACATGGCGAAGGCGATCGATAAGGCAATGACGATCAGGGATATTCGCTTGCTCGAAAAGCGCGGCGGCCGCTCCGGCGATTGGCGCGCGCCGTGACCTTGCTCCCGGTCGCCGAGGCGCAGGCACGCGTCCTCGCGCTCGGCCGTCCGGTCGACACGATTGACGTGCCGCTCGATCAGGCACTTGCCCGCTGGGCCACCGCCCCCGTCATCGCGCGGCGCACGCAGCCGTCGACCGACCTGTCGGCGATGGACGGCTACGCGCTCCGCTTCGCCGACCTGCCCGGCCCGTTTCGCGTGATCGGCGAAAGCGCTGCCGGCACGCCCTTCTCCGGCACGGTCGGCGCGGGCGAGGCGATCCGCATCTTCACCGGCGCCGCGATGCCGACCGGTGCGGACACCGTGCTCGTCCAGGAAGAAGCCGCGCGTGACGGCGAAACGCTGCGCCTCGACGGCGAAGGCCCTCCGCATCACGGTCGCAATGTTCGCCGCCGCGGGCTCGACTTCGCCGAGGGCGACGTGCTCGTCGAGCAGGGGCAGCGGCTTACGCCCGCCCGCCTGGCGGTCGCCGCGACGGGCGGCGTTGCGCGGATCGCCGTCGCGCGCCCGGTCCGTGTCGCGCTCGCCGCAACCGGCGACGAACTGGTCGAACCCGGCACCCCTGGCGACGCGCTCCCCGAATCCAACCGCTTGCTCATCCGCGCCTTGCTCGCGGGCAGCGGAGTCGAGATCGTCGACCTCGGCATCCTTCCCGACCGGCTCGACCGGCTGACCGAGGCGTTCACCGCCATCGACGCCGACGTGCTCGTCACCACCGGCGGCGCGTCGGTGGGCGACCACGATCTCGTCCGCCCCGCGCTGCTCGCCGCCGACACGACGCTCGATTTCTGGCGGATCGCGCTGCGTCCTGGCAAGCCGATGCTCGCTGGTCGGCGCGGCGACATGGCGGTGGTCGGGCTGCCCGGCAATCCGGTGTCGGCGTTCGTCACGGCGCTGTTGTTCGTTCGCCCGCTGGTCGCGCATCTCGGCGGGGCCGCCGATCCTCTTCCTCAAGTTTCTCGCGCGTTGCTCGGCGAGGACCTGCCCGCCAACAATGAGCGGACCGACTATCTGCGCGCCGAACTGCGCGACGGCCGCGCCTTCGCCTCGACCATTCAGGACAGCTCGATGCTGCGCACGCTCGCGCGTTCGACCTGCCTGATTGTGCGCGATCCGCACGCCCCGGCGGCACGCGCAGGCGACTCGGCGGAAATCCTGATGATCGCTTGACGGACAGCGCTATGTTCCATAAAGGTTCGCAATCCGTTCACTAGGAAGGCGCCCGGACATGCTGACGCGCAAGCAGCACGAGCTGATATGCTTCATCGAGGACCGTCTCGCCGATACGGGCGTCTCGCCCTCGTTCGAGGAGATGAAGGACGCGCTGGAGCTGAAGAGCAAGTCGGGTGTCCACCGTCTCATCAGCGCGCTCGAGGAACGCGGCTATCTCCGCCGCCTTCCCAACCGTGCCCGCGCGCTCGAGGTTATCAAGGCGCCCGAGCGTGGCCCCGAGGCGAAGCGCCCCGCGCCGCCCTCAGTCAAGCGCACCATGCCGGAGCCAGCCAACGACGTGGTCGAGATCCCGCTGCACGGCCGGATCGCGGCCGGCGTCCCGATCGAGGCGTTCGAGGGGTCGACGATGCTTCCGGTGCCCGCCGCGCTGCTCGGCGCGGGCGAGCATTTCGCGCTGGAGGTGGCGGGTGACTCGATGGTCGAGGCCGGCATCTTCGACGGCGACTATGCGCTGATCCGTCGTCAGGAAGTGGCGCGTGACGGCGAGATCGTCGTGGCGCTGATCGAGGACAGCGAGGCGACGCTCAAATATTTCCGCCACGAAGGTGCGATGATCCGCCTCGATCCCGCCAACCGCGCCTACGACCCGCAACGCTACGCCCCCGCGCAGGTCCGCGTACAGGGCAAGCTCGCCGGCTTGCTGCGGCGTTACTCGTAGAAACCCAGACCGTCGCCCCGGACTTGATCCGGGGCCCCGCTTCTTCTCAACGCTCGGCGAACAGCCCGCATAGGCACAACCTTCGCAAACATCGAAGCGTCGGCAAGGCCCGCACGGCGACCCTCACGCACCACCCCGGCGAACGCCGGGGCCCAGTTGGGCGAACCTTCGCAACGACTTAGCGCTGGCCGCCAACCAAACCCCACAATCTCGCAGCACCGCGACAGACCCGTCACGGCCGCGTCGCGTTCGAGCCCGCAACAGGCAACATCGACAACCCTCCCGCAAACATCGGCGAGCCTTTCGCCGCGTCCCGCGCCTGATGCTGACTCGCAATCACCCACGGATGCGCGTCGTCCGCCGCACGCACCGTCGCGACGCTTCCGGTCGCAAACGTCACCCGCACCCCACCCGTCCGGGCCAGCGTGGTTCGGCCGAGCGTCAGCCACCGTCCCCGTCACCGACGCGGCAACCGCCGCTCGCTGACCACCACATCCGCGCGCCGACACAGCGATATCAGCTGCTTGGAGGGCACCAGATACAGGCTCCGCGTCGCCAGCACGCGCCAGACACGCCCGTCCACGTGCCGCTCCATCCAGAACAGATCGCGATTGCACCGCGCGCCCTCCACCTCGCTCAGCAGCGCGGGCGTACCATCCAGCCCGCCCGCCTCTGCGAGCAGATCGCTGACGTAATCCCCTGTACGATCACGCAAAATCGCCACCCGGCCGTCGTCTCCACGCAGCGCCAGATGCCGCCCGTCACCGGTGACGATCAGGTCCGGGACCGGAGTCGCGACCGTCCAGATCGCACCGACCACGATCGGCAAGAGCCCGATATAACGCCACCGCGTCCGCCATATCGCCAGCCACAATCCACCCGCCACCATCGCCCCGAACGCCGCCCGCGGCATCACCGGCAGCGCCGTCACAGCGCCCGGGGCCCCCGCTACTGTCCTGGCAATCCACAATAAGATCGCCAGCGCCCGATCGGCCACCCACCACCCTGGTGCCCCGAGCCCGATGGTATCGAGCAGCAACGCCACCGCCTCGGCCGGCATCACCACGAACGTCGTCAGCGGGATCGCGACGATATTGGCGATCGCTCCATAAAGTCCCGCCTGATGAAAGTGATAGACGGCGATCGGCATCAGCGTCAGTTCGACGAGCAGCCCTGTCAGCAGCAACGACGCCACCGCGCGCAGCCCCGCCCGCCACCGCGCTTCCTCATGCTCGCCGAACCACGCTCGGACCCGCGGATGCTCGTGAAAGGCGATGATCGCCGTCACCGCCGCAAACGAAAGCTGGAAGCTTGGCCCGACCACCGACTCCGGCCAGCACAGCAGCACCACCATCGCCCCCGCCGCGACCAGCCGCAGCGTCAGCGCCTCGCGCCCCAGCACCAGCGCCACCAGCACCATCAGCGCCGCGACACAGCTGCGGATCGTCGGCACCTGCGAGCCGGTCAGCCACGTATAGCCGATCGCCGCGACCGCCCCCGCCGCGGCGGCGACCAGCGGCAGCCGCCCGGTCAGCGCCAGCCGCGGTGACAGCGCCAGCAGCCGCAGGGTCAGCCACATCACCAATCCGACCGCGGCAGTGATGTGCAACCCACTGACCGACAACAGATGCGCGAGCCCTGCGCGACGCATCGCCTCCGCATCCTGCTCGTCGATCGCGCCGGTATCCCCGGTCGCCAGCGCCGCGGCGATCCCGCCCGCGCTGCCCGCCAGCCGCGCCTCTATATGCCGCGTCAACGCCGCGCGAATGTCGGTTGCGCCCGCCTCGCCGGGGCTGGTGATCGTTATTGGGGAAGCCGCGGCCTGTCGCGCCGAGGCCGGTAAACCACGCTACCCGCGCGAAATCATAGGCGCCGGGGACGGCGGGTGGCGCGGGGGGCATCAAGCGTGCCCGAACCCGGATCGTCGCGCCGCGTACCAGCCCGCCCGGTGCCGCCTGCGCATCGAAATTAACCCGCACCCGCGCCGGTGCGGAGCCTTCCCCGTCCCATTTCGAGACCGTCAACGTCACTCGGGTCAACCGCCGTGCCGGCAATGGCTCGATCTGCTCGACGCGCCCGCTCAGCCATGCGATCGCCGGCCGACTCAGCACCGGCGCCGCGACCCGCTCCGCTCGCGCCCAGGTCAGCGCCAGCCCCATCGCCACGGCGACCGAGAGTACCGCCGCCAGCACGGGCGCACGCCCGCCCCGCGCGACCGCCAGCGCCGCCGACCCCGTCGCCAGCACCAGCAACAGCACCGAAACCCAGCTTCGCGGGTCAGGCAGCGCGAACCACGCCGCCGCGCCCGCCCCCAATGCCACGGGCACCCACAGGACGAGCTGGTCGCGCTCCGCCTCCAGCCGCCGTTCGACAGCCCGCTGTATCAAAGCGATGCCATGCGCGGCGCGTGTTTGAAGCGCCGACGATGCTTTGCTAGAGGCGGGCGCGGCTGAACTGGCCATCCGATTATCCAGCCTGGGAGCAAGCGCGCTTGAGCGCAACCGACAAAACCGCCAGCGCGGACGGCCGCGCCGTCGTCACCCGCTTCGCCCCGTCGCCGACGGGGTTCCTTCACATCGGCGGCGCGCGCACCGCGCTGTTCAACCTGCTATACGCGCGCCATCACGGCGGCACGTTCCGGCTGCGGATCGAGGACACCGACCGCGCGCGCTCGACGCAGCCCGCGATCGACGCGATCCTCTCGGGGATGCGCTGGCTCGGCCTCGATTGGGACGGCGAGGAGGTCTATCAGTTCGAACGCGCCGATCGCCACGCCGCCGTCGCGCAGACGATGGTCGAGAACGGTCATGCCTATCGCTGCTATCTGACGCAGGAAGAGCTGGACGCGATGCGCGCCGCGGCACAGGCCGCCAAGCAGCCGCTGCGCATCCGTTCGCCGTGGCGCGACCGCACCGACTATCCCGCTGACAAGCCCTATGTTGTCCGCCTGCGGGCGCCGACCGAAGGCGCAGTGACGATCGAGGATCGCGTCCAGAGCAGCGTTACCGTTCAGAATGCCGAACTCGACGATCTCGTCCTGCTCCGCTCCGACGGCACGCCCACCTATATGCTGGCCGTGGTCGTCGACGATCACGACATGGGCGTTACGCACGTCATCCGCGGCGACGACCACCTCAACAACGCCTTCCGCCAATTGCCGATCTATCGCGCGATGGATGCGATCGAAGGCGGCTGGCCCGATCCGGTCTACGCGCACATCCCGCTGATCCATGGCAGCGATGGCGCAAAGCTGTCGAAGCGCCACGGCGCGGTCGGGATCGAGGCGTATCGCGACGAGCTGGGCATCCTGCCCGAGGCGCTCGACAATTACCTGCTCCGGCTCGGCTGGGGGCATGGCGACGCCGAGATCATCTCACGCGCCGAAGCGATCGAATGGTTCGACCTGGCCGGCGTCGGCAAGTCGCCGAGCCGTTTCGATCTCAAGAAGCTCGAGAACCTCAACGGCCATTATATCCGCGCCGCCGACGATGCGCGGCTGGCCGATCTGGTCGCCGAGCGACTCGAGTTCGATCACGACGATACCCGTCGTTCGATCCTGCGCACGGCGATGCCGTCGCTCAAGCCGCGCGCGGCGAACCTCAACGAGCTGACCGACGCCACCGCCTTCCTCTTCGCTGCGCGTCCGCTCGCGATCGAGGAAGCCGCGCAGCCGCTGCTCGGCGGCGAGGCGCCCGCCCTGCTCTCGCGTCTGCACACGAAGCTTGACGCGGTGCACAACTGGGATACGGAGACCACCGAAGCGGTGGTGCGTTCGGTGGCCGAAGGAGCGGGCGTGAAGCTCGGTCAGGTCGCCCAACCCCTTCGCGTCGCGCTGACCGGCCGCAAGACATCGCCGGGCATCTTCGACGTACTCGTCCTTCTAGGGCGCGCGGAAAGCCTGGCCCGCATCGCGGACCACATGACCCCGACCGGGGCCTGACAGGAGAAGATCATGACCGAAGCCGCCAAGTTCACGCTGTCGGGCAACCAGCTCGAGTATCCGGTCCTTTCGGGCTCCGTCGGCCCGGACGTCGTCGACATCCGCAAGCTGTATGGCCAGACCGGCGCCTTCACCTACGATCCGGGCTTCACCTCGACCGCCTCGTGCCAGTCGAAGCTGACCTATATCGATGGCGACGAGGGCGTCCTGCTCCACCGTGGCTATCCGATCGGCGAGCTGGCCGAACAGTCGAGCTTCATGGAAGTCTGCTACCTGCTGCTCAACGGCGAATTGCCGGACCAGGGCGAACTGGATGCGTTCTCGCGGACCATCACCCGCCACACGATGGTGCACGAACAGCTCGCGCAATTCTTCCGCGGCTTCCGTCGCGACGCGCACCCGATGGCGATCATGTGCGGCGTCGTCGGCGCGCTCTCGGCCTTCTACCACGATTCGACCGACATCCACGATCCGCAGCAGCGCATGATCGCGTCGCACCGGCTGATCGCCAAGATGCCGACGATCGCGGCGATGGCGTATAAGTACAGCGTCGGGCAGCCGTTCCTGTATCCGGACAACTCGCTGTCCTACACCGGCAATTTCCTGCGCATGACCTTCGGCGTACCGGCCGAGCCCTATGTGGTGAACCCGGCGGTCGAGAAGGCGATGGACCGGATCTTCATCCTCCACGCCGATCATGAGCAGAACGCCTCGACCTCGACCGTCCGTCTGGCCGGTTCGTCGGGTGCGAACCCGTTCGCGTGCATCGCGGCGGGCATCGCCTGCCTGTGGGGCCCGGCGCATGGCGGCGCGAACGAGGCGGCGCTCAACATGCTGCACGAGATCGGTACGCCGGAGCGCATTCCGGAGTTCATCGCGCGCGCCAAGGACAAGAACGATCCGTTCCGCCTGATGGGCTTCGGCCATCGCGTCTATAAGAACTACGATCCGCGCGCGACCGTCATGCAGAAGACGGTGCGCGAGGTGTTCGAGGCGCTCAACGTGCAGGATCCGCTGTTCGAGACGGCGCTGCGGCTGGAAGAGATCGCGCTCAACGATCCGTATTTCGTCGAGAAGAAGCTGTTCCCCAACGTCGATTTCTATTCGGGCGTGATCCTGTCGGCGATCGGCTTCCCGACCAGCATGTTCACCGTGCTGTTCGCGCTGGCGCGCACCGTCGGCTGGGTGGCGCAGTGGAACGAGATGATCACCGATCCCGACCAGAAGATCGGCCGCCCGCGTCAGCTCTACACCGGGCCGACGCAGCGCAGCTACGTGCCCGTCGGGCAGCGCTAAGCCCGTATGTTCCGGCTCCGCCCACTCCTTACCGTCGTCGGCGTGCTCTGCCCGCTGATGGGGGCGCTGTGGATCGCGCAGGGGCTGGGCTATGTGAACTGGCCGCGCTCCAGCTTCATGCTGGGGCGCGGCATCTGGGCCGATTACGGCAGCGGCCTAGCGATCTTCGGACTGCTGCTGATCCTGCTCGCCCGGCGCCTGCGCTGAAGCGGCGGGCAGCGCGAGCGTGAAGCTCGCGCCCTGCCCGCTCTCGCTTTCCACGGTCAACGATCCGCCCATCGCCTGCGCCAGCCGCCGCGCGATATAGAGACCCAGCCCGCTCCCGCCTGGCACGCTGTCGTCACCGCGGGCGAATTTCTCGAAAATTCGCGCCTGATCGTGCGCGGCGATCCCACGCCCCTGATCGCTGATTTGCAGTCGCACTTCTGCGTCGCGATATCGCGCTCGCACGCGCACCACCCCGCCAGCGGGCGAGTAATCGATCGCGTTGCCCAGCAAGTTGACGACGATCTGCAGCACACGTCGATAATCGCCGCACGCCGCCATCGTATCGCCAGCGAATGGCGCGATCGTCACCCCGCGTGCCGCCGCACGCGCGGCCACCAGCGCCGCCCCTTCTCGCACGACTCCAACAAGGTCGACCGCATCCCGCGCGACCGCCAGGTCACCGCGTTCGATCGCTTCCATATCGACAAGATCGTCGACCAGCCCCAGCAGATGGCGCCCGGCGCTGGCGATATCGATCGCATAATCGCGGTAGTGCGGATCAAGACCGCCCTGGTCCGCACCGCTGATGCTCTCCGCCTGTGCGATGATCGTGTCGAGCGGCTCGCGCAGGGTGCGACGCAGGCGGGCGTTGAACGCCGCGGTCAAACCGTCGCGGATCCCGGCAGCAACCCCGGTATAGACCCCGCCCACAAAGCCGGCGAAGCCGCCCGCGGCATCGCAGCGGACCCGCGCCGCCAGCGACACCCGCGCCCGGCTGGCGCGCACCGTCGCCGCCTGCCCCGCGAAGTCGCGAACGTTCGACATCGCCTCCAGCAACGGCATCGCGCCGTCCCCTCCGACCTCAAGCACGAACAGCGTCGTGAACGGCTGCCCCAGCACCGCCACCGGATCGATCCCATGTCGCGCCGCCGCCACCACGTCGAGCCGCGTGACACGCAGCCCGGCGTCGATCTCCCATGACCATGATGCATCGGCGGGCGGCTCGTTCGCGATGATCGCTGTCGGCGCAAGCGTCGCACCCGGACGCTCGCGCAACAGAGTGCCGGCGAGCGCGACGGCTCCGTCCCCGTCGGGCACGACGCGGACGTACCAGTCGCCGTCGGCTTCGTCATCGCCGATCGTGATCGTACGCGCGACGGGCACGCGCAACCCGCGCGCGATCCGCACCAGCGCCGACACCGCCGCCAGCGCCAGACCACCGCCTCGCGGCCCGCTGGCACGATCGTTGAGATCGGCGAATCTCGCGTCGGCGCTCAACACGCTATCGTCGGCATCGAGCAAGGCGTTGAACGCGCCGCGTGTCACGGCCTCGTCCGTTCGATCGGCGCCCGCGACGCCAGCGCGCGCACCGCCACGCGAAAGTCACCCGGCAGCCGCAACGTCGCGATCGCTTCCGCCGCCGCGCGAGGTTCGAGCGCGCCGAGCGGGTCGAGCACCTCGATCAGCATCGTTACATCGCGCTCCCGATCCGCCTCGGACAACAGAAAGCCCGCACGTGCAATCGTATCGCGATCGAGTCCGGCCGCGCGCAGCGCCAGCCACAGCCGGTCGCTCGCCGAATCGAGCACCAGCGACAAGGCAGCTTCGGCATCGATACCGATCCCATCGGCCAGCAACGCCGCGAACAATGCCGTGCGCGCGCTCTCCAGCGCGCGGACCATCAATGCCCCCCGATCCGCAACCGACGGTGCCAGCGCGCGTACCAGCCGCGCTGCCGCCTCACCAATCTGGCCTTCATTGGCGCGCGCGATCCGGTGCTGCGCCGCCTCGCACAGCGCCGCATCCGCCTCTGCTCCACCCGCGGCACCAAGCCGCTCGCGCAGCGCCGCGGCGACCCACCAGACGATCCGGGTCTGGATCGCTGCGGGTAGCACCGCATGGCGCCCCTCCGACGCAGCGCGGCGCATCCCGTCCGCCAGCAGATACTCGCCCGCCGCAGCGCGTTGCGCCGCATCACCGTTCTGAATCAACGCGGTGACGATCGTCATCCCTGCGTCCGGCGAGCGCTGTGCGGCCAGCGACTCATCAAGAAGGTCGATCCGCGCCTGCGCGATCAGCGCGGCGATCAGCTCGGCGTCGCGCATCAATCCGGCGTCCAGCAGGCGTGGCCACGCCAGCGACCGGTTCGAGCCCAGCACCGCCGCCGCCTCGCGCCGGCCGACCGCCATCAGCGCGCGCGCGGCATCGCCCGAGACATGCTGCTCGACCGCGCAGATCGTCGCCTCCGCCAGTCGCAGCGTGGCCGCGCGGGTTCGATCGTCCAGTCGCCCGGGCTGCGACAGGAAAATGTCCTCGACCGCCACAGCGAGCCGTTGCCCGGCGGCATGCTCGGCGTCGGCCGCATAGGATGCCAACCGCGCCGGATCGCCCAAGACGCTGGCATAAGGGAGGAAGCCGACATGCATCCCCCTTATGCCGTGTTCGTTAATGGGCGGCTAAGTCTGCCGCAGCCGCTCTACCGCGGCGATCAGCGTGGTGACCGCATAGCCCGCCACTATCCCGATGCCGAGCGCCGGGTAGCCGAACAGCGCGAACAGCGTCAGCAGCGCGAGATAGGCGGGGGCCACGCCCCACCACGGTCGGCGGCTCCCGGCGCTTGCCGCACGCTCGCCGACGCCCCCCGCCACGAGCGCGAGCAAGGCAAGCAGGCGCGCGCTGGTGGACGCGGCAGCGCCATCGACGACATGCGCCAGCAACAGCACGGCCAGGGCCGGCGCGATCAGGATCGCGGCGCGGTTGGCGCGCAGCAGCCCCGGTTCGTCACGGAACAACGCCAGCGCCCCCGCCAGCTCCGCACCCAAGACGCTCACCAGCACCAATGCCAGCCCCAGCCCCGTGAAGCCGGCGCCGACCGTCACCAGCCCTGCGGCCATCGCGGCCCCGGCGGCCCCGCTGCACGCCTCGGTCCCGATGCCCTGCCGCGCGATCCACGGGATCGCCATCCGGGCGAGCGGGCGCAGCACCAGCCGCTCGAACCAGCTCGGCCGCACCGCCATCGACGCCGACAGCACCGCGCGCCCGCGCTCCTCCAGCGCCACGGCGCGGCGTTCGATGCCGTGCCCCATCGCCATATTGTCGAGCCGAAGCGTCACATGCCGCGCGCCGGCCTGTTCGGCAGCATGGAGCAGGGTCGATTGCAGGTCGTAATCCTCGGGGAGCCGCGCGGCATCCGCGACACGCCCGGCATCGATCCGCGCCACCCCCGCCCAGGCCGCACCGCCGCCGACCCGCTCGAACGTCGAGCCGGCCTGCGTACCCGGCACCACCAGCAGCGCGTCGCCCGCTTCGCCCGCCATGCGGCTGATGACATCCTCGGTCGTGACCAGCCCGTCGGCGACCATCACGACGCGCGCCAGCGGGTGCAATTTGGCGAGCGCGTCCGCGGCGCTGCGCACCGCATCCACCGCCACCCCACGCCGTCCGATCCGCGCCATCGCGCCGATCAGCTCCGGGGTCAGCCGCGAGACGACGACCACGATCTGCGCCACGTCACACGCGACCAGCAGTCGCGCCTGATATTCGATCAGCGTGGCCGCCGCGAACGGAAGCGTCGCCGCGAGCATTCCGGAGCGATCCTCCGCCTCGTGGGTCGCGAATAGGAGGCCAGCAAGCATGGTCATGGCTGTTAGGGTGGCCGCGGACGACTGGCAACAATCCCCGACACGACCGCCGCTTGCGCCGAACCGAGCCGCCCCGCGCACCTGAAACGGGTTTCCGGACGCGGCAAACGTGTTACACCGTTGAAATGAACGGGGGGCCGTCTTCCATTTTCGACATTCGACCAGCAGGCGCTGAAACGCCGGCAGAGCAACTCGTCCCGACGCCTTATGCGGAGCCGCACCGTCACGTGATCGATCCCGTCTTCTCCGATGACGAGGACGCCGCTGTGCCGCTGCGTCGTCGTGCCATATTGGGCTGGGTCGCGATCGTGCTGGCGGCCGTCTGGGTTGCCGCGTTGCTGTGGATCGCACGCGATACGTTGGTGACGATGCCGCCGCTGGCCTTGGCGCAGTTCGGTGCCGCTGCGGCGACCGTTCCGGCGCTGGCCGGGATCATCTGGCTGCTGACGCTGCGCACCAGCGATGCCGAGGCACGCCGCTTCGGCGCGACCGCACGCGCGATGCGCAACGAATCGCTTGCGCTGGAAGGCGCAGTCGCGGCGCTGGGTGACGAAATCGATGAGCGGCGCACGGCACTGGCCGAACACGTGCGACTGCTGACCGCGCTCGGCGACGCGGCGACCGCACGACTGACGACGATCGGCCAAGACCTGTCGAACGAGATCGCGCGCGCGGACGCGCACGCACGCACGCTGGCGAGCGCCACCGATCACGCCGCGGATCAGCTGGAGGCGCTACTCGGTGCCCTCCCGCGCGCGACCGATGAGACGCGAACGCTGGCGGCGACGATCGATCAGGCCGGGTTGGTCGCCTATGAACATAGCGCTGCGCTCGACGCGCAGGTGGCTGCGCTTGCGGCGCGCGGGCGCGAGGCGGAGAGCGTCGCGGGCGGCGCCGCCGAGAAGCTCGCCGCCTATATGCAGCGGATGGAGGCGACCAGTGCCACCGCCGGGCTGCGGCTGGAGGGCGTGACCTCCGACGCCTCGGTCGCGGTCGATGCGCTGCTCGAACGTACCGCCATCGCCATCGACGAATCGCGCAAGGGCATCGTCGCGCAGGGCGAAGCGATGCTGGCGATGGTCACCGCCAGCCAGCAGGCGCTCGATCATGCCGCACGCGGCAATGCCGAGGCGCTCAGCGAGCGGATCGAGCTGGTCGAGGTCGTGATCGAGCGGATCGCGGCGCGTCTCGATGCACAGCGCGGCGCGGGCGAGATGCTGTTCAGCACGCTCGACGATGCGATCGACCAGGCCGGTGTGCGGTTCGACGCGCTTCATGCCGACGGCACCGAGCGCAGCCGGCAATTGGCCGCAACGATCAGTGCGTTGCAGGCGACCACCGAGGCGCTGATCGCCGCGATGGACAGCGGCAACGGCACCGCGGAGCGCACGATCGCCACCACCGAGCATCTGCTCGTCGCGCTCGACGCCGCGGCGCGGGAGATGGACGAGACGATGCCCGACGCGATCGCGCGGCTCGAATCGCGGGTCGGCTCGACCAAGCAGGTGATCGTCGCCGCCAAGCCCGAATTGCTGGCGCTCGTCACCGCCGCGGAGAGCACGCACGACGCGATCGAGGCGGTGGCGCAGGTCGTCGCCGAGCAGCGTCAGACCGTCGAGACGCTGACGACCCGGCTCAGCGAGGGGCTGGAGCGTGGCCGTGCGCAGGCCGGGCTGATCGGCGATGCGGTCGAGGATGCCACTCGCCGCGCCGACGACTTGGCCGAAGAAGCCGCGCCGCGCTTGCTCGAAGCCTTGCTCCGGGTTCGCGAAACCGCCGCTGCTGCTGCGGAACATGCGCGCGAGGCATTGGCGCGCGTCATCCCCGAAGCGGCCAGTGCATTGGAAAGCGCCGGCGTCGCCGCGCTGGAGCGCGCGGTCGGCAGCGGGGTGCAGAAGCAGGTCGAACAGGTCGCGCGCATCTCCGAAACTGCCGTGGCGGCGGCGAGCCGCGCCGGCGACCGGCTTCAGACGCAATTGGAGGGCATCGAGAAGACGATTGCGGTCATCGACCGGCGGCTTGAGGAAGCACGCGAGGCAAGCGAGGAAAACGAGCGCGACACCTTCGCCCGCCGTGCGTCGCTGCTGATCGAATCGCTCAATTCGGCGTCGATCGACCTTACCCGCACCTTCGCACCGGAAATCTCCGACAGCGCCTGGGCAGCCTATCTCAAGGGCGACCGCGGCGTCTTCACGCGCCGCGCGGTGCGCTTGCTGGACGGCTCCGAGCAGCGCGATGTGGCCCGCCTCTATGATGAGGACGGCGGGTTCCGGGAGCAGGTGAACCGCTACATCCATGACTTCGAAGCGATGTTGCGCACGATCCTCGCCCAACCCGATGCCTCGCCGCTGGGCGTGACGTTGCTGTCGTCGGACATGGGCAAGCTGTATGTCGCGCTGGCGCAGGCGATCGAACGACTGCGCTAAAGCGACGTTCGCTAATCACCCGCGTTCTCCAGTCATCCCGGACCTGATCCGGGATCCCGCTTCTTCTTTCTGTCGACAAAGTGGGGCCCCGGATCAAGTCCGGGGCGACAATGACGCGATTGTTCGACTCAAAACATCGACGAGGCGGCATGAAGTCCTGAATGTCGATCCGGCCTATGGTGTGATCTGATCAAGCCGACGTATCATCCCGGCAAAAGCCGGGGCCAGTTCGGGCACTCTGCTGATACATGTCACGCTTCATCTCGCGGGCCTTCCCAACTGGCCCCGGCCTTCGCCGGGGTACAATAGAGATGGTTCAAGGCCGCGGGATCAGACCTTGGCGCACACCGTTGGCCTCGGGCGACATCTACAGATTTTCGGCCGCGAGCAGATAGTCGCGCATCTGCACCGCGCCAGGATCGGTCATCCGCAGCCGCACCCGGCGACGGTCGGTGGGATCGGGATCACGCGCGATCAGACCGCGTTCGACCAGCATCGCGATCTGACGCAGCGCGGTGGTGAGCGGCGCGCCGGAGGCTACCGCCGCGCTGGTCGTATAGGTGTCGCGGCCAGCCAGTTCCTGCGCGAACAGGTCCAGCATCAGGTCGAACGCCGGCTCGCCGAACATTTCGTCCTCGAAGAAGCGCGTGCGCAGTCGCCGCTTGGCAAGGATGCGCTGGGCGGCCCCGCGCAATACCCGCTTCTCGTCGGCGAGCGGCGGCCCGTCGATCAACTCCACCGTCGCCAACATCCGCCGCATCGGACCGGCATGGAAGAGGCTTACATGATTGGTGACCCAGACGTGGCGCCCGTCGGCACCGATATAGCGTTTGGTGATCGAAAACGGGGTGCCGTCAGCGACCAGCGCCGCGGCCCGCTCGCGATTGACGTCACGATCATCGGGGTGCGTAAACTCAAGAACGTCACGCCCGATCAGCGCATCGCGCGCATAGCCGAGCGCCGCGCCATAGCTTTCGTCGGCATCAACGATACGAAGCCGCTCGTCCGTCAGACAGCTCAACAGCTTCCGCGCCCCCGCCCGGTCGACGGCCCGATACATGTCCCCGAATTCCCTGTTCTATGTGATCGCTCCCGACCATCTGGTCGGAAGCGTCTCACACCAACATCACAAGAAATCCATTGCGACGCAACATCATTATGGCCGCGATTGGGAGCGTTATCGATCGATCAGAGGCGTTGCTTACCCGGATAGGCGAATAGCAGGTCGGCGTCCTCCGACGCGTGAAGTTGCTCGTTGCCGGTCACCATCACGCACTCGCCCGCCTTCCACGCGACACCGGCAACGACGCCCTCACCGCGGATCGGGACCAGCCAGCCGGTCTTATCATCCGGAAGCGCGATGTCGCGTTTGCCGCCCGTCCAGCGCTCGAGAACGAATTTCGGCCCTTCGACCAGTATCTTGCGGCCGGGCGCGACTTCGCCCGGCTGCGGCGGGGCCACATAGGGGTTCAGATCGGCCACCGCCACGCCGTCGTCCAGATGCAACTCGCGCGGCCGACCGTAGTCGAACAAGCGATACGTGGTGTCCGAATTCTGCTGGACCTCGATCACCGTCAAGCCGGCGCCGATCGCGTGGATCAACCCGGAATGCGAGTAATAGAATTCGCCTGCCTTCACCGGCTTCCAGTCGAGCTTGTGCTCCAGACTTCCGTCCTCGGCCGATGCGCGGAGTTCGTCCTTGGTCATCGGCGCGAGCGGGCCGACCGCGATCGTCGAATCGGGTTCGGCGGCCAGGATCGTCCAGCATTCGTCCTTGCCACGTGGCAGACCGCGCTTGTGCGCTTCTTCGTCGGACGGATGGTCCTGCACCGACAGCTTCTCGCTCGTGAACAGATATTTGATGAGCAGCTCGGGCTCTTCGGGGTGCGGCGACTGGAACCAGATTTCGCCGATCGGCTCCGCGTCGGGCGCCGGATCGGGGAAGCCTGGGTATAGATGATGCCGCCCCCAAGGCTTTTCGACGCGCTTGGTGGCGAGCAGGGTCGCGGGCATAAGCGTAATCCTTCGTTCGGGTCGCTGACAGGCGCATCAACGCCTTCCCGCTAGCCACTGTTGCGTGCGCGCGAAAGCCGTTGTTCGCGGGGGTTCCTCTAAGCTAAGAGCCGAGGCGATGCGTACCCTCACCCTTCGCCCGCTCCCCACCCGTTCGTTCGCGATCGGGGTTGTCGCTGCCTTGGCCGTATCGCTTGCCGGTTGCTCGAGCGGCTCGCGCAACCGCGCCGACCTCCCCTATGTCGCGCGCGACGTCGGCACGCTTTATTCCGCAGCCAAGCAGCGCCTCGATCAGGGGCGCTACAAGGAAGCCGCGGCATTGTTCGACGAGGTGGAGCGCCAGCACCCCTATTCGGTATGGGCGCGCCGCGCGCAGTTGATGGGCGCGTTCAGCTATTATCTCAGCGGCGATTACACGCAGGCGATCCAGGGTGCGCAGCGCTTCCTGTCGGTCCACCCCGGTAACCGCGACGCCCCTTATGCCTATTACCTCGTCGCGATGAGCTATTACGAGCAGATCAGCGACGTCACCCGCGACCAGAAGATCACCCAGCAGTCGCTCGACTCGCTGGGCGAGCTGATGCGCCGCTATCCGACCTCGCGCTACGCCGCCGATGCGCGGTTGAAGCAGGATCTGGTCCGCGACCACCTCGCGGGCAAGGAGATGGAGATCGGCCGCTTCTACGAGCGTCGGCGCCAGTGGCTCGCCGCGACGCTGCGCTTCCGTCGCGTCGTCGATCAATATCAGACGACGACGCACACGCCCGAGGCGCTGCTGCGGCTGACCGAAGGCTATCTCGCGCTCGGTGTCCGCAACGAGGCAGAGAAAGCGGCGGCGGTGCTCGGCGCCAACTATCCCGGCACCGATTGGTACGGCCGCGCTTACAAGCTGATGAAGGAAAACCCGCCCGCGACGATCGCGCCGCTGGCGCCGGGTCAGCAGGTGGTCGCCGTCACTGCCAAGCCAGCCGTTCCCGGCGAGGCGACCGGCGCCGCACCAAAGGCCGATGCGCCGCTCCCTCGACTCCGGCGACGACTGGCGGCGACGCACAGGCGGGTGTGCCGACCCCAGGCGTTAGCTCGCCATCGCCGGCGACCAATCCGACCGGCGGCTGATCGCGCGCGGTCGGAACAAAAGGGTAACCACCCGCGCATTTTGCGGGTAAGGAGCGGCTGCCCATGCTGACCGCGCTTGCTATCCGAGACGTCGTGCTGATCGAGGCGCTGGAGCTGGAGTTCGGCCCCGGCCTCGGCGTGCTGACCGGCGAGACCGGCGCGGGCAAGTCGATCCTGCTCGACGCGCTCGGCCTGGCGCTCGGTCGGCGCGGAGAAAGTACCCTGGTGCGCGCGGGAGCGGCACAGGCGGTGGTGACCGCGACCTTCGACACACCGCCGGCGGTCGCCGCGCTGCTTGCCGATAACGGGCTGGAGATCGACCCGGGCGAACCGCTCATCATCCGACGCCTGGTCAAGGCGGACGGCGGCAGCCGCGCGTTCGTCAACGATCAACCCGCCTCCGCGACGCTGTTGCGCGAAATCGGGCCGATGCTGGTCGAAATCCACGGGCAGCATGACGATCGCGGATTGCTCGCCGCGACGGGACATCGCGCGTTGCTCGACAGCTACGCCGGCCAAGGCGCACGCGACGTTGCCACCGCCTATGCGGCGTGGCGCGAAGCCCGTGTTGCGCTTGCCGAGGCGCGCGACGGGATCGCGGCGGCGCAGGCCGATCGCGACTGGCTCGAACATGCCGTCGCCGAGCTGGAAGCGCTCGACGCCGAGCCCGGCGAGGAGGAGACGTTGGCCGAACGGCGCCGCACGATGCAGCGCGCCGAGAAGAGCGCCGGCGAGCTGGAAGCGGTTACCGAGCATCTGGAAGGCAGCGCCGGGGCGCTGAGCCATTTGCGTCAGGCTGCACGGGTCCTGGAGCGGATCGCCGAGGATCACCCTGCCCTGGGCGAAGCGCTGGCGGCGATCGATCGTGCGCTGATCGAGGGCGGCGTCGCCGAGGAGAAACTGCGCGATGCCGCGGTCGCCTTGCTCTACGATCCGCGGCAGCTCGAAGACGATGAGGCGCGGCTGTTCGAGTTGCGCGCCATGGCGCGCAAGCACCGCGTCCAGCCCGACGCGCTGGCCGCGCTCGCCACGGAGTTGCGCGATCGACTCGTTCGGCTCGATGCCGGCGAGCAGGGCTTGGCCGATCTGGAGCAAGCGGTGGCCAGGTCGCGCGTCGCCTACGATCGTGCCGCCGAACACCTGACCGCGATCCGCACCGACGCCGCGACGCGCCTAGACGCGGCGGTGGCGGGCGAACTGGCGCCGCTCAAGCTGGATGCGGCGCGCTTCCGGACGGTCGTGGCGCCATTGCCCGAGAGCGATTGGTCCGCGGCGGGGCGTGACCGTGTCGAATTCGAGATCGCCACCAACCCGGGCGCGCCTTTCGGGCCGCTCGCGAAAATTGCGTCTGGCGGTGAATTGTCGCGCTTCATCCTCGCGCTCAAGGTCGCGCTCGCCGAACAAGGCGGTGCGGCGACAATGATCTTCGACGAGATCGACCGCGGCGTGGGCGGCGCGGTGGCGAGTGCGATCGGCGAACGGCTGGGGCGGCTGGCGGAAGCGACGCAATTGCTCGTTGTGACGCACAGCCCGCAAGTCGCGGCGCGGGGCGCTACGCACCTGCTGATCGCCAAGGCCAGCGACGGTACGGTGACTCGCACCGGGGTACGCCCGCTGAATGCCGAAGGGCGACGCGAAGAGATCGCACGCATGCTTTCCGGGGCGATGGTCACCGCGGAAGCGCGTGCGCAGGCGGAGCGGCTGCTGGAGACGGCGTGAGGCGCTGACCTGACGGTTTGAAGCGCCCCCAAACCAAGTCCGGGGTGACGACGCCTACTTCGATCCGCCTCGCACGACTCAGTGCGAGGCGTCCGCTATGCGCCTACACGGCGCTTCCTCAATCCTTCCGCCGCGTCTCCGCCGGCGCGGTATCGACCTCGTCGCTCCGCTCGCCGCGCTCGCTGCGCGCGGTCATTCCCGTCGCGGAGGCGTCGTCCATCATCTGCGCGTCCGGCGCGGCGTCTTCCGGGGGCGGAAGGATCGCGGTGTCGTTGCTCGGCGTCGGGCTCGGCTCGACGAAGGGGGTCGGTTCCTCGGTCGGGGTCGGCTCGGGGGTCGGCTCGAGTTCCTGCACAGCCATGTTCATCTCGGGCGGCTCGGGCTCGGACTTCGAACAGCCCGCCACACCCAATCCCAACAGCGCGACCAACGCCAACCGATGCCGCCATACCGTCATTCGAACTTCCTTCACTTCGCCGCCAGCGCCTGCGCGGCAGACCGTCGCTCGACCGTAGCAGCCAGCTTGCCGTCCCAGCCATAGGGATCTTCGCGGAAGCCGACCTGCCCGTCCGCGCCCGCAAACGCCGACCAATACAGCAGATAAACGCTGACCGGCTCAGCCATTTTGGCGCGCACCGTCTTGCCCGCAGTCACTGCCGCGTCGATCGCGTCAGGCTGCCAATCGGGCGTCGTCGCCATCAGCAATTTGGCGAGATCCTCGGGCTTTTCGAGCCGGACGCAGCCGTGGCTGGCGAGCCGGTCGAACTTCGAAAAGCCGGACCGCGCCGGCGTATCGTGGAGGTAGACCGCGAAGTCGTTCGGAAAGTCGAACTTGAACCGCCCAAGCGCGCTCTGCTCGGACGCCTGCTGCAGCCGCTTCCCGCCATCGCCGGTGTCGATCACGCGAAAGCCATTACGTTTCAGATAGCCGGGATTGGCGCGCTCCTTGGGCCACAATTCCTTGGTCGCGATCGAGCTGGGCACGTTCCACGGCGGATTGATGACGATGCTGCTGATTTGCGACACCAGCATCGGGGTTTCGTTACCGGGACGGCCGGTCACCGCGCGCATCGACATGATCGGCCGATCGCCATCGAACGCGGTCAGCACCGCCGCCGCGATATTGACCTGCACGCGCCGACGATCAAGCGTCGGCGGCAGCCAGCGCCACCGTTCCAGATTGGCCATGATCGACTGGATGCGCTGCTCGACCGGGACGTTGAGCGCGGCAAGCGTCTGCGTGCCGACCTGACCGGCGGGGTTGAGGCCGTAGCGGCGTTGCGCCCGGCGCACCGCCTCCAGCAACGCCGCGTCGAAACGGTCGCCGGTGCCGGTCAGCTCGGGATCCTCGATCGCCAGCCGTTCACGCAGCCGCCCGACCGCCGGACCGCTGCTGCCATAAGTCGGTGCAACGGTCAGCACCGGCCAGCCGCCCGCGGCCGCGATCTTGCGATAGCGCGCCAGCCCCTCCACCAACGTGTCATAGCCCTGATAGGGCGGTGGGAGCGAGCGCATCCAGGTCGTCAGCCGATCACGCGCGACCGCATCGGTAAAGCCAGGCAGCGGGTCGTAGGCGGTCGGGCGGATGCCCCAGTCCTTCTGAAAGTCGGATGGCATCAGCCGTCCGCCATGCACCGCGCGCGCATGGTCGAGCGCGACGCGCGCAAGCGAGGCGCTGTCAAGCCGATCGAGATCGGTGCGCGGCGTACGACTAAGCCCCTGCGCTACCTCGTCTTTCGCGATCAATTTCGCCAGCTCCTGCCGCTGCGCATCGCTAAGCGTCGGGAGGGGAAGTTGCGGCTGAACCAGCGGGATCGACGTCGGCGCGGCATTCTCCGGCGTCACGGGCACCTGTGCGACGGACGGCGTCGCGGCGACGAGCGCGGCGAGCAAAAGGCTGGGTTTGGCAAACGACATCATGGCTGTGGGCTTATCACCTTTGATTCGCGTGGTTGAGAGGCCGAATCGCACAATCTCGCTTGCAGCGGTCGCAACACCCGGCCTTCTGCGGCTCTCAACGAGCAAACACTTGAAAGGACGCGCTTCGCCAAGCGCGAATTAACCAATCCTTATCCGGCGCCCCGTACGAGCACGATCACGATTTACGTAGAAGTTCGAGGGGGATGCCGCATGCGGAAGGCGCGTTTGTATCGGTCGGTGGCGGTGTTCGCGATCATCGCGGCACCCGCGGCGGCGCAGGATCTGCGTGGCGCGGCGGCCAACCAGCCGAAGGACGCCACGCAAGCCGCTTCACCCAACACCGCCGACATCGTCGTCACCGCCACCCGCCGCTCGGAGCGACTGTCGAACGTGCCGATCGCGGTGTCGGCGTTCGGGCAGGCCGCGCTGCAGAATTCGGGCGCGACCGATATCCGCCAAATGACCCAGATTGCGCCGTCGCTGCTGGTCAGTTCGACGGGCAGCGAGGCGAATGCCTCGGCACGCATTCGCGGCGTCGGTACGGTCGGCGACAATCCGGGGCTGGAAAGCTCGGTCGCGGTGTTCATCGACGGCATCTATCGTAGCCGCACCGGCTCGGGGCTCAACGATCTCGGCGAGGTCGAGCGGATCGAGGTCCTTCGCGGGCCGCAGGGAACGCTGTCGGGTCGCAATTCGTCGGCCGGCGCGATCAGCATCTATACCAAGCTGCCCGAGTTCACGTTCGGCGGCATGGGCGAGGTCAGCTACGGCAATTACGACGCCGTCCGCGTGCAGGCCGCGCTGACCGGCCCGGTCATCAAGGACCTGCTCGCCTTCCGCATCGACGGTGTCGCCAGCCGCCGCGACGGCTTTCTGAAGGACGTCGTCAACGATACCGACTTCAACAACCGCAATCGGTATTTCGTGCGCGGGCAATTGCTGTTCACGATCTCGCCGGATCTCGCGGTGCGGTTCATCGGTGATTACACGCGGCGCGACGAGAAGTGCTGCGGCGCGGTCTATGCCGACACGCGCGAGAAGATCGATCCGACGCCGGGCGTGCCGGGCGACTATGCGATCAGCGCCACCAATCCGATCACCGGCATCATGCGTAGTCTTGGCGGCGTGCTGCCCAGCGAGGGCGATCCGTACAACCGCCGCATCGCGCAGACCGCCGGACGCGCGTATAGCAACCTGACCACGGATGGCGGCGTGTCGATGCGCGTCCGCTGGAATCTCGGCGCGACGCAGCTCACCTCGCTGACCGCGTATCGCGAGTATAAGTCGGGCGGCGCGGGCGATATGGACTATTCCAACGTCGACCTGATCTATCGACCCGATGACGGCAACAATTATCGCCAGTTCAAGGTCTTCAGCCATGAGAGCCGCTTCTCTGGCACGATCCTCGACAACAAGCTCGACTGGCTGATCGGCGGCTATTACGCGCACGAGAACCTCGCGCTCGTCGATAACCTGCATTTCGGCGCGCAATATGGTGCGTTCGCGGCCTGCCGTGCGGTGTTGTCGATCAATCCCGCGGCGGCGTTGCGCAATGCCGCCAACCCCGGCTGCCTCAGCAACGCCGGCCGTGCTGCGCTGACCGCCGGGATCGGCGCGACCGCCGTCGCGGGTCTCGACCGGCTGAGCACGCTCAACAATCTCGGAAGCTTGCGCGACGTCTATCGCCAGACGAGCGAGAATTTCGCCTTCTTCACGCACAATATCTATCGGCTGACCGAGCGGCTCAACGTCACGGTGGGCCTGCGCTACACCAACGAACACAAGACGCTCGCGGCCGGGTTCAACAACAACAACACGATCTGCCCGGCGCAGCAGGCGGCACTGCGCCCGTTGCTCGCCAGCACCAGCGCAGCGCTGCGCGCCGTGGCTGGCGGGATCGTCACCCTGTCGTGCATCGGCAATTCCACCGCGGCGCTGACCAACGTGGCGTTGAACGACCAGATCCGCGAGGGGCAGCTGACCGGCACGGGCGTGTTGTCGTGGAAGCCGTTCGCGTCGACGCTGCTCTACGCTTCCTATGCGCGCGGCTATAAGGCCGGCGGCTACAATCTGGACCGTTCGGACCTGAGCGAACTGGTGCTGTCGACCCCACCAGCGTCGAGCGTCCGCAACTTGCGCTTCGATCCGGAGACGGTGAACGCCTACGAATTGGGGCTGAAGTACAGTTCGCGTCAGTTCACCGCGAATGTCGCGGCATTCCGGTCGGAGTTCACCAACTTCCAGCTCAACACCTTCAACGGCACCAATTACATCGTCCAGAACATCGGCGGCTGCGACAAGCCGCTGAACGGCGCGGACCGCGATAACTCGACCGCGACCGGCACGTGTACCGGCAAGGTCGGCAAGGGCCTGGTGACGCAGGGCGTCGAGCTGGAAGTCGGCATGTATCCGACGCCGGACGTGACGGTGAACATCGGCTATACACTGGCCGACGCGAAATATGCGCGGAACCTCGTCGGCAGCAAGGCGGGCGAGCCGCTCAGCGCCGCGCTGTTCCTGCTGCCCGGCGCGCAGATGTCAAACGCGCCGCGCAACACCGTCACCAGTTCGGTCAGCTGGACCCCGGCGATCGGCGGCAACGGCCTGCGCGCATTGTTCTACGTCGACGGGCGAATGACGAGCGATTACAACACCGGATCGGACCTGTTCATCGAGAAGATGCAGGACGGCTTCTTCCTCATGAACGCCCGCATCGGATTGCGCGGCAACGAACAGCGCTGGGCGGTCGAACTCTGGGCGCAGAACCTGCTCGACACCCATTACCAGCAGGTCGCGTTCACCGCGCCGTTCCAGGGGGCCGGGTCGCAATCGCAGGTACAGGCGTTCGGCAGCCCAAGCTTCGCTGCGGCCAACTCGCTGTTTACCTCATTTCTCGGCGAGCCGCGGACTTATGGCCTGACGCTTCGTACGCGGTTCTGATCAACCGGTACTTCAAGGCGGTGACGGGTGATTGGTTCGCACCGATCGCCGCCTTAAGGTCGAGTACCGGCGTCGACCTCTGAAGCCACCTTCCGTCTCTTTA
This sequence comes from Sphingomonas sp. LR60, assembly GCF_036855935.1. NCBI lineage: Bacteria > Pseudomonadati > Pseudomonadota > Alphaproteobacteria > Sphingomonadales > Sphingomonadaceae > Sphingomonas > Sphingomonas sp. LR60. The sequence continues at coordinate 637,718 of NZ_JASPFK010000001.1, read as the reverse complement.
CCTTGAACTAGGATCGCGTTTCATCACCATCTTGGACCTAAGTCAGGCGACGCTAAGCAGACGTGAACCGATCCAAGACGATCAGTCGATCAGCGGTCACGCATAGGCGTACGGCCCACCCGCCGCGAGCGCGCGTTGGTACGCCGGACGTGCATGAATACGCTCCAACCAGCTGATCGTGTTGGGGCGGCTGGTATCGAGGCCGGCGCGGCTGCGGGCGGCTTCCAGAGGGAAGCTCATCATGACGTCCGCGGCGGTGAACGTGTCGCCGGCAAACCACGGATGGTCGGCGAGCGACGCCTCGACATAATCGAGATGGCGATCGACCATCGGCTGGATCTGCGTCGCGACGCGACTGCCGATGAGCGGAATGCGCGACACCACCAGCTTGACGAGCAACGGCGGCATCAGCGAGCCTTCGGCGTAATGTAGCCAGAAACGATAGGCGAGCGCGTCATCGCGCTTTGGCGGCGCACCCAGCTGGCCATCGGCGCGATCGACGAGATATTCGACGATCGCGCCGGTCTCCGCGATCACCCGCGCGCCGGTCGAACCATGCGCGCTTTTGTCCTCGATCACCGGTGACTTGCCGAGCGGATGGACGCGGCGCAGTTCGCGCGGAGCGAGCATCGTCGCCTTGTCCCGCTCGTAGCGCTTCACCTCGTAGGGGAGGCCCAGTTCCTCGAGCATCCACAGGATGCGCTGTGAGCGGGAATTCTCGAGATGGTGGACGATGATCGTCATGTCGGCTCCTGCCTGCGCGACCCGGCCCGGATCGCAGCCGTTAACGCGACGGCTCTGCCGCGTATCCATGATCGCACCCGTCGTTCCGGCGTCTCGTTACGAGGCGGCGCCCCCTGCCCGACCGCAACGATCGTCGCCGAGACGATCGCGCTCGCCTGCCGTTGCGCCTCAAAGCGGTTACTTTGGCGCGCTACCTCCACTTGCGCGTAGAATTTCGGACACGCCCGTTAATCGTCCGCGTTGCTCTATGGTTGACGTCGATCGACTTCCATCGATGACCTGCCCGTCGTCCCGCAAACCTGGCTTCAGTCAATCTCAAGAAGGCCCGATCCCAAATATGCCTTCTTGCTTCATCGTCATGAAGCGAAGCCGGGATTATGTCCGGAGACGACGGCATCAAGCTTCTACTACAACGATCCAAGCTATAACCGGCCTGGTCACCCCTCCCCATGCCCCAGGCCAAGAACTTCGACACACGCAGCGTGCACCATAGTCTGGCGCGATCCGCGTGACCATTGAGGACCACGCGGATCACTCGCCGTACGGATCAGACGTCGTCTTCCTCGCTAGGCCCCGCCATCATCCCGTCGGCGACCTGCTCGGTCCGCGCGCGGATCGCCTTTTCCAGACGGTCCTTCATCTCCGGGTTGTCACGAAGGAAATTCTTGGAGTTCTCACGCCCCTGCCCGATCCGCACTGAGTCATAGGAGAACCAGGCTCCGGCCTTCTCCACGAGCCCGGCCTTGACCCCGATGTCGAGGATCTCGCCGATCTTAGAGATGCCCTCGCCATACATGATGTCGAACTCGACCTGCTTGAACGGCGGGGCGACCTTGTTCTTCACGACCTTTACGCGCGTCGCGTTACCGATCACCTCGTCACGGTCCTTGATCGCACCCGTACGGCGAATATCGAGGCGAACCGAGGCGTAGAACTTCAGCGCGTTACCCCCCGTCGTCGTCTCCGGATTGCCGTACATGACACCGATCTTCATGCGCAGCTGGTTGATGAAGATCACCATGCAGCGCGACCGGCTGATCGAGCCGGTCAGCTTGCGCAACGACTGCGACATCAGCCGCGCCTGAAGACCGACATGGCTGTCGCCCATCTCACCCTCGATTTCGGCGCGCGGCACGAGCGCTGCGACGGAGTCGACCACCAGCACGTCGATCGCGTTCGAACGCACCAAAGTGTCGACAATCTCGAGCGCCTGCTCACCCGTGTCCGGCTGCGAGACGATCAGTTCGTCGATATTGACGCCCAGCTTCTTGGCATAAACCGGATCGAGCGCGTGCTCGGCGTCGACGAACGCGGCAGTCCCGCCGGACTTTTGCGCCTCGGCAATGACGTGGAGCGCGAGCGTAGTCTTTCCCGAGCTTTCGGGGCCATAGACTTCGATCACCCGCCCACGCGGCAACCCGCCGACGCCGAGCGCGATGTCGAGCCCGAGCGAACCGGTCGAGATCGCCTCGACCTGCATCGTTTCCTTCTGGCCCAGCTTCATCGCCGAGCCCTTGCCGAAGGCGCGGTCGATTTGCGCGAGGGCGGCGTCGAGCGCCTTTTGACGGTCTGTGTTCGCGGTTGCCATGCCGGTATCGATCACCTGAAGTTTGGCGGCCATTGCCGTGGAGCCTTTCGCTAGAGCAACCGCGCGCCGCATTCAACGCGCCGTGCCGTTGTATTCAGTTTGTTCCCGAAGAACAAGTAGAGAACTTCAGCCCGAATACAAGCACTCAGCCGGCCGTGGCCCCGCGCAGACGACAGGGAATCAGCCGATCGTGGTCGCGCAGAACCACCAGTCAGGAGCATCCGCCGCGATCCGTTTTGCGGCGGAATCGCGCGCTTCGGTGTCACGGAACAGCGCGAAACAGGTCGCGCCGGAGCCGGACATGCGCGTCAGGATCGCCCCCGGTGAAGCGGCGAGCCCGGAAATAACAGCGCCGATCACGGGTGCGATCGCTTCGGCGGGCGGTTGGAGGTCGTTTCTGCCCGCCAGGGCACGCTCCAGTGTCGTTCCGGTCAGATCGAGCGCGCCGCGGTCCACCCCGTCCCAGTGCGCGAAGACCTGCGCGGTCGACACCGCCACGCCGGGATTGACCAGCAACGCCGGCATGTCGCCGAGCCCCAGCACCGGCGCGAGGGCATCACCGCGTCCGCGCCCGAACGTCGGGCAGCCGAGCAGGCAGGCCGGAACGTCCGCGCCCAGATCGACCGCGATCGTCAGCAGTCGCGGCGTGTCGACCGGCAGCCCGTGCAACCGGGCGAGCGCGCGCAGTGTCGCAGCGGCATCCGCCGAACCCCCGCCGATCCCGGAGGCGACCGGCAGATGCTTGTCGAGCGTCAGCGCATGGATCGCATCGGGTGCGAACGCCTGGCGGAACGCCGCCTCGGCACGCGTTACGAGATTGTTGGCCACCGGGCCGACCGCCGCGGCGAACGGACCGGTGACGGTGAAGCTCGGCGTCGTCGCGGGCGCGACCGTCACCTGATCGCCGTCGCGCGCGAAGACGAACAATGTCTCCAGCTCGTGATAGCCGTCCGCCCGCCGCGCGCGGACGTGCAGCGCGAGGTTGAGCTTGGCGGGGGCGGTCTCGACGATCATCACTGCGGCAGTCCCTGTTCGATCTTGGCAGCAAGCCGCGCGGTCTCGACCGGGGTCGCGGTCGCCTGCGCAGCGGTCCAGGCGTAGCGCGCCTCGTAGCGGCGACCGGCCTGCCAATAGAGGTCGCCGAGATGCTCACCGATCTCGGCGCTGAGCGGGTCGCCCTCCGCCGCTCGCTCGACCAAGGGCAAGGCGCGCGCGGGTTGTCCGCGCAGGTACAGCGCCCAGCCGAGCGAGTCGGCGATCGCGGCATCGTCGGGCTTCAGCCGCGCGGCCTTCTCCAGCATCGCCTGCGCCTCGTCGATCCGCTCACGATGCTGCGTCAGCGCATAGCCCAGATAATTGAGCGCGAGCGGCTGGTCGGGGCCCTTCGCGAGCGCCTTCTGCAACGCATCGCGCGCCGCGGGCCACTGCCCGGCCCCGTCGAGCGCGGCGCCATATTGCAGCCAGTCGGTCCAATCGGCCGCCGCACCGGCCTGCTTCACCAGCCGCGCGTAAAGCGGCACCGCCTGCGCGGGGCGGTCGAGCCGCAGCTGCAGGTCGGCGAGCCGTTGGATGTCGCCGATCGGCGTCTTCTTCGTCACGGACAGCGTGTCGAGCACCGCCAGCGCCTCGTCCGCGCGCCCGCCATCGGCGAGCATCTGGACCCGCCCTGTCGCGGCGAGCGACGCATAGGGGCTGTCGGCGGGCACCTCGGCGAGCATCGCCAGCCCGGCATCAAGCGCATCGTCCCCCGCGAGCACCCCGGCGAGCAACAGCCGCGCGCGATCGTTGGCCGGATCGGCGCGCAGCGCAGCGCGGAGCAACGTGTAGGTGAGCACGCCGGGATCCTCGCCGGTCGCCAGATCGGCGGCTATACGCGTGAACAGATGCGAGGCGCCGAACGCGAGCGTCGGGCGCGTGCCGCGCGTCGGCTCGATCCGCAGCGCGGTCGCCCCGGCATCGTCGTCGAGCAAGGCGCGCGCCGCCTTGTCCTTGCCCTGCCCGATCAGCAGCCGCGCCGCCGCGACGTGCTCGTCGAACGCGGCGAGGTCCGCCGCTCCGCCCAGCGCGCGCACCGCCGTCACGCCCTCGTCGATACGGCCGGTCGCGATCAGCAGCAGCGCGCGCGTCTCGGCCGCGAAGCGCCGCGCGACCGGCTCGTCCGGGGCCTGCGCCAGCGCGGCGAACGGATCGGCGCCGGCCTCCAGCGCGAGCCATGCGCGCAACGGGGGCGCGAGGATGCGCAGCCGGTCCCCGTCGAAGCGCTTGAGCGCCGCCTCCGCACCCGCGCGGTCGCCGTCGCGCGCGGCGCGGGCGAGCGTCAGCAGCGCGATGTCGGAGGGTGCGGCCTTCTGTGCGGCGAGCGCGGCGGCGGCGCGATCGGCGAGCGGCATGTCACCGGCGCGCACCGCGGCGCGGAACGTGCGCAGCGCGATCGCGATATCCTGCGGATCGTCGGCGAGCACGCGGGCGTAATCCTGCGCGGCGCTGGCGACCGCGCCGTCCGCCTCCGCGATCCGCGCGCGCGCATAGGCGGCCGGGTCGACCGTGGCCGCCGCGACGGGCAGCGCGGTGACGGCGAGCGTCGCGGCGAGCGGGAGCGCGAGGCGGCGGGTAAGCGTGACGACGGCCTTTCGGATGCGGTGGGTCGAAGGCCGGTCGGGGTAGAGGGGGCGGACGGCGAGGTCCAGTGGCGGCGGGCGGCGGGTCATGCACGACACAACACGCGAGGGGGCGGGTGCGTTCAGGGGGCGTTGGTGTGGGATGCGAATGGCTGGGTTTGGGGAGTGGAGTGCTTTGTCTCAGGGCTCGCCGAGGGCCTTAGCCGAAAGTTTAGTTGTCGCTTTCCGGGTATTGAAATGTGGAAACGGGACGCAGAACGCTTTCTCCGGTCTCAATCAGGCCGACTTTTTGAAGAACGAGCTTACCAGCCGCCGGCCCGACGATGTCACGCTTTCCAGTGCGAACCACGTATGACCGAACAGAAATTGCCGCGATGGTAGTGCGGTTCCTTATCGGCAATGACATCGGCTTTGACGTTACCGAAGGTGGTGTCAGGTTTTTGCCTGATACCTTCATAAAATGCTTGGATTATGTCTTCCTTGAAGTTGGGAGTGCGTGGAAAGGCCTCGACCACTGCGTTGCGGACGTCATCCTCATATTGGTCGTAGGTTAGGCCCAACACGTCCATCTCGACGCCAGCGGTGGTGAGCGCGATTACTGGATGCATAAACTCGGGCACACCCGGCGTAGTATGGAGGGCGATCGCGGCCCAAACCTTCTCGATGTCCGCCGGGTCGATCTTCCAGCCCAAGAGGAAGGCGCGCGCGGCGTTGGCGCCATCGACCTCAAAGCGAAGATCCGGGCTACTGTACGATGACATCAAGCCAATGTCGTGGAACATGGTGGCGGCGTAGAGCAGCTCCGAGTTGAAGGTCAGTCCGCGTTGTCGGCCTGCGATTGCGCCGAAGTAAAACACCCGGCTCGAATGATTGAAGAGGAGATCGCTCTCGGTGTCGCGGACGAACTCCGTGATCGCCCGGCCAAACTTACTATCGGGCACAGCGACGCCAGCGATGGTCGGGTTCGCGCAAGACGTTTTCGTCACGGTCGGTACTCCATCCAAGCGCCCGGCCAGCCCGTGTGGGCACAACAGAAAGGGCGCGGTTGACGCGGCCGATTTCGCAGCTGCATGACATGGCAGCAATTGGACGTCACAGTGATTTTCTGCCAATCGGCGTTCATATCCGGCAGCCAGAAGGCGCGACGCAATTTGATCATGATGAAGGACGTGGCAGTCATTATCCACGATGGCGTACAGGCGCTGGACGTGGCAGGCCCGTTGGATGTGTTTACCGAGGCCACAGCGCTCTTGGGTGCAGACGACGGCTATTCGTGCCAGCTCCTTGCCACGTCTGCAGAGCCGGTGCGTGCCTCCAACGGCATGACCATAGTCCCCGACCTGACACTGGAACAAGCACCGCGCCGCTTCGACATCGTGTTGGTCGCCGGCGGACCGGCGCTATCCGACACATCGCCCGACTACCGGCTATCCGCGTGGCTAAAGCAGTGGGCCGTGCGGGCCGAACGCTACGGCTCGATTTGCACGGGCGCTTTCACGCTCGGACACGCCGGCTTGCTCGATCAACGCACAGCAACGACCCACTGGCAGAATGCGGCCAAACTGGCCGAAATGTTCCCCAATGCCAACATAGACGGCGACCGCATCTATGCGCGCGATGGTGCACTTGTCACATCGGCGGGCGTAACGGCAGGGATCGACATGACCTTGGCGCTGATCGGCGAAGATCACGGCGAGGCGCTGGCGCTCGCCTCTGCCAAGCGGCTCGTCGTAGTGGCGCAAAGACAGGGCGGCCAATCTCAATTCAGCCCCTTGCTCACGCGGCGCACCGATCCGGATACGCCGATCGGGCGCGTGCAAGCCCATGTCATAGCACACCACCACCAGCCACTGCCCGTCTCGCGCCTTGCCGAAATCGCTGGCACGAGCGTACGCAGTATTGCGCGCCTCTTTGTCACGGAGCTTGGGATAACGCCGCACGAGTTCGTTGAGGCCATAAGGCTCGACCAGGCGCGCAACCTCCTTGAAGCGACAGATGCGCCGTTGAAGTCGATCGCGTTTGACACTGGCTTTGCCAGCCCCGATCAAATGCGAGCCGCTTTTCAGCGTCGATTGAAGGTTAGCCCGGCCCGCTATCGGGAGAGCTTCCGTGTAGCTTCGCCTGAAGAGACATAGATCGTGCGGCGAAATGGAGGGGTGCGTGAATCCCTCAACAGCAGTGCCCGCTGTTCCCGGTCGGAACCCCTTGTAGGAAGGAAGCCGCGGGTAATTGCGCCGAGGCGGTCAGCACGGCCGCCTTTCCTGCCATCCGTTGCCGATTATTCTTTCCCGAGCTCGTGCTCTTTGCTTCACGGCCGAAAACAGGGCATCGCCCCGGATCGGGTCCGGGACAACGATCGGTCGGTCACATGTTCGGATAGTTCGGACCGCCGCCGCCTTCCGGCACCACCCAGTTGATGTTCTGTGTCGGGTCCTTGATGTCGCACGTCTTGCAGTGGACGCAATTCTGCGCGTTGATGACGAACTTCGGGTCGCCGGTTTCCTCGCCGACGATCTCGTACACGCCCGCCGGGCAGTAACGCTGCGCCGGTTCGTCGTAGAGCGGCAGGTTGTAGGCGACCGGGACGTCCGGGTCCTTGAGCGTGAGGTGGACCGGCTGGTCCTCCTCGTGGTTGGTGTTCGACAGGAACACCGACGACAGGCGATCGAAGGTCAGCACGCCGTCCGCCTTCGGATAGTCGATCTTCTTGACGAGATCCTTGCGCCACAAGGTCTCGTGGTCCGGGTGATGATGCAGCGTGAACGGCATCTTGAGCCCGACATATTCCGCCCACATCGTAACGCCCGCCAGACCCGAGCCGAGCAGGTCGCCGAACTTCTTGACCAGCGGCACGACGTTGCGGACGATCGACAGCTCCTTCTTGACCCAGCTGCGCTCGAACGCCTCCGGATAGGCGGCCAGTTCGTCGCCGCCGCGCTGCGACAGGATCGCGTCGACCGCGGCCTCGGCGGCGAGCATCCCGCTCTTCATCGCGGTGTGGGTGCCCTTGATGCGCGGCACGTTGAGGAAGCCGGCGCTGTCGCCGATCAGCGCGCCGCCCGGGAAGACCAGCTTCGGGATCGACTGCAACCCGCCGTCGCTGATCGCGCGCGCGCCGTAGCTGACGCGCTTGCCGCCCTTGAGCAGCGCGGCGACCTGCGGATGGGTCTTCCACTTCTGCATCTCCTGGAACGGGGAGACATAGGGGTTGGAATAGTTGAGCCACGTCACGAAGCCGATCGACACCTGCCCGCCGGCCTGGTGGTAGATCCAGCCGCCGCCGTTGCCGCCATGCTCGCTGAGCGGCCAGCCCTGCGTGTGGACGACCTTGCCGGGTTCGTGGAGCGCGGGGTCGATGTCCCACAATTCCTTGACGCCCAGGCCATAGACCTGCGGATCGCAATCGCGGCGCAGGTCGAAGATGCGCATCAGTTCCTTGGAGAGGTGCCCACGGCAGCCCTCGGAGAAGAAGGTGTATTTGGCGTGGAGTTCGAGGCCGGGCTGATAGTCGCCCTTGTGCGTGCCGTCGCGCGCGACGCCCATGTCGCCGGTCGCGACGCCCTTCACGCTGCCGTCCTCGTTGAACAGGATCTCGGCGGCGGCGAAGCCGGGGAAGATCTCGACGCCCAGCTCCTCGGCCTTGCCGGCGAGCCAGCGGCACAGGTTGGCGAGCGAGCCGGTGTACGTGCCCTTGTTGTGGAGGAACGGCGGGGTCCACAGGTGGGGGAGGTTGACCTTGCCCGCCTTGGTCAGCACCCAGTGGACGTTCTGCGTCACCGGCACCTCGGCGAGCGGGCAACCGTCGTCGCGCCACGTCGGGAGCAATTCGTCGAGCGTCTGCGGGTCGATCACCGCGCCCGACAGGATGTGCGCGCCGACCTCCGAGCCCTTTTCGAGCACGCAGACCGAGAGGTCCGCATCGCGTTCGGCGGCGAGCTGCTTGAGGCGGATCGCCGCCGACAGCCCGGCCGGGCCGGCGCCGACGATCACCACGTCATAGGGCATGGATTCGCGGTCGCTCACTTCGTCATCTCCTGCGCGCGCACCCGCACCGGGCGCTCGTCGTATCGTGCCAACGTTCTGTCGGCATCGGCGGTGCCAGCAAGTTGACCTTCGCGTCAACTCTCCATCCTATGGCGCCATGGGGGCCGATCAGAATCTCGACTGGACGAAGGCGGCGGCCAGCGCGCTCGACTGGTGGCACGATGCCGGGGTCGACGTGGTGGTCGGCGACGACGGGTTCGCGTGGCTCGACAGCGCGGCGCGGCAGCTCGCCGCGCGGCAGGCGGTACGTCCGGCGGTGGCCGAGGTCGCGCCGGCCAGCGACGCGCTGCCCGAGAATGCGACGGCGTTCGCGGCATGGCGGATCGGCGAGGCCGCGCCGGAAGCGCGCTGGGGCGGCGGCGCGATCGCGGCGAGCGGGCCGGCAGACGCGGAGCTGATGGTGTTCGTCGACTGCCCGGAGCGCGACGATCGCGAATTGCTGATGGAGGGCGAGGTCGGACGGCTGTTCGAGCGGATGCTTGCCGCGATCGGGCGCTCGCGTGCCGATACCGCGCTCGCCTCGGTCTGCGTGCGGCGGCCGACCACCGGTCGCGTGCCGCGCGAGACCGAGGCGCGGCTGGGCGAGATCGCGCGGCATCATGTCGGGCTCGCCGCGCCGAAGCGGTTGCTGGTGATGGGCGATGCGGCCAGCCGTGCGATCCTGACGATGAACGTCGCCGATGCGCGCGGTCGTTTTCATACACTTAACCATAAGAATGGCAGGGTCACGCAAGTCGTGGCGAGCCATCATCCGCGCTTCCTGCTCGACCGGCCTGCGGCGAAGGCGGAAGCGTGGAAGGATTTGTTGTTGCTGACCGGGGAGGTCGAATCGTGAAAGTTGCGTATGCCTCCGGGCTGATGATCGCCACCGCCATGGCGCTGATCGCGCCGGCACAGGCCGCGCCGGTCGGCGGCGGATTGCCGGTGATCGCGCCCCTGCCCCGCCGCCCTCGGCGAGCGAAGACGCCGGCATCCCGGCGCAGCTGACCCCCGAGCAGCGGAGCGCCTATCGCGCGGTGTTCGCCGCGATCCATGAAGGGCGCTGGACCGATGCGCAGCTCGCGCTCGACGGCATGGCGACCGGCCCGCTCCACGCCTATGCGCGTGCCGAGCTGTACACTGCCAAGGGCTCGCCCAAGGCAGACGGCGCGGCGGTCGCGCGGTTGCTGGCCGAGGCGCCCGAGCTGCCACAGGGCGATGCGCTGCTGCGCGTGGCGAAGGCGCGCGGGATCAGCGACCTGCCCGTCCTCCCCGAACAGCAGCGGCTGATCTGGAACGATGGCGCCCCGATCCGCGTGCGCGCCAAGGCGACCGCCAGCGACCAGATCGCCGCCGATCTGGCGGTGAAGATGCAGCCGTTCGTCAAGGCCGATCTGGGCGCAGAGGCGCAGACGCTGCTGGAGAGCACCTTCGGCCTGTCGCCCGAGGCGCAGACCGAGTGGCAGGCACGGATCGCGTGGATCTATTTCCTGCAAGGGCTCGACCCGCAGGCGCGCGCGATGGGTGCGAAGGCCGCGCTGGGTAGTGGCGACTGGGCGATCCACGGGCGCTGGACGCAGGCGCTGGCGGCGTGGCGGCAGCAGGATTGCGCGACGACGCAGACCGAGTTCGAGAATGTCGCGGCGCGTAGCCCCGATATCGATCTGCGCGCCACCGCCCTGTTCTGGGCGGCGCGCGCCGACATGGCGTGCGGGCGGCCCGACAAGGTCGAGGCGCGGCTGAAGGTCGCGGCGCAATATGGCGAGACCTTCTATGGGCTGCTCGCGCGACAAGCGCTGGGGTTGGCGATGCCGGCCGTGCGCCCGCAGCGGGTCTCGGCGGACTGGACGCGGTTAGAGCGGCGTCCGAACATCCGCGTCGCCGCAGCGCTGGCCGAGATCGGCGAGAGTGACGATGCCGATCGCGTGGTGCGGCAACAGGCACGGATCGGCACGCCGGCCGAGTTCACCAGCCTCGTCCGTTTCAGCGAATCGCTGAACCTGCCCGCGACGACCGTGTGGCTGGCCCACAATCTGCCGCAGGGCACGGTCGCTACCGCTGACACGCGCTATCCGATGCCGAACTGGACGCCGGACACCGGGTGGCGGATCGACAAGGCGCTGGTCTACGCCCACACGCTGCAGGAATCGGGTTTCCGCAACAAGGTGCGCAGCCCGGCGGGGGCATTCGGGCTCATGCAGATCATGCCCGCCGCCGCGACCGATTACATGCGCGAGCGTGGACTGACGATCGACCAGGATGCGCTGGCGCGGCCGTCGACCAATATCGATATCGGACAGCGGCATATCGAGAAGCTGCGCGACATGGGGCTGACCGGTGGGCTGCTGCCCAAGGTGATCGCCGCCTATAATGCCGGGCCGAAGCCGGTCGGCGAATGGAACGCGCTGGTCCACGATAACGGCGATCCGCTGCTCTATATCGAGAGCATCCCGTATTGGGAGACGCGCGGCTATGTGGTGACGGTGCTGCGCAACTACTGGATGTACGAGGCGCAGGGCGGCAAGGCGAAGAGCCCGAGCCGTGCGGCGCTGGCGCAGGGCATGTGGCCGCGCTTCCCCGGCCTGCCCGGGGCAAGCGCGGTGCGGATGAACCCTGCGCCGAACACCGCGCTGGCGGTGAACGCCAGCGTCGGGGTGCAGACGCCGATCCAGTCGAACTGAGCGCGGGGGATTTTAGTCCGGGAGCATATGCCTCCCGTTCGTGCTGAGCTTGTCGAAGCACGTGCCCGGTCGCACGCCCTTCGACAAGCTCAGGGCGAACGGGGTGAGTGACAGGGTCCGATTTGCTTTGAGCGGCCCGCTGGACGCCTCCGCCCCGCCCCGCTACCTCGACGCTATGCCGATCGACGAAAGCCGCGCCTTCCTGCCCGTCCGCATCGCGGTCCTTACCGTGTCCGACACGCGCGGGCTGGCGGAGGATCGCTCTGGCGACACGTTGGTCGAGCGCCTGTTCAACGCGGGGCACCTTCTCGCCGAGCGCGCGATCCTGCGCGACGACGTCGACGCGATCATCGCGCAACTCCACCGCTGGATCGACGATCCGCGGATCGATTGCATCATCACCACCGGCGGCACCGGCGTCACCGGGCGCGACGTGACACCCGAGGCGGTCGAGCGCGTCGCGGACAAGATGATCCCCGGCTTCGGCGAATTGTTCCGCTGGCTGAGCTTCCAGACGATCGGCACCTCGACGGTGCAGAGCCGCGCCTGCGCCTGCGTGGCGCGGGGAACCTATGTGTTCGCGCTGCCGGGGTCGACCGGCGCGGTGAAGGACGCGTGGGACGGCATCCTGTCGACGCAACTGGATAGCCGCCACCGGCCGTGCAATTTCGTCGAATTGATGCCGCGGCTGATGGAGCGATAGGGTCGGTGCGACCCCAGGTCGATCCGTCATCGCGAGCGTAGCGACGCAATCCAGCGCCGGATCAGGACGCCCTGGATTGCTTCGCTACGCTCGTAATGCCGGCAAGCGCCAGTTCAGCCCGCCTGCGACGCCGCCAGCTCGTGGCCGTCGATATCGCGAAAGTGGAAGCGCCGTCCGCCCGGAAAGGCGAAGATCGGCACGGTGATCGTCCCGCCTGCGCGTTCGACGGCATCCTGTACCGCCTCCAGATCCTCCACCTCGATCACCGGCAAAGGCGCGGCGATCCGATCCGCCGCGGCGTCGAGTCCGACGTCGGTGTCGCCGCTGAGCGTCGCCGCATAATCCGGGCCGAAGTCGGTGAAGGTCCAGCCGAACGCCTGCGCATAGAAGCCTTTCGACGCTGCACGGTCGCGGGTCGGCAATTCGAGATAATAGAGGCGGGCCACATCGAATCTCCCTGTTTGTTCTTGTAACGTTCTATTCGGCCGGATAGCCTCGCGCAATGGCGAATCCACGGCCTCACCGCGGCGCGACCCTCAATGCACGGAGCGCGCGCTTCAATCTGCCGCAGGCGGAAGAGGATGACGACTGGCGCGACGCGCGCACGCTGATCGACGGCGCGCCGCCGCCGGTGCGCACGACCGTCACCGTCGAGCATCCGCGCTCGATCATCTCGCGCAACCAGTCTCCCGACGTGCCGTTCGATCGCTCGATCAACGCCTATCGCGGCTGCGAACATGGCTGCATCTATTGCTTCGCACGGCCGAGCCATGCCTTCCACGATCTGTCGCCGGGGCTCGATTTCGAGACCAAGCTGTTCGCCAAGCCCGATGCCGCCACGTTGCTGCGCGCCGAGCTGCGTAAGCCCGGCTATGCCTGTGCGCCGATCGCGATGGGGACGAACACCGATCCCTATCAGCCGATCGAGCGCGAATGGCGGATCACGCGCGCGCTGATCGAGGTGCTGGCGGCATGCGATCATCCTTTGGTCATCACCACCAAGTCCGACCGGGTGGTGCGCGATCTCGATCTGCTCGGCCCGATGGCTGCCAAGGGGCTGGTCGCGGTGGCGATGTCGGTGACCTCGCTCGATCCGCGCATCGCGATGACGCTGGAGCCGCGCGCGACCACGCCCGAACGGCGGCTGGCGGCGGTGCGCGCGCTGAGCGACGCAGGCGTGCCGACCTATGTCAACATGGCGCCGGTGATCCCCGCGATCACCGACAGCGAGGTCGAGACGATCGTCGCGCGCGCGGCAGCGGCGGGGGCGCTGGGCGTGTCGTACATTCCGGTACGGCTGCCGTGGGAGGTCGCGCCGCTGTTTCGCGCGTGGCTCGACGAACATTATCCCGATCGCGCGGGGAAGGTCATGGCGATCATCCAGTCGCTGCGGGGTGGCAAGGACAATGACCCGCGCTTCGGAATGCGGATGAAGGGTCAGGGGCCGTGGGCGGAGTTGCTGCGCACGCGCTTTCGGATCGCGCGGACCAAGGCGGGATTTCCCGACCGGCGGCGTGCGCTGGACCTGCGGTGCGATCTGTTCCGCAAGCCGGCTGGCGCGCAGGGGGAGTTATTTTAGCGGCTTGATCGTCGTTGTCAGCGGAGCGGAGCAATCGAGGGCGCCTTGCTCCGGCCCCGGGCCGCTTCGCTACGCTCGCAATGACGGGAGCGGGGAAGTCAGCATGCTACGCCTTAACGTCCCAGTCGCCCCCTGCTCGACAGCAATCGCCCATGGGCAGGCAGCGCCGGGGCGAAGGTGCCGAGGCCAGTGGCCTGCGGCATGTCGATGTAGATCGCCTCCATCCCGCCGCGTGCCGCATAGGCCTCGTGCCAGAAGCCGTTGCCGTGGCGATCGGCTAGGAAATCCTTCCACCAGCCGGCATGCGGCATCGAGCGGGTGAACGCTTCGAGACTTTCGAGGTCGCGCCAATATTGGCGGATGCCGACATGGTTCCAGCCGTGCAGGCATTGATGCGCAGCGAGCAGCCCGTCGGGCGGCGATTGCGCGATCTCCCGCAGGCCGCGACCGATGCGCAGGAACGACGGCAAACCGCGCAGGCTGCCGACGCGGAAGCCGAGCATCACCACGACCAAATCCGGCCACTCGGCGAGATCGACCGTCATCCTCTTCGCATCGCTGGCTTGCATGATCGTCGCTCCGCTGCTTACACCGTACACATAGTTCGGCATGTATACGGTGTAAACAGCTTATGGTTCCGACGGCAGGTTTGCGCGACACCTTGCTCGATCATGCGATCGCGATGCTGGAGGCTGGGGAAGCCGAGCCGGGTATCCGCGCGCTGGCGCGCGCCGCGGGGGTGTCGGCAATGGCGCCGTATCGGCACTTCGCGGACAAGGCGGCGTTGCTCGCGGCGGTTGCCGAGCGCGGATCTCGCGATGTTTCTCGATGCGTTGTCGGCTGCGGATGCCGAGGGCAGCGATGCCGAGCGGCTGGTGGCGCAGGGGGCGGCCTATGTCGACTTCGCGTGCGCGCATCCGGCGCTGTTTCGCGCGATGTTCGCCCGCGGCGCGGCCGCCCCGAAGCAGCCCGACGCGCCGGCGTTCGCGATCCTCACCGGCCGCGTCGCGGCGCTGGTCGGTGCGGAGGATGCGGTCGCTTCCCTGGGGTGCTGGGCGATCGTGCATGGCATGGCGACGCTGGCGCTGGATGGCGGCCTGACGCTGGAGCCTGCGCAGGTGCGCGCGGTGTTGCGGACGTATGTCGCGGGGATCGTGGCGGGGGCGCGCTAGGCTGATCGCCCATCGCCTCGCGCTGACTATCCCACCGACCGCAGGCGGGTTTCCTCGACCTCGAAGTCGACCTTGGTCACGCCGGGCAGCGTCTCGATCCGCTCCGCCAGTTCGGCGTCGAGCGCGAAGTCGCGGTCGAGGATCACGGTCGCGATCTCGCCCTCACCGATCGGCACCTTGAGCGTCACCTTGCCGCGTGCGCCGCGCAAGGGGCCGATCAGCGCGGCGAGCCCCGCCACCGCACTCGCATCGGCGACATGCACCTCCAGCGCGAAGCGCGTCGAGGTGGCCAGCGTTTCGAACGGCTTGATCGACTTGACCGTCACACGCGGCGTTTCCTCGCCGGGGCGGCGGTCCAGCTCGACGGTGGCGAGGCCGCAGCCGCCGTTCTTGGCAGCCTCTTCGAGATCGGCGGCGGGGCCGTCGTCGAAACAGGTCGCCATGAACTGCCCCGTCGCGTCGGAAAGCGTCGCCATCATGTAACGCTTGCCGCGCGCCGAGGTGCGCCAGCGCGCTTCCTCGACCAGCACCGCCATCGTCGCCATCACGCGCGCGCCGTCGGCGATCTGCAACTCGCCGAGCGTCACATAGGTGCGCGCGCCGTGCGTCTTGGCGAGGTGGCGATAGCGGTCGACCGGGTGCGCGGAGAAATAGAAGCCGAACGCCTCCTTTTCCTGCTCCATCCGCTCGGCGAGCGACCAGCGCGCGTTGGCGGGGAGCTTGATCGCGTCGCCCGCGCCGGCATCGTCGCCGAACAGCCCGCCCTGCCCGCTTGTCCGCCCCTCGTGCGTGCGCGCGGCGATCGCGAGCACCGTCTCGGCGACGGCATGGATGCCCGCGCGGTTGGGCTCCAGCCCGTCGAAGGCACCGCCCGCCGCCAGCGTTTCGAGCTGGCGCTTGTTGAGCAGCCGCGGATCGACGCGCGCGGCGAGATCGTCGAGCCTCTTGAACGGCCCGGCGGTGCTGCGCTCCTCGCAGAGCTTCTCCATCGCGCCCTCGCCGACCGACTTGAGCGCGGCGAGCGCGTAGCGGACCGCCGGCTGGCCTTCGTCGTTCAACTGGACGTCGAACTCCGCCACGCTGCCGTTGATGCACGGCGGGAGCAGCGGGATGCCGAGCCGCCGCGCGTCGTCGACGAAGATCGCCAGTTTGTCGGTCAGGTGGAGGTCGTAACACATCGACGCCGCGAAGAACTCCGCCGGGTGATGCGCCTTCAGCCACGCAGTCTGGTACGCGAGCAACGCATAGGCCGCGGCGTGCGACTTGTTGAAGCCATAGCCGGCGAACTTGTCGATCAAGTCGAACAGCTGGTTGGCGTAGGGCGCGGGAATCTGGTTGTGCTCGGCGCAACCGGTGACGAAGGTGGCGCGCTGCGCGTCCATCTCCGCCTTGATCTTCTTGCCCATCGCGCGCCGCAACAGATCAGCGCCGCCGAGCGAGTAGCCCGCCAGCACCTGCGCGGCCTGCATCACCTGTTCCTGATAGACGAAGATGCCATAGGTCTCGGCCAGGATCGGCTCGAGCAGCGGGTGGGGGTAGGTAATCTCCTCCGTCCCCTGCTTACGCCGACCGAACGACGGGATGTTGTCCATCGGGCCGGGACGATAGAGCGAGACGAGCGCGACGATGTCGCCGAAATTGGTCGGGCGCACCGCCGACAGCGTGCGCCGCATCCCTTCCGATTCCAGCTGGAACACGCCGACCGTGTCGCCGCGCTGGAGCAATTTGTAGACGCCCTCGTCGTCCCAGTGCAGCGCGTCGAGATCGACGTGGATGTCGCGCTTCTCGAGCAGCTCGATCGCTTTCTTGAGCACCGACAGCGTCTTGAGCCCGAGGAAGTCGAACTTTACCAGCCCGGCGCCCTCGACATATTTCATGTCGAACTGCGTGACCGGCATGTCGGAACGCGGATCGCGGTAGAGCGGGACGAGCTGCGCGAGCGGCCGGTCGCCGATCACCACGCCCGCGGCGTGCGTCGAGGAGTGGCGTGGCAGCCCCTCCAGTTTCGTCGCAAGGTCCCAGAGGTGCCGGACCTGATTATCGTTGGAATATTCGCGCGCAATCTCCGGCACGCCGTTCAGCGCGCGCTTGAGGTCCCACGGGTCGGTCGGATGGTTCGGCACCAATTTGGCGAGCCGGTCGATCTGGCCATAGCTCATCTGAAGCACGCGCCCGGTGTCCTTGAGCACCGCGCGCGCCTTCAGCTTTCCGAAGGTGATGATCTGCGCGACCTGATCGCGGCCGTATTTCTCCTGAACGTAGCGGATGACCTCGCCACGCCGGGTTTCGCAGAAGTCGATGTCGAAATCGGGCATCGACACGCGTTCCGGATTGAGGAAGCGCTCGAACAGCAGCCCCAGCTTCATCGGATCGAGATCGGTGATCGTCAGCGCCCAGGCGACGACCGAGCCAGCGCCCGAACCACGCCCCGGCCCGACCGGAATGTCGTGATCCTTCGCCCATTTGATGAAGTCGGCGACGATCAGGAAATAGCCGGGGAAGCCCATCTGGATGATGACGTCGACCTCGAACGCCAGCCGCTCGCGATAGGCGTCGCGCCAGTTCGGATCGTCGGTGGGCTGCGCGCCGAGTTCCTCGATCCGGTCGAGCCGCGCCTCCAGACCGGCGGCGGCGTCGTTGCGGAGCATCGCTGCCTCACCCTCGCGGTCACCCGCGAGGCTGGGGAGGATCGGCTTGCGCTTCGGCGCAGCGACCGCGCAGCGTTGCGCGACGATCAGCGTGTTGGCGAGCGCCTCGGGCAGGTCGGCGAACAGCGCCGCCATGTCGATCGCGGGCTTCATCCATGCATGGCCGCAGCTGCGCGGGCGGTCCTCGCTTTCGACATAGCTCGACGAAGCAATGCACAGCATCGCGTCATGCGCGTCGCCGAAATCGGCTTCCTCGAAACAGCACGGATTGGTGGCGACGAGCGGCCAGCCGCGATCATAGGCGAGGTCGAGCAGCAGCGGCTCGGCCTTGTCCTCGATCGCGTCGTCGCGGCGGCACAATTCGATATACAGCCGGTCGCCGAAGATCGCCGCCAGCCGGTCGGCATAGGCCATGGCGCGATCGGGCTGGTCCTCGGCAAACAGCCGGGCCACGCCGCCCTCGCCCCCGGCGGTCAGCGCGATCAACCCGGCGGAATGCCGCTCCAGCAAGTCGAAGCCGACATGCGGCGCGAGTTCGAGCGGACGATCGAGATGCGCATGACTGACCAGCGCGCAGAGATTGTCGTAGCCCGTCTCGTCCTGCGCATAGAGCGCGATCCAGTCGGTCGCGGTCGCGATGCCTTCGGGCATGTCGGGGCGTGCGACGCCCAGCATCGTGCCGATCACCGGCTGCACGCCCGCGCCCATCGCCGCGTCCGAAAACGCCATCGCGGCATAGAGGCCATTGCGGTCGGTCAGCGCCGCGGCGGGGAAGCCGAGCTTCGCCGCGCGCTTGGCGATCGCCTTCGGCTCGATCGCGCCATCGAGCATGGTGTAGCTGGAAAAGATGCGGAGCGGCACGAACCCGGAATGCGGCATCGCCCTTACCTAGTCGCCATGACCCGATCTCGACCATCCCCGTCGACCGATGCGGAACTGCGAACACACCGGCCCGTTCGCCCAGCCGGAACGGAGTGAGGAACATGGCACAATTCGAAGCTTCATCGGAGCGTGGGTTCGGCATCCCCGGCGCGGCGACCGGCGCGGGCTGGGGATGGATCATGGCGTATGGCGTGGTGTCGGTATTGCTCGGCATCGCAGCGTTCGTCTGGCCGTTCGCGGCGACCTATGCCGCGACGGTGGTGATCGGCGCGTTGCTGTTCGTCTCGGGCGTCTTCGCGATCGCCGCCGGCCTGTTCGGGCAAGGGCATGAAGGCCGCGTCTATGCGGTGCTGTTCGGCGTGCTGTCGGTAATCGTCGGTGCGGTGATGGTGTTCGAGCCGGCGACCGGTGCCCTGTCGCTGACGTTGATGGTGACGGCATGGCTGCTGGTGCGCGGCGTGCTGGAGGTCGTGCTTGGCTTCCGGATGCGGCGGCGGCGTGGGCTGATGATCGCGCTGGGCGTGGTCAACATCCTGTTGGCCGGGTTCATCCTGGCGACGGTGCCGGCGTCGGCGCTGACGCTGCCGGGGTTCGTCCTGGGGGTCAGCTTTCTGGTCGGCGGCGTGACCGCGATCACCGCAGCCAGCGACCACCGCAAGGGCGCGGATGCGTTTGCGATGCCGGGGTGAGCACGTTTTCGTCATTGCGAGCGGAGCGAAGCAGTGACGGCGTAGGTGGGGGACTGGCGACGTCGCGCCCCCCTCGCCCGGCATTTCCACGAAGGCGGGGAATTCAGGCCCTCTGCGTTTGCGCCTCTATCGATGGGCCTGCGCGTCTGGATTCCCGCCTTCGCGGGAATGACGGGGCGGCGTTAGCGCGCCGCGACGTGCACCAGGGCCATCGCGACCAGCAGCAGGGCGAGGATCGCGAGGATCAGCCCGAACATGCAGCCGAGCACCACGCGATCGCCGAACATCGGCTACAGCAAGGCTTCGACGTCGGCGGTGATCTCCTCGGGCTTGGTCGTCGGTGCGTAGCGGCGCACGACCTTGCCGTCGCGATCGACCAGGAACTTGGTGAAGTTCCACTTCACCGCCTTCGTCCCCAGCAAGCCCGGCGCCTCGGCCTTCAGCCGCTCGAACAACGGTGCGGCGTGTGCGCCGTTGACGTCGATCTTGGCGAAGACCGGGAAGGTGACGTCATAGGTCAACGAGCAGAAGTTCGCGATCTCCGCCGCATCGCCGGGTTCCTGCGCACCGAATTGATTGCAGGGAAAGCCGAGCACCGCGAAGCCGCGATCGGCGAAGCGACGGTGGAGCGCCTCCAGCCCTTCATATTGCGGGGTGAACCCGCATTTCGACGCGGTGTTGACGATCAGAAGCACCTGCCCGCGCCATTGATCGAGCGGGACCGGCGCGCCATCGGCAGCCGTGACGGTCAAGTCCGTAATAGCGGTCATCGCGTGCGCTCCAGTAGATAAGTGAGGTTGCGACGGATCTGTGGCCACTCATGGTCGAGGATCGAATAGACGACCGTGTCGCGCACCTCCCCTCCGCGGTGACCATATGCCCGCGCAGCACGCCGTCCATCCGCGCACCCAGCCGTTCGATCGCTGCGCGCGAGGGACGATTGTGCCAGTTGGTCCGCAATTGCACGCACTGACAGCCGAGCGTTTCGAAAGCGTAGGTAAGCAACAGCCGCTTTGCCTCGGTATTCAACCCGGTGCGCTGTACCCGGCGCGCATAGAGCGTCCCGCCGATCTCGACGCGGCGATGCCCCTCGTTCATCCGCAGGAAGCGGGTGGCTCCCGCGACCTGTCCATCGGCGTCGAGAACGGTGAACGGCAGCGCGCGCCCGGCGGCCTGTTGCGCCTCCAGCATATCGTACCAGCCATCGATCGTCGCTTTGGTGGGAACGACCGTAGCGAAAAGGTGCGTTAACCCCTCAAAGGTCGCCAGCAGGTCGGCGCGATCCGTGCGGTCGAGGGGGCGTAGCGTGACATGGCGTCCAATCAACGTCGGAACGGTCCGCCACGCCGTGTCGCTCATCCCGCGATCTCCAATTGCCCTTCGTGGAGCCGGACGACGCGGTCCATCCGCGCCGCCAGCCGTTCGTTATGCGTCGCGACCAGGGCGGCAGAGCCCTCCTCGCGGACCAGCCGCAGGAACTCGCCGAGCACGCGATCCGCGGTGGCTTCGTCGAGATTGCCGGTCGGTTCGTCGGCGAGCACCAGCGCGGGGCGGTTGGCAAGCGCGCGCGCGACCGCCACGCGCTGCTGCTCGCCGCCCGAGAGCGCGGCGGGCCGGTGCGTCAGGCGATGCCCGACGCCGAGCGCGGTGAGCAGCGTGGCCGCCCGCTCCTCGGCCGGCGCGCGCTCCGCGCCCTGGATGAGCTGCGGCAGGACGACATTCTCGATTGCGTTGAAATCGGGCAGCAGATGGTGGAACTGGTAGACGAACCCGAGGCGATCGCGGCGGAGCGCGGTGCGCCCGGCGGCGTCGAGCCTGGCGGCCTCGGTCCCGGCGATGCGGATCGAGCCCGAGAAGCCGCCTTCGAGCAGCCCGACCGCCTGCAACAAGGTCGACTTGCCCGACCCCGATGGCCCGAGCAGCGCGACGATCTCGCCGGGGCGCACCGCCAGATCGACGCCGCGCAGGACGTGGATCGTGGTTTCGCCCTGCGTGAAGCTGCGCGCGAGCCCGGTGGTCTGGAGGACCGCTGGTGCGCCGTCGGACTCGGTGAAACCGTGGCGGCCGTGCGCCGCTTCGCCCGCATCACTCATAGCGCAACACCTCGACCGGATCGGTATTGGCGGCCTTGAGCGCCGGATAGACGGTGGCGAGGAAGGTCATCAGCAAGGTGATGATGACGATCGCGGTCACCTCGACCGGATCGACCTTCGACGGCAGCTCGGTCAGATAGCGGATCGACGGGTCCCACAGGTTCTGCCCGGTGACCAGCTGGACGAAATTGACCACCGACTGGCGAAAGAACAGGAACACCGCGCCGAGCAGCAGCCCGGCAAAGGTGCCGAGCACGCCGATCGTCGTGCCCACCGTAATGAAGATCCGCAGCATCGCGCCGCGGCTCGCGCCCATCGTGCGCAGGATCGCGATATCGCGCGTCTTGGCGCGCACCAGCATGATGAGCGAGCTGGCGATGTTGAACGCGGCCACGAGGATGATAATGCACAGCACAACGAACATCGCCACCCGCTCGACCGCCAGCGCGTCGAACAATTCCGAATTGAGGCGGCGCCAGTCGCTGATGACGCCGTACGGCTGCACCTGCTTAGCGAGCGGGGCGAGGATCTCGCCGACCTTGTCGGCATTGGTGGTCTGTAACTCGATCATGCCGACGGTGTCGCCGGTCAGCAGCAGCGTCTGCGCATCCTGCAGCGGCATGACGACATACGCCTTGTCGTAGTCATAGACGCCGACCTCGAAGATCGCGCCAACCCGGTAGCTGACGCTGCGCGGCATCGTACCGAACGGCGTGGAGCGGCCGAGCGGACTGATGACCGTGATGTCGGAGCCGATCGTCGCGCCGAGCTGTTCGGCAAGCCGCGCGCCGATCGCGACATTGCCGCTGTTCGGCGTCAGCGTCGCGAGGCTGCCGGCGACGATCTTGGTACGGATTGTGGCATTGGTGCGGATATCCTCCGGGCGCATCCCGCGGAGCAGGATCGCCTCGGCACGACCGTTGTAAGTGGCGAACAGCGGCTGTTCGATCATCGGCACCGCGCTGGTCACGCCGGGGGTCGTCCTGGCGAGTTCGACGACACGCTGCCAATTGTCGAGGCGGTTGTTGTAGCCCTGCACCACGGCATGGCCGTTCAGCCCGACGATCTTGTCGAACAGCTCGGCCCGGAAGCCGTTCATGACGCTCATCACGATCACCAGCGCGGCGACCCCGAGCATCACCGCGCCGAGCGAGAAGCCCGCCACCAGTACGATGAAGCGTTCACCCTTGCCCGGCAGCAGATACCGCCGCGCGATCATGCTCTCATAGCGCGACAGCAACATGGCCGTTCCGATAGGGAGCCGCCCGACGTTGCGCAATGGGGGCTGTTGCGGAATCGTCACATAGTCGCCGCAATCGGTTTTGCTGCCGTTCATTTGTATCGACAGCGAACAAGGCACGCCGCATACCTGTGGGCACTGGCACACAGGCAAAAGGCCGTGGTTCGGGGAACGCCATCAAGCCCCGCTGATCCCTCGGGAAAAGCGTGCGGGCTAAAGGCTGGATAGGGGGCTGACGAGCGATCGTCACGCAGGCGCCCGGGTCGTGGATAACGGCCCGGGCGTTTGCTTTTGGTGCGCAGGCGACGGTGTCCGCCGCTGGTGCAAGCGAAGCGAGCAGCGCGCCAAACGGCCGGCGCGTCGGCCGCAGCCGATCCCGTCCGACGTCATGCCCACCGGTTTGCCGTCGGCGCTTGGCTGGCGTTGCGGGTCATCCGGCAGAGCCTTCCCGAATGGGCCCCGGCCTTCGCCGGGGTACGACTCCTCACGCGACCGCTCTTCTCGTCATTTCAGAACCCGAACGCCACCGTCATGCCATACGTTCTTGGATCGCCGACGTTGCCCGCGATCAACCCGGTGTTCCCCGGCGTCGTCGCAAGCACCTCGTAATATTCGGTATCGAACAGGTTGCGGACCCAGCCGAACACATTGACCCCGCTGTCGGTGCGGAAGCCGAGCCGCGCGTTCACCAGCGTGTAGCCGTCGATATCGGTGTAGATCGACCGAGATGCGTTGGACGAGAACTTGGTCCGCGAATTGGCATCGACGCCGACATACGCCTCGCCCGACTTCCCGAACACCGTCCCCGGCAGGTTATATTCGCCGCCATAGGAAAGGGCGAACTTCGAGATACCGGGCAGCCACTGGCCGGAAATGTCGCAGACCACCGGACTGTTGGTGCCCGGCTGCCCCGGCGCGCCGATCGTCGCGCCGCTGCCGCCGCCCGACAGTTCGGGCGGGCATGGCGCATTCTTGAAGTCGACGTATTTGTGATCGGTGAACGCACCGTTGGTGTAGAGGTTGAACCGGTCGCTCGGCCGGATCGAGAAGTCCGCCTCGACACCGCGCACCCGCACCTTGCCGGCATTGGCGAGATAGCCGCGCAAGGTCGACGTCGAGCTGTTGTTGACCACCGCCTGATAGTCGCTGATTTCGGTCCAGAAGCCGGTGACGTTCAGCGTGATCTTGCGATCCCAGAATTGCGACTTCGCGCCCAGCTCGAAATGGTCGACCTTTTCGGGCGCGACCTGCGCCAATTGCGTCTGCACCACGCCGCCGACGACCGGCACGCCGTTCAGGTTGAGCCCACCCGATTTGAAGCTGTGCGCATAGGTGCCGTACAGCAGCACGTCGCGCGACGGCTTGTACGAGGCGGTCAGGTCGTAGGAGACGTTCCATTCGCGGAACTTCTGGTCGCGGAATTCCTGCGGCTGGATCGCGTCGCGCTGCGCCGCCTGCCGCGCGGTGCCGCCGGTCGCGGGCACCAGATTGCCCTGTCCGTCGCGCACCACGCTGATATAGCTGCCGGTCTTGTCGTCGTAGTTCAGCCGCACGCCCGGCGACAGCGTGAAGGCATCGGTCACGTTCCAATTGACCTTGCCGAAGATCGCGCCGGAAAAGTTCTTCAGGCGGATATCGTTGGCGGCGGTCAGGCCGTCGAGCACCGAGGGATCGTTCGACAGCGCGCTCGTCGGATTGATGAGCCAGCGGCTCGCCGCCGGGCCTTGCCGCTGCGTGCCGGTGGTGTGGATCGTCTGGTAGAAACCGAACAGTCCCAGCACGTAATCGAAGTGCTCGGCCTTGCCGGCGTAGCGGAATTCCTGTGTATATTGATCCTGCCGGGTCGGGTTCTGCGACAGCGTGGTGATCGGCAGCCCGGTGAAGTCACGGTCGTTGGCGGGCAGCCAGTCCCAGAAGCGATAGGCGGTGATCGAGGTCAGCGTCCCCTCGCCCAGCCGCTGCTCGCCGCGCAGCGACAGCCCGCCCAGTTCGTTGCGCGCGCTGAGCTTGGCGTCGAGGTCGGTCAGCCGGTCGAAGGGGTTGCGGCTTGGCGGCTCATACCCTTGTGCGGCGGCGAGCGCGTCGAACTGGCGATTGAGCGGACGCTGGGTGCTGCCGACCTTCACGAAGATCTGTGCGCAGCAATCCGGGTTCTGGCGCGAATAATCACCCGACAGGGTCAGGTCGAGGTCGTCGGTTGCCTTCCACAAGATCGCGGTGCGGATGCCCAGATTGTCCTGCGCATTGACGTATTGGTCGTTTGCGACATTGTAGATCGTCCCGCGCCGGCTGGTCGTCGACACACCCAGCCGGATCGCGACATTGTCGGTCAACGGTCCCGAGATCGACGCCTTCGCCTGTTTGAACTCCAGATTGCCGACCGACACCTCGGCGCGACCCTGCAGCGTGAAGCTGGGTGCCTTGCTGGTGATGTTGATCGCGCCCGCGACGGTGTTCTTGCCGTACAGCGTCCCCTGCGGCCCGCGCAGCGTCTCGATCTGCTGGACGTCGAGGAAGTCGAGCGTCGCCGCCGCGACGCGGCTGAGATAGACCTGATCGATATAGATGCCGACGCCCTGCTCGATCCCGTCGTTGGTGAGCCCGAGCGGCGCGCCGAGCCCGCGGATGTTGACCGACGAGTTGCGCGGGTTGGTCGAATAGAATTGCAGCGTCGGCTGGAGTTGCTGGAGCCGCTGAATGTTGAAGCTGCCGGTCGCGTCCAGCTCCTTCACGCCGACCACCGAGATCGGGATCGGCACATTCTGCGCCGATTCGGCGCGCCGCCGCGCGGTGACGACGACATCGGACGCCGCGGAGCTGCGCTGCACCTGTTCCTCGGTGCGATCCGGATCACCCGGCGTCGTCGCCGCGCTGGCGCGTTCGCCGACGACGACCGGCGTGGGCGACGGCTGCTGCGCAGTCGCCTGGGCGGCCAGCAGCAGGGCGAGCGTGACGGACATGGAAATACCCCTTCGTGAACCTTGTCGCCGCCTTCTGCCGGAACATCCATATCCCATCAACAAACTAGGGGTTTGTCGCCCCCTTGAAACGCTTCGCGTCGGCCCCAAATTCACGATCGTGCGGTGCCGGTCACCGGGCCGCACGAAACAGGCGTCGCGCAACAGCGGGCGCCGCTTTCAAATAGCTCATTGGAGGATTTGACGATGCGTTTCGACCTGACCCCCTATCGCCGCTCCACGATCGGTTTCGATCGGCTGTTCGACCTCATCGAGGCCAACGCGCGGAGTGCTGCGGAAAATTATCCGCCTTTCAACCTGGAGCGCGTGGCGGACGACCGCTACCGCATCACGCTGGCCGTGGCCGGATTCAGCCGTGACGAGATCGAGATCGTCGCGCAGCAGAACCTGTTGCTGGTGACCGGCAAGAAGGACGACAAGGCAGACAACAACCAGTTCCTCCACCTCGGCATCGCCAACCGCAGCTTCGAGCGGCGGTTCGAACTCGCCGACTTCGTGTTCGTGGAGGATGCACGACTGAACGACGGCCTGTTGGTGGTCGATCTGGTTCGCGAGGTGCCCGAGGCGATGAAGCCGAAGAGCATTGCGATCAAGACCGGCACGCCGCTGGCCGCCGTCGAGAACAAGGCGGCCGACGAGGCACAGGCCGCCTGATCCGGATCGGCGTCTCTTTGCTCCCTTTCGAGGCGTCGGTGGGGGCGTCCGGGCCGCAAGGCTCGGGCGCCTTCCCTTTTAGTCCCGCGTCGTCGCCGCGGATGTGACCCGCGGCTTTTTCGTCATTGCGCGCCTGTTCCGGAGCGCTCTCAGGCCGCCACTCGCCGCCGACGATCACGACGTAGCGCCGCGCCGACTGTCGCGAAGCCGAGCAGCAGCATCGCCCAGGTCGTCGGTTCCGGCACCGCGGCCAGCCCGAACCCGAATTTGGCGTTGATGTCATTGTACAGCGCACGGTGGATCGCGGTCGTCGGATGCGTTCCGTCGAGCGAGAAATAGCCGGTGCACGCCGGAAAGGCCTTCGCGCCCTGACAGGTGGTGTCGTCCTGGCCGGGGACTGGCAAGATCAGCGGGGTCGGCAAGTCGAACGCAGCGGGGTTGGCCTGGACGCGACCGAAGAAATCGAGATAGCTGTAGCGCATCAGCCGCGTGCCGCCGGTCAGCTGCAGCTTACCCAATTCGGTCGTCAGATAATTCTCGGCCTCGATCGAATAGGCGAGCGCTGCACCGGGGCTGGCGACCGGGAAACCGGTGAGCAGGATATTGCGCGCGCCCAGCTTGTTGAGCGCACCGACCGCCGCGGCATAGTTGGTCGCGGCATCGAGCAGAAAGGCGTCGGGATCGGTGACGCCCGCCTTGGCGTCCGTCACCGCCGCAAAAACGTCATTGCCGCCGAAATTGAGCACATACAGCCCGTCGCGATCGGCCTTGCCCCCTTGCCGAGGGCGGCCTTGTAGATGGCGACCTGCTCCAGCGCGTCCGGTATCGGAGAGGTCGTGGTCGCGCGCGCGCCGCCAAAGGCATAATTGCTGCCACCGTTCAGCGAGGCCACGGTCGGCGTGCCGTACATCGCAAGGCTCAGCAGGTCAGTATAGTCGAGTCCGTTGGTGAAGCGGCCGGCGACATAGCCCTCCGCCGGATCGGCCCCGAGCCGCAGCGCGCGGATGTTGCCCGCGTCGACGAGGCTGTCCCCGAAGACGGTCAGCGAGGAGAAGGGAGGCGGGGTCGTCTGCGCCGCCGCCGGAACCGCCACCGTCATCGCCGCCGCGCATAGCAGCGCCGCCATCCGTCCGATCATGCCATCCTCCCATTTATCTTTGTAAACGAAAGGTTAACGGGGGCGTAAGCCTGAAGCAATGGGGATGGATGGCGTTACCGCGCACGCAGCCGATCAATCCAGGGTCAGATCAAGACGCCCTGGATTGCTTCGCTACGCTCGCCATGACTAACGGTCTTAAACCAGCCGGCTCTGCTTGACCGCGGCGGCGATGAAGCTGGCGAACAGCGGGTGCGGCTCGAACGGCCGGCTCTTCAGTTCCGGGTGGAACTGCACGCCGACGAACCACGGATGGTCGGGGCGCTCGACGATCTCGGGCAACGTACCGTCCGGCGACATGCCGGAGAATACCAGCCCGCCCTTTTCGAGCGCCTCGCGGTACGAGGTGTTGACCTCATAGCGGTGGCGATGGCGCTCGCTGATCGACTCGTCGCCATAGATCGAGCCGACCACGCTGTTGCCGGCCAGCGACGCCGGATAGGCGCCGAGCCGCATCGTGCCGCCCAGATCGCCGTTCTCGGCGCGCTTCTCCAGCCCGCGTTCACCCATCCATTCGGTGATGAGCCCGACGACCGGCTCCGGAGTCGGTCCGAATTCGGTCGACGACGCGGCGGCGATCCCGGCGAGATCGCGCGCGCCCTCGACGCAGGCCATCTGCATCCCGAAGCAGATCCCGAAATAGGGGACGTTATGCTCGCGTGCGAAGCGGACCGAGGCGATCTTGCCCTCGGCGCCGCGCGACCCGAACGCGCCGGGGACGAGGATCGCGTGGCACGGCTCCAGATGAGCGGCGATCTCGCTGTCGTCGTCGCCCTCGAACAATTCGGCGTCGATCCAGCGGATGTTGACCTTCACGCGGTTGGCGATCCCGCCATGCACCAGCGCTTCGTTGAGCGACTTGTACGCGTCCTGCAGGCCGACATATTTGCCGACGACGCCGACCGTCACCTCGCCCTCCGGGTGCATCAGCCGCTCGACGATCTCTTCCCAGCGGCTGAGGTCGGGCGCGGACGACGGGGTGATGCCAAAGGCGCGCAGCACCTCCGAGTCGAGCCCTTCGCCGTGATATTGCAGCGGCACCGCATAGATGCTCTTCGCGTCGAGCGCGGGGATGACCGCGCTTTCGGGGACGTTGCAGAACAAAGCGATCTTGGCGCGCTCCGACTCGGGCAGCGGCTGTTCGCAACGGCAGACGATCACGTCGGGCTGCACGCCCAGCGCCGCGATCTCGCGGACGGAATGCTGTGTCGGCTTGGTCTTCAGCTCGCCGGCGGCGGCGATATACGGCACCAGGGTGACGTGGATGCTGATCGCATTGCCGCGCCCGACCTCGTTCTTGAGCTGGCGGATCGCCTCGATGAACGGCAGCGACTCGATATCGCCGACCGTGCCGCCGATCTCGCACAGCACGAAATCCAGGTCGTCGGTTTCGGCACGCGCGAACGCCTTGATCGCGTCGGTGACGTGCGGGATCACCTGCACCGTCGCGCCGAGATAGTCGCCGCGCCGCTCACGCTCGATGATCGTCTTGTAGATCCGGCCCGAGGTGACGTTGTCCGACTGGCGCGCCGAGACGCCGGTGAAGCGCTCGTAATGGCCGAGGTCGAGATCGGTTTCCGCACCGTCGTCGGTCACATAGACCTCGCCGTGCTGATACGGGCTCATCGTGCCCGGATCGACGTTGAGATACGGATCGAACTTGCGGATGCGCACGCGATAGCCGCGTGCCTGCAGGAGAGCCGCGAGGCTCGCCGCCATGAGACCCTTGCCCAGCGAGGAAACCACGCCGCCGGTGATGAAAATGTACCGCGCCATGGGACGCAACCCCTAACCTTCAAATGCGCAAAAGGGCAAGCGCGCGGGAAGCCCGCACGCGACGAAACGACGATAATGTCGCGATCAGCGGGCCAGCGGCACGCCGTTGTCGGCCGGAGCCGGTGCCGGCGCGACCGCATTGTCCGCGGTCGCCGGTGCCGGCTGCGCCGCGACCGGCGGCTGCGCCTGGGTCTGCGCGGCCGGCGCCCGCCGCTGGAGCGAGGTGTCGACCGACACCGCGCCGCGGCTCGCCGCCAGGAACGCCAGCACGACGCTCATCAGGATGAACAGCCCGGCGAGCACCGACGTGGCGCGCGTCAGGAAATCGGCCGCACCACGCGCCGACATCAGCCCCGACGGGCTGCCCGACGAGGTCAGGCCGCCGCCTTCCGACCGCTGCATCAGGATCACGGTGACGAGCGCCGCCGCGATAATGGCCTGGAGGACGATCAGGAAGGTGAACATGGGCTGGGCGCGATTCCGAAGCTAGAAACAGCCGGCGGTCCGCCTTGAGGCGCCCCCGGATCAGGGGCCACATAGGGGAGCCGCGCGCCGGGATCAACCGCGCCGCCCGCCCGCCTGGGACAAGCTGCGTGCCAAATTCGTGACATAGCTGAAACCAGCGGTGAAAGCGGGCGTTAGTCCGACGACAAGTCCGGGATGATCCGGGTTTATTTCGATGCGGGACGAGGACGTGGCAACATTGGCTCAACCCGAACTGAGTTCGTGGATGAATGCGTTGGTCGATTACGTGCGGTCGGGGGAGCCCGATCTCACCAATCGCCAGATGGCGCTCTTGCTGGTGGTCTACCTGCGCCCGGGCCCGCACACGGTGCGGGGATTGGCGCGCATTTTGAACGTGTCGAAGCCGGTCGTGACGCGCGCCTTGAACAGGCTGGGTGCGCTGGGCTATCTGCGCCGCCAACGCGACGACAGCGACAAACGCAACATTTTCGTCGCCCGCACGACCGAAGGGGCAGATTTTCTTGAAGAGTTCGGCCAGTTCATCGGAGAAGGGGACGCCGCCCCCGCCGCCGTCCGCCCCCACGGCACCGGGGACGCGGCCCGAGCGTAACGGATTCGCGCTCACCGGCCGGTCGCGCGTGCTCGATCCGCGTAAGCATGCCGTGCGCCCCGACATCGCCGACGTTCGCCTCGCCGATCGCGTCTTCGCCCCGCATTACGCCGCCCCGCTGCGCCGTACGTTGCTCCGCGAGGCCACTTTGCGTGAGACACGCGACCGGACAGCCGCGGCACTCGCTATCTTGCCGACAGGCGCGGCGTTCGACCTGCTGGACCTGACCGGCGGCATTG
Source organism: Sphingomonas sp. LR60 (assembly GCF_036855935.1). NCBI lineage: Bacteria > Pseudomonadati > Pseudomonadota > Alphaproteobacteria > Sphingomonadales > Sphingomonadaceae > Sphingomonas > Sphingomonas sp. LR60. The sequence goes on along the minus strand of NZ_JASPFK010000001.1, from coordinate 607,180 downwards.
CCTGGGGAATTGCGGTGGAAGACGGAACGGTCGGCTATCTCGACGCCGATGCGGTGCAGCCGCAATGACGGTCACGGTCTTCATCGACGGTGCGGTCGGCACCACCGGGCTCGAGATCCGCGAGCGGCTCGAGTCGCGGCGCGACATCACGCTGGTCACGCTCGACGAGGCACGCCGCAAGGACGAGGCAGCGCGGCGCGAGGCGATCAACGACGCCGATTATGTCGTGCTGTGCCTGCCCGACGATGCCGCGCGCGAGGCGGTGGCGATGATCGCCAACGACCGCACGCGCACCGTCGACGCCTCGACCGCGCATCGCGTCGCCGACCGCTGGACCTATGGCTTCGCCGAGCTGGAGCCCGAGCAGGCCGGGCGGATCGCGGGTGCGCGCTTCGTCAGCAATCCCGGCTGCTACCCGACCGGCTTCCTCGCGCTCGTCCGGCCGCTGGTGCGCGCCGGGCTGCTCGGGGCGGATGCGCTGCTCAGCGTGAATGCCACCTCCGGCTATTCGGGCGGCGGCAAGGCGATGATCGCCGAATTCGAAGGCGGCGAGACCAGCACCGCCTACCGCCCCTATGCGCTGGGCCTGAGCCACAAGCACGCGCCGGAGATGCGCCGCCATGCCGGGCTGACCCATGCGCCGATCTTCCAGCCGGCGGTGGCGCGTGCCTATCGCGGGATGGTCGTGCAGGTGCCGTTGCACCTGGCGCAGCTGACGCGTCGCGCGACGTTGACCGACGTGGCCGAGGTATTGGCGAGCGCCTATGACGGCAACCGCGTCGTCCGCTTCGCGCACGAAGCCACGACGATGGTGCGGATCGAGGACGATGCCAACACCGACCGGATGACGCTACGCGTGACCGGCAACGAGGCATCCGGGCAAGCGCTGCTGATCGCGACGCTCGACAATCTCGGCAAGGGCGCCGCGGGCGCTGCGGTGCAGAATCTGAACATCATGGCCGGGCTCGATCCCGTGGCCGGCCTGACGCTTTAAGAAGGAGACGCGAGTTGGAGCGCAACCCGGTCGGCAAGCTGCTGTTGTTCGGTGCGACGGGCGATCTCGCCAAGCGAATGCTGTTGCCGTCGCTGTACGGCCTTCACGCCGACGGGCTGTTGCCCGAGGGCCTGACGATCACCGGTTCGGCGCGCGGCGACCTGACCGACGACCAGTTCCGCGATGCCACCCGCAAGGCACTCGACGAGTTCCTGCCCGCCGACCGCAAGGACGAGAGCGCGCTTTCGTCATTCCTCGCGCGGGTCTTCTTCCAGCCGGTCGACCTGTCCGATCCGACGACGTTCCAGGCGCTGGCGGACAAGATTGGCGACGTGTCGGGCGGGCTCGCGATCTATCTGTCGACCGCGCCGTCGCTGTTCGAGCCGGCGGTGAAGGGCCTGAAGAGCGTCGGGCTGGCCGGCGAGACGGTGCGGATCGGCCTGGAGAAGCCGCTCGGCTACGATCTCGAATCGAGCCGCGAGATCAACGACACGGTGGCGGCGGTCTTCCCCGAGGACCGCATCTTCCGCATCGACCATTATCTCGGCAAGGAGACGGTGCAGAACATCCTGGCGCTGCGTTTCGGCAATTCGATGTTCGAGCCGATCTGGAACGCGCAGGGGATCGACAACGTCCAGATCACGATCGCCGAGACGGTCGGGCTGGAGGATCGCGCCGGCTATTACGAGGGCGCGGGTGCGCTGCGCGACATGGTCGCCAACCACATGCTGCAACTGGTCGCGTTGATCGCGATGGAGCCGCCGGCCTTGTACGACGGCACCGCGATCCGCGACGAAAAGGCCAAGGTGTTCCGCTCGATGCGCCGGCTGACGCCCGAGCAGGTTCCGCAGAATACCGTGACTGGCCAGTATGAAGAGGGCGCGGTCGGCGGCAAGGTCGTCAAGGGCTATGACGAGGAACTCGGTTACGACAGCGATGTCGAGACGTTCGTCGCGATCAAGGCGCATGTCGACAATTGGCGCTGGCAGGGCGTGCCCTTCTACCTGCGCACCGGCAAACGCATGGCGAAGCGCCGCAGCGAGATCGCGATCCAGTTCAAGCCGGTGCCGCACTCGATGTTCTCGGGACGCGGCGGGGTGCTGCAACCGAACACGCTGATCATTCGCCTGCAACCGGAGGAATATATCCAGTTGCTGGTGATGACTAAGGAGCCGGGGCTGGACCGCGACGGGCTGAAGTTGCGCGAAGTGCCGCTCAACCTCAGCCTCGACGCCGAGTTCGCGGGCAAGCGCCGCCGGATCGCGTACGAGCGGTTGCTGCTCGACCTGATCGAGGGCGACCAGACGTTGTTCGTGCGCCGCGACGAGGTGGAGGCGCAATGGCGCTGGATCGACGCGATCCGCGCCGGCTGGGCCGCCAACCAGACCAAGCCGAAACATTATTCCGCGGGCACCTGGGGCCCAGCCGGCGCGATCGCGTTGACCGAGCGCGACAATGTGACCTGGCAGGACGATTGACATAGTCGCATCGTCATTCCCGCGCAGGCGGGAATCCAGACGCGCAGGTTTTCGCAAAGGCCATACGTCAGAGGTTCTGGATTCCCGCCTGCGCGGGAATGACGTGCTTTCATAAGGCAGTATTACATGACCGAAATCGAATGGTGGGAATATGACGACGCCGCCGAGCTGGCCGATGCGGTCGCGGGCGACATCCAGTTCGTCATCGAAAGTGCGATCGACGCGCGCGGCTCGGCGGTGATCGCGCTGGCGGGCGGCAAGACGCCCCTGCCCGCCTATGAGAAGCTGGCGAAGGCCAAGCTCGACTGGAAGCGCGTGACGATCATTCCCGGCGACGAGCGGATCGTGCCGCTGGGCGATGCGCTGTCGAACGTCACGGCGCTCGGCAAGATCTTCATCCCCAAGGGCGCGCGCGTGATGCCGATCGTCCCGAAGGCGACCGACGATTACAAGGCAGCGGGACGCTCGGCCGACGCGCTAATGCAGGATCTGCACTGGCCGCTCGACCTGTGCCTGCTGGGCGTGGGTGGCGACGGGCATACCGCGTCGATCTTCCCCGGCCCCGATTATGACCAGGCACTCAACGGACCGAAGGAGCGTCGCGCGATCGGCGTGATGCCCGATCCGTTGCCACCCGAGGCGCCGGTCGCACGCGTCACGCTGACGCGGCAGGGCATCGTCACCGCGCGCGCGCTGATGATCGCGCTGAGCGGCGACGCCAAGCGCAAGGTCATCGAGGACGCGATCAAGGAAGGTGCGGGCTCGCCCTATCCGATCGGGCGCGTGCTGGCCGACGCCGAGCTGCCCGTCGACATCCACTGGGCGGCGTAAGCGATCGGCTTCCTTCCCGCACCGTTCGTGCTGAGGAAAGGCTGAGCCTGTCAAAGCCTTGTCTCGAAGCACCGGCGTTTCGAGACGCCGTTTCGACAGGCTCGACGGCTCCTCAGGGCGAACGGGAGATGGATGTGGATCAATCGCAGCCAGCGCCAGCCCTTGTCCCGCGAGCGATGCTGTCGCAAAGGCTGCCGCTACGGCCTTCGATGAAGACCATGATTGCCGGGAACGCCCCCGGCAAGACGAGGACGCAAGATCATGAACCCCGCTGTCGCCGCCGTCACCGACCGGATCATCGAGCGTAGCCGTCCGACACGGCAGGCGTATCTGTCGCTGATCGAACGCGAGCGGCAGGGCTGGATCGGCCGCCCGCGGCTCGGCTGCGCCAATCTCGCGCACGCTTATGCCGGCACGCCCGAAGACCGCGAGGCGATGAAGACGCAGCACCAGGCGATGAACATCGGGCTGGTGACCGCGTACAACGACATGCTGTCCGCGCACGCCGTCTATTATCGCTATCCCGAGCAGATGAAGGTCTGGGCGCGCGAGGTCGGCGCGACGGCGCAGGTCGCGGGCGGCGTGCCCGCGATGTGCGACGGCGTGACGCAGGGCTATGCCGGGATGGAGCTGTCGCTGTTCAGCCGCGACACGATCGCGCTGTCGACCGCGGTGGCGCTGAGCCACGGCACGTTCGAGGGTGCGGCGCTGCTCGGCATCTGCGACAAGATCGTGCCGGGCCTGCTGATGGGCGCGCTGCGCTTCGGCCATCTGCCGATGATCCTGATCCCCGGCGGACCGATGCCCTCGGGGCTGCCCAACAAGGCCAAGGCAGCGGTGCGCGAGCGGTTCGCGACCGGCGATTGCGGACGCGAGGAACTGCTGGAGGCGGAGATCGCCGCCTATCACACTCAGGGCACCTGCACCTTCTACGGCACCGCCAACACCAACCAGATGATGATGGAGGTGATGGGCCTCCACATGCCGGGCGCGGCGTTCGTCAATCCGGGCACCAAGCTGCGGCAGGAACTGACCCGCGCCGCGGTCCACCGGCTCGCGAAGATCGGCGCGCATGGCGACGATTACCGCCCGCTCGGCGCCTGCGTCGACGAGAAGGCGGTGGTCAATGCGGCGGTCGGCCTGCTGGCGACCGGTGGGTCGACCAACCACCTGCTCCACCTGCCCGCGATCGCGCGTGCAGCGGGGATCATCATCGACTGGGAAGATTTCGACCGGCTGTCGGCGGCGGTGCCGCTAATCGCGCGCGTCTATCCGAACGGATCGGCGGACGTGAACGGCTTCGAGGCGGCGGGCGGGATGCCCTATGTCATCAAGGAGTTGCTGGCGGGCGGCTATCTGCACCGCGATATCATGACGGTCGCTGGCGACGACCTGACCGCCTACGCCGCCGCGGCGACGCTCGACGGCGAGACGCTGACCTGGACGCCGGCGGGCGACAGCGGCGACGAGACGATCCTCCGCCCGGCGAGCGCGCCCTTCTCGCCCGACGGCGGGATGCGGATCCTGCAGGGCAATATCGGCCGCGCGTGCATCAAGGTGTCGGCGGTCGAGCGCGACCGCTGGATCGTCGAGGCGCCCGCACGCGTCTTCTCCGACCAGCTCGAGGTGCTCGAGGCGTTCAAGAACGGCGAGCTGGAGCAGGACGTCGTCGTCGTCGTCCGCTTCCAGGGGCCGCGCGCCAACGGGATGCCCGAGTTGCACAAGCTCACCCCGCCGCTCGGCGTGCTCCAGAATCGCGGGTTCAAGGTCGCGCTGGTGACCGACGGACGCATGTCCGGCGCGAGCGGCAAGGTGCCCTGCGCGATCCATTGCTCGCCCGAGGCGCTGCCCGGCCTGAACGGCGTCGGCGGCGCGATCGGGCTGATCCGCGACGGCGATATGATCCGCGTCGACGCCGAGGCGGGGACGCTGGAGGCGCTGGTGCCTGCCGACGAATGGGCGACGCGCGAACAGGCGCCGACCCCGCCGCCCGCATCGGGGATGGGCCGCGAATTGTTCGGCATGTTCCGCGGACTTGCGGACGAAGCCGAAAAAGGCGCGAGCGCGGTGCTGGCGGGTGCTGGTCTTTAGCTGAACGTCACCCCGGACTTGTTCCGGGGTCCACCCAACCGCACACTCACACGGATCGGACTTGCGGCGCGGTGGATGCCGGAACAAGTCCGGCATGACGGAGGATTGCTGATGCAGGTCGTAGCGGTCGATATCGGAGGCACGCACGCGCGCTTCGCCATTGCGGAGGTCGAGGACGGCCACGTCGTCTCGCTGGGTGAGCCGACCACGCTCAAGACCGCCGAGCACGCCAGCCTCCAGACCGCCTATGAGGCGTTCCGCGAACGGATGGGCGGAACCCTGCCCGATGCCGCGGCGATCGCGGTCGCCTCGCCGATCACCGGCGACGTGATCCGGCTGACCAACAATCCGTGGGTGATCCGCCCGTCGCTGATCCCCGAACGGCTGGGCGCATCGACCTATACGATCATCAACGACTTCGGCGCGATCGGCCATGCCGTCGGTCAGCTGTCCGCGCGCGATTTCGAGCATCTCTGCGGCCCGGACACCCCGTTGCCGACCGATGGCGTGACCACGGTGTGCGGCCCCGGCACCGGCCTGGGCGTCGCGCAGGTCTACAAGCAGGACGGCCGGTATCGCGTGCTCCCCACCGAGGGCGGGCATATGGATTACGCGCCGCTCGACGGGATCGAGGATGCGCTGCTCAAGCGGCTGCGCAAGACCTATACCCGTGTCTCGGTCGAGCGGATCGTCGCCGGGCCGGGGATCGTCGCGATCTACGAGACGCTCGCCGAGCTGGAAGGCCGCGCCTATATCCACAAGGACGACAAGGCGATCTGGACCGAGGCGCTGGAAGGCACCGACTCGATCGCGCTCGCCGCGCTCGACCGCTTCTGCCTGGCATTGGGCGCGGTCGCAGGCGATCTGGCGCTGGCGCATGGCGCGAAGGGCGTCGTGATCGCGGGAGGCCTGGGCCTGCGCATCAAGGACAAGTTGCTGCGTTCGGGGTTCGACCAGCGCTTCGTCGCCAAGGGCCGGTTCCAGTCGCTGATGTCGGCGATCCCGGTCAAGCTCATCACCCATCCGCAGCCGGGCCTGTTCGGTGCCGCGGCCGCCTTCGCGCAGGAGCATCAATCGTGAGCCACATCGAAACCGTCATGCGCACCAGCCCGGTGATCCCGGTGCTGGTCATCCACGACGCCGCACAGGCGCGCCCGCTCGCCGAGGCGCTGGTCGCGGGCGGGCTCAAGGTGCTGGAGGTGACGCTGCGCACCGCCGCCGCGCTCGACGCGATCCGCGAGATGAAGCAGGTGCCGGGCGCGATCGTCGGCGCGGGCACGGTCGTATCGACCGAGCAGGTCGCGCAGGTCAAGGACGCGGGCGTCGAGTTCATCGTCTCGCCGGGCCTTTCGGCGAAGACCGGCGACGCCATCCTGGAGGCGGGCATCCCGTGGCTGCCGGGCGTCGCGACCGCGGGCGACATCATGCGCGGGCTCGACATGGGGCTGGAGCATTTCAAGTTCTTCCCGGCCGAAACCAGCGGCGGGATCAAGGCGCTAAAGGCCCTCGCGGCGCCCTTCTACCAGTGCAAATTCTGCCCGACCGGCGGGATCACCGAGGCGAGCGCGCGCGACTGGCTGGCGATCGGGCCGGTGCTGTGCGTCGGCGGTAGCTGGGTGACCGAAGGTACGCTGCCCGAGATCGAAGCGCGCGCGGGCGCGGCGGCTGGCCTGGCACGCTAACCGTACCGCTGCCGGAGCGTTTTTCCGTCAGTCCACTGTACATCCGTGTTCGTGCGAACGCAGGAACCCAGAGCCACAGGTGATATCGACCACCACTCTGGGCTCCTGCGTTCGCAGGAGCACGGCGCGCATGGATCGGGCAGTCGGTCCAAGCCTGCGCATCCGACGCTACCCGACGTGCTGCTTATTCCTTATTTTTCACCCGACGCTTTCGTCACTGCCGTTCCGGCCGATTTCATATCCTTGCCGGCGCCATGGACGGTGTTGCAGGCCGAGAGTGCCAGCATCGCGAGGGCAGTGGTGGCGAGCGCGATCTTGCGGTTCATAACTGTCTCCACGCGAACGAAAAACGGGTGCGGCGGGCCGGATACGCAGGCCCGCCGCAGGTACTCGGTGCAGGCGGCCGCGTATCGCCGTTGCACCAAAAGCGATCACATCGGCGCGGCCGGATAGCGGCACCGGATGGTCCGACCTTAAACCTGCTCTAGATTAGGAAGTTCCGTCAGCGCGCCGCATCAATGTGGTCAGGGCAATATACTACCGTTGTAAAACCAATTGACAGCCCGATAATACCAAAGCACCGTAGCAATGCAGGAGGAGCAGGACCCGCGATCGGACAAACCGACCGGCGTCACATGCTCAACGATCGGGGGAAAAGGGAAAATGGCTTTTGTTGTGGGCGAGTCGACGCGTGCGGCGCGTGCGATGAAGACGATGCTGCTCGGCACCGCAGGTTCAGTCCTCTGGTTCATGGCACCGGCGGCATCGGCACAGACCGTCCCGATCGACCCCGCCACGACCACCACCCCGACCCCGGCGAACAGCGAGCCGATCGCCGCCGCCGATGCCGCGGAAAACGCGGGCGATGTTGTCGTCACCGGCTTCCGCGCGTCGATCGCCACCGCGCTCGATGCCAAGCGCCGCGACACGCGCGTCAGCGACGGCATTTCGGCGGAGGACCTCGGCAAGTTTCCGAGCCAGAACATCACCGAGTCGATCCAGCGCATCTCCGGCGTGCAGATGCAGAACATCAACGGCCGCGGCGCGACGATCAGTATCCGTGGCCTCGGGCCACAATATGCGCTGACCACGATCAACGGCCAGACCTTCAAGAGCGCCGACTTCACCGACGGCTTCCGCTACGACATCATCCAGACCGAGCTGGCGAACGCCGTTCAGGTGATCAAGTCGCCAACCGCCGACATGGACAGCGGCGGGCTGTCGGGCACGATCAACATCCAGACCGTCCAGCCGCTCGATTACAAGACGCGCAAGATCGCCCTCTCCGCCAAGGCGCAGAACAGCGAATATGCCGGCAAGACGATCACGCCCAAGTTCGGCGCAAGCTATGTCGATCAATTCGCCGACGGGCGGCTCGGCGTATACCTGAACGTCGGCTACCAGAAGCTCGAGGATCGCGCCGACTATCTGTTTCAGGATCGCTGGGCGACGCAGACGATCAACGGCGCGGTGGTCGCGGTGCCGCGCCGCCCGCGCTATCGCCGCATCGACCGCTCGATCGAACAACTTACCGGCAGCGGCGGCGTGCAATGGCGCCCGACCGACCGGCTCGAAATCGATGCGACCGCGATCTACGCCCGCGACGACACCAAGTATGACGTCAACCAGCAGGTGTTTCTCTTCAACACCGCGCGCCTCACCGCCGGGAGCGTCAGCGACGGCGCGTCCAAGGTGACGACCGCGACCAACTTCACGCTGGAGAACAACCGGCAGGAGGAAAGCCGCAAGCTGTCGAGCCAGGGCTATACGCTGGCGATGAAGTGGAAGGACGAGGACGGGCTGGCGGTTCGAGCGGTCGGCAATTTCACGCGCGGCCACGCCTATTCGCGCGAAGACGCCGCGATCCTCGGCGTCATCATCCCGTCGGCGACGCTCGACATTACCGATCCGCGCAACCCCAAATACACGGTTTCGGCGAACCTGTCCGATCCGTCGCTGTACAATCAGGCGACGCTGGTGCGGAACGAATTCCCGAACGGTGCGACGCGTCGCACCACCGGCAAGGAAGTCTCGACGCAGGTCGACGTCACCAAGGACGTGACGCTCGGCCCGATCTCGCAATTCGCGGCGGGCACCAAGTTCCGGCACGAAAGCTTCGTGCGCGATGTCGGCCGTCACGATCTCGGCTCGATCGCCAATCGTCCGGGGCCGACGAGCACCTTGTTCCCGGCGCTGTCGGCGTCCAGCTATGGCGTCGGTGGCTTCCTCGACGGCAACGGCAATCTGCCCAATGCGTGGATCTCGCCCGACACCGCCGGCTATCGGCAAGCGCTCGCCAATGCCGGGCTGTCGGTGCCCGACCTGCCGGCACCGGAGGGCAGCTATACCGTCGATCGCTATATTCCGGCGGTCTACGCGATGGCCTCGCTCGACAGCATGGTGTTCGGCGCGCCGCTGCGCGGCAATCTCGGCGTGCGCTATGAACACACCAAACAGGTCGTGAACGGCAACATCACCCAGCCGCGCACCGGCAGCTACACCGACGTAACGCAGAAGATCGGCGAATATGTCGAGAAGCAGGAATATGACAATGTCCTGCCGAGCCTGAACCTCGTCCTGGAGCCGACGCGCACGCTGCAGGTGCGCTTTGCCGCCGCCAAGGTGCTGGTGCGCCCGATCCTCGATTCGCGCAGCTCGCTGGCGCAGACGACCTCGTCGACCGCGAATACCTTCCCGGTCGGCACGCGGACGTTGACGGTCGATCTCGGCCAGTCCGGGCTCAAACCGCTGACCGCCGATCAGCTCGATCTGGGCGTGGAATGGTATTACGGCCCGGCCAGCGCGCTGTCGATCAACGGCTTCTACAAATGGGTGAAGAACGGCACCTTCTCGTCGCTGATCTGCCCTTCGGCCTTCAACGGCACCGCATTGTCGCGCGCCAGCAGCGGGGCGACCAACGGCGACTGCGTCGATGCCGCGGGGAATATCTATAACATCACGCAGACCTCGAACGACCCCAGCACGATCCGCATCCGCGGCGTCGAGGTGAGCTGGAACCAGTCGTTCGACCGCTGGCTGCCGGTCGACGGCTTCGGGCTGCTCGCCAATTATACGCGCGTGATCCCGACCAAGGTGGCGATCGGTACCGGCTTCACGGTGCGCAACCTGTCGAAGAACACGGCGAACATCACGCCCTATTGGGAAGACCGGCTGTTCAGCCTGCGGCTGTCGGCCAATTACCGCAGCTCCTACGAACAGAATGGCGCCGACAGCTTCTTCGCGACCGAAGGCCATACGGTGCGCGCGCGTACGCAGTTCGATCTGTCGGCGGGCTTCACCCCGACCGACTATCTCAGCTTCGCGGCGGGCGTCATCAACCTCAACAACAGCCGCGAAGAGGCCTATTACAACAACAATCCCTCGATCTGGCAGGAGAGCAGCTTCTACGGTCGCAGCTTCTATCTGTCGGCTACGTTGCGGATGTGATGTGCCACAGCGAAAGCGATTTGCGGTAGCGTGACCCCTTTACCCCGTTCGTGCTGAGCTTGTCTAAGCACGTGAACCAGCCGGAGCGCTTGGAACACGCACTTCGACAAGCTCAGTGCGAACGGTGAGGCTTATCGCGATCCGGTGAGACCATTGCACACAGGATCGCTTGTTGTGATCGAACGCAAACCCTAGGCTGCGGAAAAACCGGGGGTCCTGCCATGCGTCATCTGCTTCTCGCCGCCGTCGCGCTCGGTGCGCTCGCCCAGCGGGCGTCCGCCGAGTCCGATTATGCCGCGGCGATCCGCGCCGACTACGACAAGTCCCTCGCCGCGATGTGGGACGACTTCCACCGTCATCCCGAACTGTCGTTCAAGGAAGAGCGCACCGCTGCGAAGATGGCGGCGGCACTGCGCGCGATCCCCGGCGTGCAGGTCACCGAAAAGATTGGCGGCACCGGCGTGGTCGGCGTGCTTAGGAACGGCAGCGGCCCGGTCGTGCTGGTCCGCGCCGACATGGACGGGCTGCCGGTCGAGGAGAAGTCGGGGCTCGCCAACGCCAGCACTGTGCGACAGGTCGGCGTCGATGGCGTCGAAGCGCCGGTGATGCACGCCTGCGGGCATGACACGCACATCGTCGGGCTGGTCGCGACCGCGCGCCGGCTCGCCGCGATGAAGGACCGCTGGGCCGGAACGATCGTTTTCGTCGTCCAGCCGGCCGAGGAACGCGTCGGCGGCGCGGCGGCGATGATCAAGGACGGGCTGTACACCCGCTTCCCCAAGCCCGATTACGCTTTGGCCTATCACTCCAATTCCGAAGGGCTGGCGGGCACCGTCTCGGCCTCCGAGGACATCCAGTATAGTTCGTCGGACAGCGTCGACATCGTCGTCCCCGGCATCGGCGCGCACGGCGCAAGCCCACAGGCGGGCAAGGACCCGGTCTATATGGCCAGCCAGTTGGTGATCGCGCTGCAAGGGATCGTCAGCCGCGAGCGCCAGCCGCTGCGCCCCGCCGTCATCACCGTCGGCAGCTTCCACGCCGGGCTGAAGCACAATATTATTTCCGATCAGGCGAAGCTGCAGGTGACGGTGCGCGCCAATGACGAGGCGACGCGCGCGCAATTGCTCGCCGGGATCAAGCGCGTCGCCCGCGGCATCGGTGAACTGAACGGCATGCCGGCGGACAAGATGCCGGTCGTGACGGTGATCGAGGGCACGCCGACGACGATCAACGACGCCGCCCTCGCGCGTCGGCTCAATGCGGTGATGGCGACCACATTGGGCGCCGACAAGGTGATCCCCTTCCAGCAGAAGGGCATGGGCGCCGAGGACTTTGCGGCGTTCATCGAGCCCAAGTACGGCATCAAGGGCTATTATTTCGCGGTCGGCGGCACGCAGCAGGCGGCGTTCGACGCCGCGGCACGCGGAGGGCCGCCGATCCCGTCGCACCATTCGCCGTTGTTCAAGGTCGACCCGCAGGCGGTCGTCACCACCGGCGCGACCGCGATGACCGCCGCGGTGCTCGACCTGCTCAAACCGGGCGGCGCGGCATAGCCCTGTCATCCCCGACGCCGTCATTGCAAGCGTAGCGAAGCAATGACAGATCGACCTACTTCGGAAGGATCGGCGGCGAGTAATCCGTGGCGGTCATGAACACGCTGTCGACCTTGGTCACCAGCTTGCCCGCCGCCTCGGACGCCGCGACGACCTTCTGCCACTCGGGATCCTTGCCGAACGCCGCCCAGTCGGCATCACGCGCGGCGCGGCTGGGATAGGCGAGTACGTACACCACCCGACCCTCCGGCGCCGCGTCGGTCGCGATCTCGTTCCAATACGCGACATTGGTCATGCCGTGCTTGGCGAACAGCCCCAGCGTATGCTCGCGGAAGCGCGCGTTGAGCGCCGCCGCCTTGCCGGGCGCCGGGTAATAGGTGCGCAATTCGTAGACCGCGGTCTTCGGATCGAGCTTCGCCGGCTCGGCCTGCGCCACGCCGCCCACCAGCATTGCGGCCATGCCTGCCCACACCATCGATCGCATCGCACCCCTCCTTCACGTTTATTGCGCGCATATCGCCGCTAAATCATTGAACCGACAAGTCCTTTCCCTTTCCCTTGTACAAAGAAGGGCTTAACCTCGATCGGGCCCGATAATCGGGCTGGAGGATGTCCGATGCTTCGTCTGCTCGCTGTCACCGCCGCGCTGACGCTGATGGCCCCGCCCGTGGCCGCCGCGCCGTGCAAGGACCCGAAGACCGGCAAGTTCGTCAAATGCCCGCCTGCCAAGGCGACCCGCTGCAAGGGCACCAACGGAAAGTTCGCCAAATGCGGAACACCTGGCGCGCGTCCGATCGGCTGACGCGCGGCGCAGGAGGCGCTACACGGCGGGCATGACCGATATTCACATCCTCATGCCCGCCCCGATGCCCGCCGCCGTGATCGACGCGCTCGACGCGCGCTTCACGCTGCACCGTCTGTGGGAGCAGCCCGACGCCGACGCCTGGCTCGCCGAACATGGTGCCGCGATCCGTGGCCTCGCCGCCAACACGCTCGCCGGCCGGGTCGATGCGACGTTGTTCGATCGGCTGCCCGCGCTGGAGATCGTCGCCAATTTCGGCGTCGGCTATGACAATATCGATGCGCAGGCGGCGGCGGCGCGCGGCATCATGGTCACCAACACGCCCGGCGTGCTCGACGCCGAGGTCGCCGATCTCGCGCTCGCGCTGTTGCTCGCGACGATCCGGCGCCTGCCGCAGGCCGATCGTTACGTGCGTGACGGGCGTTGGGAGAAGGCTTCCTTCCCGCTCTCGCCGACGTTGCGCGGGCGGACCGTCGGCATCCTCGGGCTGGGCGCGATCGGGCAACAGATCGCACGGCGGCTGGAAGGGTTCGGCGTCGCGATCGCCTACCACCAGCGCACGCGACGCGATGATGTCGCTTACACGTATCACGACACGCCGGTCGCGCTCGCCACGGCGTGCGACGTGCTGATCGCGATCGTGCCGGGCGGCGCGTCGACCCGCCATCTGGTGAACGCGGAAGTGCTGGAGGCGCTGGGCGAGGACGGCATCTTCATCAACGTCGCGCGCGGCAGCGTCGCGGACGAACCGGCGCTGATCGCGGCGCTGCAGGCCGGAACGATCCTCGCCGCCGGGCTCGACGTCTATGCCGACGAACCGCACGTCCCCGCCGAGCTGCGCGCGATGGACAATGTCGTGCTGCTGCCCCACCTCGGCTCGGCCTCGGAGCAGACCCGCGCGGCGATGGGGCAGTTGGTGGTCGATAATCTCATCAGCTGGTTCGACACCGCCGCGGCGCTGACCCCGGTGCCCGAGACCGCCTGACGTACGAAGTGGGGAGCAGCGCGCGTAACGCTGCTCCCCGATCCGATCACGCGCGCGGTGCGACGGGTGCGGGCGGAACCTGCCCGTTCACCGGCGGCGGCGGCGGCGGAGCGCCGGCTCCCGGAGGCGGCGGCGGCGCACCTGCACCTGGTGCAGGCGGGGGCGGTGGCGCGCCCGCACCGGGGGGCGGAGGCGGTGGCGCACCGGCACCCGGCGGCGGGGGCGGCGGAGCACCAGCACCCGGCGGCGGAGGGGGCGGTGCGCCAGCCCCGGGGAGGGCGGCGGCGGCGGCGGCGGCGGCGGCGCGCCGACCTCGCGCACCCCGCCCTGATCGGCGAGGAAGCGCGCGCGCAGCTGCCCGTCGTCGAAGCGGCCCTGCACCAGCACCGGCGCGCCGGTGGTCAGCGTGCCCGCACCGCGCCCGGCGTCGACCAGGGTGCGTCCGCTGGCATCCTCGACCAGAAAGCGCGTGCCATAGACACCCGCGACACGCCCGCGCACCGTCACGATGCCGTTGCTGGCGGGCAGCTTGGCGATCGCGGTCGGGATGGTCGGTGCCATCTCGACGCTGGGGCGGGTCAGTTGCACGGCGCCTGCGCCGCCCGCGGCACCCATCGCCAGCAAGGCCGCACCACCCAGCGCGATCCGGTGGCCGCGCGACAGATGCGGGATCATCGAAGTTTTCATCACTCACTCCTCTTCGGGTTGATGAGCGATGTTTAGGCGTGGTGCCTGCCACCCGCGCTGAACCGGATCGTTCAGTTTCGGTTTAAGCGATCGGCATAGGGCGGGCGGGGAAGGAAGGGGCAAGATGCGTATCCTGCTGGTCGAGGACGACCGTGATCTCGGACCCGCGATCGCGCGCGCACTGCGTGAGGAAAATTTCGCCGTCGACCTCGCCGCCGATGGCATCGACGCCGCGCACCTCGGCGAAACCGAGCGGTTCGACGCGGCGGTGCTCGATCTCGGGCTGCCGGGGCGCGACGGCATTTCGGTGCTCAAGGCATGGCGTGATGCGAACCGCGATCTGCCGGTGCTGATCCTCACCGCTCGTGACGGCTGGTCCGACAAGGTCGCCGGGTTCAAGGCTGGCGCGGACGACTTTCTCGTCAAACCGTTCCGGGTGGAAGAACTGGTGATGCGCCTCCGCGCGCTGGTGCGCCGCGCGGCGGGCCATGCGCAGGCGCTGGTGGCATGTGGCCCATTGTCGTTCGATGCGCAGACCGGCGTGTTCGAACGTGACGGCCTCCCGCTCAAGCTGACCGCGTTCGAATGGCGCGTGCTGTCGCAGCTGATGCTCCATCGTAACGCGGTGATCGAGCGGCTCGACCTGCTCGAGCGCGTCTACGAAGGCGATGCCGATGTCGATTCGAACAGTCTGGAGGTGATCGTCGGGCGGCTGCGCAAGAAGATCGGTGCGACGATGATCGAGACAGTGCGTGGACGCGGCTATCGGCTGGTGTGCCCGGCATGACCCGGCTGATGCCGCGATCGTTGCAGGCGCGGATGCTGCTCGTGTCGGCGCTGGCGACCGTGCTGGCGCTGGTGCTGGCAGGGGCGGTGATGGCCGGGCTGCTCGGGCGGTTCGTGGCCGAGGGGCTGGACCGACGGCTCGATGCGCAATTGCTGGTGCTCGCCTCGGTGGTCGACGGTGAGGGGCGCGTCGATCGGGCACGGCTGACGCAGCGAGTCGCCGCGTTCGGCAGCGATCCCGGCTGGCAGTGGCAGATCAAGGGACCGGACGGCGCGATCGGCGCCGCCGATATCCCCGCGCCACCCGCGGGTCCGCTCGCACCTCCGGCACCACCCGCCCCGCCCGCACCGCCGGGCCCGCATCCGGCCGAGGCGAAGGGCGCGAACGGCGGTGCGCTCCACGCGCGGACGATCACGCTCACCACCCGCCGCGGCGCGGTGACGTTGACCGCCGCCGCGCCGCGCGCCGTGATCGCGCGGCCGATCGAGGGAGCGCTCGCGCCGTTGCTGATGGCGCTTGCGGGCGTCGCGGCGTTGCTTACCGGCGCATTGCTGATCCAGCTGCGCGTTGCGCTGCGTCCGCTGCGCCGATTGCGCGATCAGGTCGCGGCGATCCGCACCGGCGCGCGCGACCGGGTCGACGACGACCAGCCCGCCGAACTCGCCCCCCTTGCCAGCGAACTCAACGCACTGACGGGGGACAATGCCAGCGCGTTGGCCACCGCCCGCGCCTCGGCCGCCAATCTCGCCCATGCGCTCAAGACTCCGGTCGCCGCACTGGCGATCGAGCTTCGCGACCAGCCGCGCCTCGCCGCCACCGTCGCGCGGATCGATCGCACGATCCGCCACCATCTCGCCCGCGCGCGTGCCGCCGCGGTCAACCGCCGTGTCGCCACCACGCTTGCCCCCGCGGTCGCGGATATCGCGGCGGTGGTGGAGCGGCTTCACGACGGTCCGCCGCTGACGATCGTCCGCGCAATCGCGGACGACATCGCGGTCGCGGTCGATGCGCAGGACCTCGACGAACTGCTCGGCAATTTGCTCGACAATGCCGCGCGCCATGCCGCGTCGCGGATCGACGTGGCCGCGCGTCGCGACGGGCGCAACGTCACGGTGACGATCGCCGACGACGGCCCCGGCATCCCCGCCGCGGCCCGCGCGCAGGTGCTGCAACCCGGCACGCGGCTCGACGAGCGCGGTGACGGCCACGGCTTCGGGCTGCCGATCGTCGCGGAACTGGCGGCGCTTTATGGCGGCGCGATAATACTGGCGGAGAAGGCGCCGCACGGCCTTCTGGTGACGCTGACCTTGCCGGCGGCCTAGCGCCGTCATTCACCAATCCGCGATCGCTTCCCCCGCGCGGATCGCCTGCCCCTCGCGCAACCCCTCGCGCAACCGCGCCTCACCGGGCAGGAACAGCACGATCGTCGAGCCATGCTCGAACCACCCCATCTCCGCTCCCTTCTCGACCGCCACGTCGCACGCCCGCCGGCCCGGTCCCTGCTCGCGCAACGTCCGCTCGGTATCGAGGAAGGTCAGCCGGATGCTCGCCACCAGGATCGCCGCGACCGGCACCAGCAACAGCGCGCGCCCGCCTGACCCGCGCGCTTCGATCACCGCGCGCTCGTTGCGGCAGAACAAGCGCTCGACCCGGCGCAGCGCGATCGGATTGACGTTCCAGCAATCGCCCGACTGATAGGTCACCGCCTCGACCGTCAGGTCGGCGGGCGCATGGAAGCGGTGGTACATCCCCGCGGTCAGCCGCAGTGTCACGAACCAGCCGTCCGCGAACCGCGCCGCCAGCGCCGCATCGGGCACCAGTTCGTCGAGCCGATAGGGAAAACCCTTCACCTGATAGAGTTGCCCGTTCTCGACCCGGCCATGCGCGCCGACGATCGCGTCGCATGGGCTCGCCACCACACCATCGCCTTGTGCGAACACGCGCGCCCCGGCGCGCAGCCGCCGGATGAACCCCTCACGCAAGCTCGCGAAGCGCGTCGTCTCGGCATCGCGCAGGTCGACGTCGCAAAAGAACCGCCACGCCGCCAGCGCCGGCTTCGCCACCAACGGATGCTCGACCGCCGCGATCCGCCCCACCATTTTCGTCGCCCAGCGCCGCGGCAAGCGGTTGGTCAGCAGGAAATTCAGGTCTTCCTGCATCAATACGCGCATCAGTCCGGTTCGCATTGTCACACCTGCGTCATCGCGGCGCGCGTAGTGGCGCCATGGAGAAAAAGACCCTCGCCGTCGTCGCCGGGCTCGTCGCCGGTACGTTGTTCGCCACGACCAAGGGCCGCGAGCGGCTCGCGCTGTCGCGCGCCAAGCACCCCGGCCCCGGCGGGCACGTCCGCATGGCCAAGCGCATTGCCGGGCACATCCCTTATTACGCGCATGTCGAGGACCGCTTCTTTCGCGCCGATGCCTGTGACGCCGGCGTCGCCGCGCGCCGCCGCGCCGGGTTCGAGCGACTCGCGGCGCGCTATGCCGAACGCTTTCCGAAGACGCTCGCCCTGACTGCCGAAACGCGCGAGGGCCTGTCCGATCTGCAATTCACCGGCCGCTACCGGGTGCCCTTCCCGTTCGCGGCGACGGTGCGCGAACATCTGCCGGTCGGTGCGTTCATGGCGCGCTCGGATGGACCATGGCTGACCGATCTCGACGGCAATACCTTCATCGACCTGACCGGCAGCTACGGCGTCAATCTGTTCGGCAACGACTTCTACAAAGCGACGATGCGCGAGGCGCTCGCCGTGGCGGAGCCGCTCGGCGGGGTGCTGGGCAGCTATCACCCGATCGTCGCCGACAACGTCCGCCGGCTGTGTGCGCTGTCGGGGCTCGACGAAGTGTCGTTCCACATGTCGGGCACCGAGGCGGTGATGCAGGCGGTGCGGCTGGCGCGCTATCACACCGGCAAGCGCCGGTTGGTGCGGTTCGCGGGCGCGTATCACGGCTGGTGGGGCGAGGTGCAGCCCGGCATCGGCAACCCCGTCCCCGCCGACCATACGCTGACGCTCGCCGATCAGTCCGAACAGACGCTGGCGGTGCTCGCCCGGCGCAAGGACATCGCTTGCGTCTTGGTCAATCCCTTGCAGGCGCTCCACCCCAATGGCGGCGCGCCATCGGACAGCCAGTTGGTCGACAGCGCGCGTAGCGCGGGCGCCGACCTGCCCGCCTATGTCGCGTGGCTGCGTCGCCTGGCCGAGACGTGCCGCGCGAACGGCATCGTGCTGATCGTCGACGAAGTGTTCATGGGCTTCCGCCTCGCGCCGGGCAGCGTCGCGCGCGCATGGGGCATCGACGCCGACATGATCGTATGGGGCAAGACGCTGGGCGGCGGGCTGCCGATCGGCGTGCTGACCGGACGCGCGGCGCTGATGAAGCGCTGGCGCGACGATCGCCCGGTCGACATCTGCTTCGCGCGCGGAACGTTCAACGCGCATCCGTATGTGATGGCCGCGACCGACGCCTTCCTGCGCCGGCTCGACACGCCGGAGGTCGCCGCGCTGTACGACGGCATGACCGAACGCTGGAGCACGCGCGCCGCCCGGCTCAATGCTTTGCTCGCGGAGGTGGAATTGCCGCTGTCGATTGCGCATCTCGAGACGGTGTGGACGATCCTCTACACCCGCCCGTCGCGCTACAATTGGATGCTGCAATATTACCTCCGCGCCGAGGGGCTGGCGCTATCGTGGGTCGGCACCGGACGGCTGATCTTCAGCCTCGATATCGACGACACCCTGTTCGAGCAGATTGCGGCACGGATCGTCGCGGCGGGCACGGCGATGCTGGCGGACGGCTGGTGGGACGGACCGGTCGTGAGCAACAAGCAGCTGAAGCGACAGGCGTTGAAGGAGTCGCTGGCGGTGCGGGTGCGGGATGGGTGAATAGGAAGACCCGGCCCAGCACCATCGTCCGCCTTCCACCATCGTCATCCCGCGCAGGCGGGGATCCAGAACCCATGTCGTCACGGCTCAATCGAGCCGGTGGCCAGCACCGTCCCGATCCTCACCAACCACCGCGCATCTGGATCCCCGCCTTCGGGGGGATGACGGAGAAGGCGGGGATGACGAAGAGGCGGGGATGACGAAGAGGGCGGGTGGCAGACGAAACTCCGCCCCGCCCCGGCCTTCACGCCGCCGCGTGGGTGTCGTCGGTCCGCCCGTGCTTGATCAACCGCGCCGGCGCGCTGCGGTACAGGCGGAAGTCGCTGAACGGATCGGTGACGATCTTGGTCGCCCAGACGATCCCGGTTTCCAGATCGCGCTCGATCCACAATTGCCCGACGCGGAACAAGATCGCCGCGATCCCGAAGAACAGCCACCCGAACCCGACATGACGCAGGAAGGCCATTGCCCCGTCGGGCCGCTCCAGCACACCGAACAACGTCGGCGACAGCGCCAGCACCACCGGGATCGCGAGCCACAACCCCATCAGCACGTATTTGCGCATCAGGTTATAGCCGACCTTCACCTCTTCCTTGTAGTCGTGGCTGACGCCATTCTCTTCGTCATAGTCTTTCGGCTCGAAGAAGAAATGCCCCGCCTGCCGGCTGGTCATCGCGACACCCCAGGCCAGCAGGCTCGCCAGCGCGGCATCGACGAACAGCAAGGCATAAGCCGTGATGAACGTGCAGGCGCTGACGAAATGCAGGCTCTGGTTGATCAGGTCGTGGTGATAATAACGATGATCGTCCCAGCGCTGCTCCTTCAATTGCGCGCGGAACCCCGGATTGCCTTGCTCATCTTCGAAACGGAGCTTGCGAAGCCACGGCATCATGCCTTCTCCTTGGCGATGCGGACCAGCGAGAAATGTCCGAACGGCGGGATCGCGCGCCGCTCGGTCAGCGACACGTCGCTGCGCGTCGCGATCCAGTCGGTGTAGAGCGCGAAGGGAAAGTCGGTGCGGAAGCCGAGCCGTTTGGTGATCGGCATCAGCGCGCGTTCGATCCCGCCGCGCAGCCCCTGTTCGGCGCCGACGCGCGTGGTGATGACGATCTCGCCGCCCGGCCGACATACGCGCGCGAATTCATCCAACGCACGCCGCGGATTGGCGACCGCGCTCACGACATATTGCGCGACGACGACGTCGAAGGATTCGTCCGGATAATCCAGCGCCTCGGCATCGGCGACGCGGATCGCATCGACATTGGCCAGGTTCAGCCGCCTCGTGCGGGCGCGCGCCTTGTCGAGCATGTCCTCGGAGATATCGACGCCAGTCACGCGGCTGGTCGCGGCATAATGCGGCAACGAGATGCCGGTGCCCACCCCGACCTCCAGAATGCGCCCGCCGATCTGGTCGGCGGCACGGATCGCGGCGGCACGTCCCTGTCTGAACACCGGGCCGAACACCAGATCGTACACCGGCGCCCACCGATCATAGGCCAGCGCCACGCCGGCCGTTGTCATCGTCGCTGTCATTCCCGCCGCTTACCTTCGCTGAAGAGCCCCGACCGGGCCCGGGGACCGCGACCCTTGTGCGACGGTGAGGTGTCACCATGACGACGATTGAGTGACGGCCGTCGTCACCGAACCGAAATGATAGTGACACATCCGACAGATGAACCTTTATCTTTCAACTTGATCTGCATCACGGACCCAAGTGCAACGGCCCCTCGTTCGCCGCCCGGGACTTTTCTCCCACGAGAGGAAGCAGCTGATGGCCGTGAAATTCGCCGGAACCATGAACGCGATCAATCGCGGACTCGATGAAACCAAGCCCGCCAAGGGCGTCGACATGATCGAAGACTGGGAGGCTGCGCTCGCCGACATCGACACGCCCGGTGCCAAGGGGATCCTTCGCGACCTCGGCTCGCTCCGCAAGCAGCTGGAGAAGAGCGAGCCCGACGCCGATCGCGTCCATGCGCTGCTCCACCGGCTCGGCGCGGCGACCACCAAGATCGCCGACAAGGCCGAGAAGTCGCAGGACAAGCTCAAGTCGCTCGGCGAGGCGCTGACCGAGGCGGGCGAAGAGGAACACGACGAGGAAGAAGACACCGCCGCGGCCGCCGCCCCGAAGCGCGCACGCAAAAAGAAATAATCGCTTACGGGAGCAGCTGACACGCTGCCCCTACCGTCGTCCCGGGTCG
The DNA here is from genome assembly GCF_036855935.1 of Sphingomonas sp. LR60. Taxonomy (NCBI): domain Bacteria; kingdom Pseudomonadati; phylum Pseudomonadota; class Alphaproteobacteria; order Sphingomonadales; family Sphingomonadaceae; genus Sphingomonas; species Sphingomonas sp. LR60. The sequence continues at coordinate 585,759 of NZ_JASPFK010000001.1, read as the reverse complement.
AGCCCGGGACGACGATTGTATTTACCCCGCGACGCCCAGCGCCTCGGCCACCACCTTGTTGACGATCTTGCCGCCGCGCACGTTGACGCCTTCCATCAACCCGGCATCCGCCTCGGCCGCGGCATAGCCACGATCCGCCAGCGCCAGCCCGTACGGCAAGGTCGCATTGTTAAGCGCATGGCTCGACGTCAGCGGCACCGCACCCGGCATGTTGGCGACGCAATAATGGATCACGCCGTCGACCTCATAGGTCGGCTCGGCATGGGTGGTGGCATGGCTAGTCTCAAAGCAGCCACCCTGATCGATGGCAACGTCGACCAGCACCGCGCGCGGCTTCATCAGCTTGAGCATCGGGCGCGTCACCAGCTTCGGCGCCGAGGCACCGGGGATCAGCACCGCGCCGATCACCGCGTCGGCTTCCGAAATCTCGTGCTCGATCGATTCCAGCGTCGACACGCGCGTCCGCACCCGGCCCTGGAACAGCTCGTCCAGCTCGCGCAGCCGCGGGATCGAGCGATCGATGATCGTCACCTCCGCACCAAGCCCGACTGCCATCCGCGCCGCATGGGTGCCGACCACACCGCCGCCCAGCACGACGATCCGCGCCGGCTGCACGCCCGGTACGCCACCGATCAGCACGCCGCGCCCGCCGTTGACCGCCTTCAGCGCGGTGCCCGCCGCCTCGATCGACAGTCGCCCCGCGACCTCGCTCATCGGCGCGAGGAGCGGCAGGTGCCCGCGCCCGTCGACCACCGTCTCATAGGCAACTGCCGTGACGCCCGACGCCTGCAGACCCTTGGCCTGCTCTGGATCGGGGGCGAGATGGAGGTAGGTGAACAGGATCTGGTCGTCGCGCAGCTGCACCCACTCGCTCGGCTGCGGCTCCTTGACCTTCACCACCATCTGCGCGGCCGCGAACACTTCCTCGGCGGTATCGACGATCCCGGCACCCGCGGCGCGATAGGTGTCGTCATCGGCGGCGATCCCCGCGCCCGCGCCGGTCTGCACGATCACCTCATGGCCATGCGCGACATATTCGCGCACCGCGCCCGGGGTCAGGCCGACACGATATTCGTGGTTCTTGATTTCCTTGGGCACGCCGATGCGCATGGGTCCGTCTCCTTGTTTATGGGCGCTGTAGCACGTTCCGAACGGCGAAACCGGGCGAACCGCACGCGGCCGGGGTGACTTTGCGGCGAATTCCTGCATGGTTCGGCGCCATGACGCAGAAAAGCTACGTTCCCGATCGAATCGACCGCCGGCTGATCGCGCTGTTGCTCGACAATGCGCGCGCCACCGCCTTCACGCTCGCCGAAGCGATCGGCCGCTCGGCGACCGCGGTCGCCCGGCGACAGCGCGCGCTGGAGGAGGCCGGGATCATCACCGGCTATGCCGCCCGGCTCGACCTGACGCGGCTCGGCCGCGAGACGACGGTGCACATCAAGGTGACGCTGGAGAGCCAGCGCATCGACGTGCTCGACGCATTCGAGACGGCGATCGCCGCCAGCCCGTCGGTCGTGCGCTGCGACCTGATGTCGGGCAGCTACGATTATCTGATCACCGTCCGCGCGCGCGACCTCGCCGATTTCGCGCATATTCATCGCGACGAACTTTCCCGGCTGCCCGGCGTCACACAGATGGAAAGCGGCTTCGTCCTGCGCGAAGTCGTGGCGTCGCGACTGCCTCTTTCTTTGCTTGATTAAGCACATAGCCCATTCTTTCACCCCGAACCGAAATCATAGGCTTGACACCAGAACTACGATTTATCCTACGTAGAAACATTCTAGAGTGACTGCTCTACTTCAAAGTCCATGTCGCCTTAACTCGCTATTTAACAAGTTTGGGCAAAGACATTCCTTACTAATCTCGATTGGTCGAATTGCTTCGGTCGGGCGCGGAAGGAACAAAAATGGTCACGTGGTTTCAGCAACATGCGCCGATTCGCGCCAAGTTCACCGTCCTGACGCTGGTGTACGGCGCGCTGGCCGCGCTATCGCTCTGCGCGACGATCGGCGCCGTGCAGGGAATGATACCGGGCAATGTCGCGATCGGCTTGGCCGCGGGCGTGTTGGTGGCGGTGCTCGTGGTTGCGGTGACGTCTCGCGCGCTGATCTGCGACCCCTATGTCGCGACCGTGGTCCGGATGGAGGCGCTGGCCGCCAACGACCTCGACACCATTATCGCCTTCACCGACCATCGCGACTGCGTCGGCCGGATGACCAAGGCGATGGAAGTGTTCCGCCGCAACGGCAAGGCGCTCGCCAGCGCGGCGCAGTCGCAGCAGATGGTGGTCGAGGCGCTCGGCACCGGGCTCGGCCGGCTCGCCGACAACGATCTGACGTTCAAGATCGAAGAGCCGTTCAGCGCGGATTACGACGCGCTGCGCACCAACTTCAATCGCGCGATGTCGGCGGTGTCGAGCACGATCGGCGCGGTGACCAGCGCGGCCAACGGCATCAACAGCGGCGCGGCGGACATTCGCCAGGCGTCCGACGACCTGTCGCAGCGCACCGAACAGCAGGCCGCCTCGCTCGAGGAAACCGCCGCCGCGATGGACGAGATCACCACGACCGTTCGCGAGACTGCGGCCGGCGCACGTCGCGCCAATGACGCGGTGGTCGAGGCACGCACCGAGGCCGAAAGCTCGGGCGACGTCGTCCGCCGCGCGGTCGATGCGATGGGCGGGATCGAGCGCGCGTCGTCGGAAATCAGCGAGATCATCAGCGTCATCGACGGCATCGCCTTCCAGACCAACCTCCTCGCGCTAAACGCCGGGGTCGAGGCGGCGCGCGCGGGCGACGCGGGCAAGGGCTTCGCGGTCGTCGCCTCCGAGGTCCGCGCACTCGCGCAGCGCTCGGCGGATGCCGCCAAGGACGTCAAGACCAAGATCCTCGCCTCATCGCAGCAGGTCGAGTCCGGCGTGACGCTGGTCAGCGAGACCGGCAAGGCGCTCCAGCGGATCATCACCCGTATCGGCGAGATCAGCACGCTCGTCTCGACGATCGCGCAATCCGCCGAGCAGCAGGCGACCGGCTTGCAGCAGGTCAACACCGCCGTGTCGGAGATGGACGGCGTCACGCAACAGAATGCCGCGATGGTCGAGGAAGCGACTGCCGCCGCGCGCAGCCTCGCCGAGGAAGCCGACCGGCTGACCACCGAAGTCTCGCGCTTTCGTACCGCCGCCGCGCCACGCCCGATCCTCCCCGCGACGACGCCGGTTGCGTCGGTCCACGACCTTCAGGCGCGCGCCGCGCAGGCCGGCCGCGACCTTGCCCGCACGGCCCGCCGCCCGGTCACCGGCACACGCGGCACCGCGCTGGCGGTGGCGGACGAGGAATGGTCGGACTTTTAAGTCGCAGGGCGGCCCGTCGCATCCTGCGCCGGGACTCGCCCAAGACCGGCCGGCGGGGCACCGCCCCGACCGACGACGCGGCTTCGCCGCGGCGGGCACCAGCCCACCGCCATCATTCCCGCGTGGGCGTGACTTCTGGAAAATCCTGCCTTCCGTTCTCCGGCGGAGGCCGGGGCCCAGTTGGGAAACGGTTGCAACTATCTCGCAAACCTACCCAACTGGACCCCGGCCTTCGCCGGGGAACGATCTGGAAGATCCGGCCCCTTCGCAGAGGTTTCGCCTAGGCGGGAATGACGGAGTCGTCCCCTACCCCCGCCCCGCCGCATAGATCGCGTCGAGCACCCGCGCGGTCGCGACATATTCCGCCGCCGCCGCATCGAAGCGCGCGCCGGCCGCCAGCCGCTCCGCCCAGTCGACCGCCGCGCGCCCGCCCCAGTCATCGGGCGGCACCGCCAACGTCTCGCGCGCGGTGTCGAGGAAATGCTCGGCGGTGAAATCGTAGAACGAGCCGCCAACGTTGCGCAGCGCCGCGCCGCCGTCGGTGCCGTAAAACGCCGCTTCGATCACCGCATCCTGCCCGGCGTGGAGCCGCCACGAACAGGCCAGCCGCACCACGACGCCATTGTCGAGCCGCACCGTCGCCGCCGCATAATCCTCGACCGCGTCCGCCGTGACCGGCGCCCCGCCGGCATAGAGCGCGGCATCGACCCGCTCGGCGGTCGCGCCCGGATTGAGCCACAAGGCGAGATCGGCAAGGTGGATGCCGAGATCCATGACACACCCGCCGCCGGACTGCGCGCGGTCATAGAACCACGGCTTGTCGGGGCCATAGGCATTGTGGAAGGTCAGATCGATCGCGAACACCCGCCCCAGCGCACCACTCCGCACCAGCGGCGCGATCGCGCGCATCCCCGCTGTGTGGCGATAGGAGAGATCGACCCCCAGCAACCGGTCCGCCCGCCGTGCCGCCGCGACTACCGCCTCATTCTCGGCGGCATCGCGACCGAGCGGCTTCTGGCAGAACACGGCCACCCCCGCCTCCAGCGCCACGATCGACTGCGCGGCGTGGAGGGCGCTCGGGCTGGCGATCACCACCCCGTCGAGCCCGAGCGCCAGCATCTCCTCGAGCGATGCGCAGACCTGCGCGTCCGGTGCGTCCTGCACCGCCGCCGCGACCATCGCCGATGACGGATCGCTGATCGCGACGGCCTCGACCGCCCCGCTGGCGACCATCGCCGCCATGCGATGCCGCCCGATCCAGCCGGTGCCGAGAAAGCCGATGCGCGGTTTGGCGTTGGTCATGGATCCGTCGTCCTTCATCTACCGTCCGTCATTCCCGCGCAGGCAGGAATCCAGAACCCATGCGGTCTCGCTGAAATATGACGACATCACATCACGCTCAGCCGTCATTGCGAGCGGAGCGAAGCAATCCAGAGCGTCCTGGCCGTGGCCCTGGATTGCTTCGCTGCGCTCGCAATGACGATCTCGGGTTGATGTCATGTCCTCACGATCTGGAAGCGCCACGTCGGCATGCCTAGACTCCCGCCCGCGCGGGAACGACGCCGTATGCGCGGCCAAGGCGCTCCCGCCTCAGAACGTCACCACCGCCTTCACGAAACCGGCGGGCTTGTCGCGCGTCGCCGCGACCGCCTCGTTCAACTCGGTCAGCGTGAACCGATGCGTCAGCAGCGCGGCCAGATCGACGCGCCCGCCGGCCACCGCCGCCACCGCCTCGTTCAGCCCCCGCAGGTTTACGCGCGGGTTGCGTTCGTGCGCGTTGATCACGTCGATACCCTTCCAGTTCCAGTCCTGCATGTTCACTTGCCGCGGCCCGTCCTGATGATAGCCCGCCACCACCAGCCGCCCGCCGAACCCGACGATCGCCGAGGCGAGGTCGAGCGGCCATTGCTTGCCGACCGCCTCGATCACGCGCTCGCACAATGCTTCGCCGGTCAGTTGCTTGACCCGCTCGATGATCGCCCAGTGATCGTCCATCGCGATCGTCTCGGCGGCGCCGTTCGCGCGCGCCAGCGCCAGCGACTCCGCGCGCCGCGAGATCGCGATCACCCGCGCCCCCGCATCGCTCGCCAGCTTCGTCAGCACCGCACCCAGAAAACCGATGCCGACGATCGCCACCGTCTGCCCGGGCAGCACGTCGGCACGCCGGAAGATGTTCATCGCGCACGCCAGCGGCTCGCCCGGAAACGCCTGCCCGTCGAGCGCGGCGGGCAGCCGCACCAATTGGTCGACCGACGCCACGTCATAGGGCGCGAAGCCATGCCCCGACAGCATCGTCACCCGTTCACCGAGCGCGACGTCATCGACCCCCTCGCCCAGCGCATCGACGACGCCCCAGCCCTCATGCCCCATTCCGCCCGCCTCGCTGGGATAGGTCGACCATGGCTGCCCCTCCCACGGCTCGACGTTCGACGCGCAGACGCCGCAGCCTTCGAGGCGGACGCGAACCTCGCCGGCGCCCGGCTGCGGTACCGGGGCCTCGCGCACCTCGAACCGTCCCGGCGCCACCAGCACGGCGGCGGGCATCATGCTTCCATTATCGTACGACAATCGTTGGACTTTCCATGAATGAACCGCGTGATCTGAACGGCGCGCTCGCCGACAACATCCACCGCCTTGCCGAGCGCCAGCACCGCGTCGAGGCCGATGCGCCTTGGTCGGACCGGCTGGCGGGGCGGATCACCGGCTTTACCGGATCGATGACCTTCGTCGCGCTGCACCTGACGTTCTTCGGGGGCTGGATCGTCTGGAACCTGTATCTGAGCCCCAAGTTCGACCCGACCTTCGTCGTGCTGGCGATGATCGCGTCGGTGGAGGCGATCTTCCTGTCCACCTTCGTCCTCATCAGCCAGAACCGGATGGCCGCGCAGGCGCAGGCGCGCGCCGACCTCGACCTTCACATCAACCTGCTGGCCGAGCACGAATTGTCGCGGCTTACGTCCGTCGTCCGGCAGATCGCCGAACGCGTCGGGGTCACACCCCGGACGACATTGCGGAGATCGAACGCGACGTTCGCGCCGAGGATGTGCTCGACACGCTCGACCGGGTTACGCCACCGCCGTCCGGCTCGTGACCGCGGCGGGCGCATAGCGGTCGATCATCCACGCGCAGAAATCCGCGAACGCCTGCGGATCGCGCGCCGCGCTGGTATGATGCGGCTGGATGCCGAGATGCTCCGGCGTGAAGCAGAAGGTGACGGTCGTGTCGAATTCGGCAAGCGCTTCCATCTGCCGGTCGAACCAGTCGGTCGCATTGGGGCGGAAGCTGTCGGCCCAGCTCAGCCCGGTGCGCAGCTTCTTCGTCCCCAGCCGCTTCATCCACATGACCGCATCGTCGAGCCGCGGATCCTCGAAATGGAACCACTGCATCAGCCCCATCTCCGACGCGACCTTGGCATAGCTGTCGAGCGAGGGCTTCGGCGTGCCGTCCTCGCGGATCAGCCCCATGTAGAAATGCCGGTAATAGCTCGACCCTTCCGCCTCGCGGTGGCGAGTGGTCGCTCCCCATTCCTGCGGCAGGTCGAACAGGGAATACCAGTAGACGCGCGGCACGCGGCCGATCAGCAGCTCGGCGGTCTTCTCGACCCCGAACACCTGCACCTCTTCGGCACCGAACGAGCCGACGCCGACCTCGGTGACCCACACCGGCTTGTCCGTAACCGCCTCGATCTCGGCGATCTTGGCGGGCCAGTCGTGGATCGACCACAGGTTCCAGTCGAGCGGAAAGCCGTGCACCGCGATCACGTCGACCGCGCCGAGACAACCGTGCCCCTCCAGCCGCTTCACCCACAACGGGTCGATCGGCGACATGCCGCCCAGCACGCGCGTCACCGCCGGGTTGACCGCCGCGATCGACGCGCCGGCGCGCTTGACGGTGTCGGCGAACAGCGACCAGTCGGGGTCGACCTCCGGGTCCCAGTGCGACTTGTTGTTCGGCTCGTTCCAGATCATCGCGGCTTCGATCACGCGCGCACTCCCCGCTTGCTTGGATAGACTGCCGCCGGCCCATGCTCCGCGAAGGGCACGTCGCTGATGCGGCAGAGATAGACGTCGTCCTGCGGATGCGCGGTCACCGTGAAGCCGGCGGCGCGCAGCATCGCCTCGGAACAGGCGCGGTTCGGCGCCCACCAATTGGTCCAGTCGCCCGCGAACTTGCGCTCGATGAAGTGCAGCTTCGGATAGTCGCGATCGTCGAAATAGTCGGGCGGCGTCCAGGTGCCGGGTACGTAGAAGGGATGATCCTCGGGCACCTGCGCCTCGGCCTTGGAGCCCTGCTGCATCGTCTGGAAGAGCATCAGGTCGCCCGCGACATGCTCGCGGATCAGGTCGAGCGCCAGCAGCGGATGCCGCAAATGGTACAGCACGCCCATGAAGATCACGAGGTCGAACCGCTCGCCGAGCTGCGCGACGTCATAGACCGAGAGGTTGCGGAACTCGACGCTGTCGGCGAACCCCAGCGCCTCGCTGGCCAGCCGCGCCTGCGCCAGATAGCGGTCGTCGGAATCGATCCCGACCACTCGCGCGGCACCGCGGCGTTTCATCTCGATCGAATAGAAGCCGGCGTTGCAGCCGATATCCAGGACGGTCTTGTCGGTCAGATCTTCCGGCAGACAGACGCCGAATTCGGCGAACTTGTTACCCGGATAGTCGAGCAGAAAGTGATCGGGCGCGGTTTGCACGCCGCCGGGCAGATGAATGTTGTGAAACCATGGGGCGAGTTCAGCGACCCGCGCGCGCAAATCTTCGGTCATCAATCCCCCGACACCCTTCGACAGCATCAACTATCCTTGCGATGGCGCGTTCCACCTGATTGATCTGGCTCAATTTAATAGTTCGGAACCGTCGCGGGGGCTTGCCGCGTTTGCGGCGGCATGAGCGATCACGGCTGGCCCCGGGCGATGCGCGAGGAGCGCTACGAAGACGCCTGGGCGATCGAACGGGCAGTGCTCGCGGGGCGCGACCCCTCGACCCGCGACGATCCGTCGCTCCCCTATCATCGACGCTGGGTGTGGGATGGTCGCGCGATCGACGATCGCGATGTGCTGGTGCGCTGCTATCACGGTCTCGGCGACACACTCCAATTCGCGCGCTTCCTCCCGGTGCTGGCGCAGCGCGCACGCTCGGTGACGGTCGAGGCACCCACGCGGCTCCACGTTTTGCTGCGCTTCCCCAACGTATCGCTCGCTGCCTTCGACGATGCGCGCCCGCTGCCGCCGGCGGAGTGCGATATCGAGATTACCGAGCTTTGCGCGGCACTCCGCTGCACGCCGCGTGACGGCCCCGCGCCGTATCTGAGCACCACGCCCGCCGCGCTTCCCGAGGACACGGTTGGGCTATGCTGGCAGGCGGGCGACTGGGACACCGAACGTTGGGTGCCGCCCGCCCTGCTCGAACCGATCGCGTCGCGGCATCGGTGCTTGTCGCTGGTGAGCGCGCCGACCACCCTCGCCGTCATCAACCCGGAAGGCTGCCCGTTCGATCTGGCCGCGACTGCCGCGCTGGTCGCGGGCTGCGCGTTGGTCATCACGGTCGACACGATGATCGCGCATCTCGCTGGCGCGCTCGGGCGGCCGACCTGGCTGCTGCTCAAGGCCACGCCCGACTGGCGCTGGGACCCCGCACGTCGCGACAGCGCCTGGTATCCGCACACTCGCCTCTACGCGCAGCCGACCGCCGGCGACTGGCACACGCCCCTCGCCACGATCGCGCGCGATCTCGACATGATTCAAGGAGAAGACCATGGCCAGCCTTCCCAGCCCGTCCGTGCCCGTGTCCTGGGGTGAGTTGCTCGACAAGATCACGATCCTCGAAATCAAGCAGCACCGCATCGATCGCGCCGATGCGCGCGCCAATGTCGCGCACGAACATTCGCTGCTGTCGCGGATCGGTGCGGGCGTGTTGGGTCAGGACGGTGTTGCGCCGCTCTATGCGCGGCTGAAGTCGGTCAACGAGGATCTGTGGGAGATCGAGGACGCGATCCGCCGCGAGGAAGCCGCGCGCAGCTTCGGCGGCGAGTTCATCCGGCTGGCGCGCGCAGTCTACGTCAAGAACGACGAGCGCGCGGCGCTGAAACGCGCGATCAACGTCGCGCTGGAATCGGACCTGATCGAAGAAAAGAGCTACGCGGCGTTGAATTGAGGCACCGGTCGATCTCTGGGCCCGCCCCGGCCACACCGCTGACGTATCAGCGTCCCCGCTCGTTCAACGCCACCACCATCGCCCCCTCGCCCTCCAGCGCCAAGGTCGTGACCGACCCCGGATCGCACCCCAGCGAGAAGATCCGCTCCAGCGGCAGTCCGAGATAATGCGCCACCACCCCGCGGATGATGTCGCAGTGCGAGACGCATAACGTCACGCCCTCCCCGCACCCCGCGACGAAGCCGACCGCGCGCGCCACCGCTTCGCCCATCGTCTCGCCCCGGGGCAGCGCGCCGAGCCGCGTTCGGCATTCCACCGCTGCCACTCCGGATCACCGTCCAGCGTTGCGAACGCGCGCCCGGTGAAGTCGCCGAAATCCACCTCGTCCAGCGCCGTCTCGACCGCCACCGGCAATCCCAGCGCTTCCGCCGCCACCGCCGCCGTCTCGCGGGTTCGTGCGCACGGGCTGCTGACGATCCGCGTCACGCCGCGCGGCGCGACCAGTCGTGCGAGCGCTCCGGCCTCCGCCCGCCCTTGGCGATCGAGCGAAATATTGGAACGACCGCTCAGCACGCGGCCGACTTCTTCATGATGCCCATGCCGGGCAAGCAAAACACTTCTGGCCATACCGGATTGATTTGAATCAATTCAGTCGCAAAGTCTATGAAAATTACGCTACCGCAATAACTTAGGGAACCAAGCTAAGTAGAAGATGTTCTTCTCCCGCAATCAACCAGCAATGCGCGTGCGTGTCATTGATTGAGATCAATTGCGGGGCGGGAGGAATATTCGTGGAAACCATTCTCATCACCGGCGGGGCCGGCTTCATCGGACGTTTCGTTGCCGATGAACTGCTGGCACGCGGCCATGAAGTGCGGGTCCTCGACAGCCTGATCGAGCAGGTCCACGGCGATTGCGAGCGCCCGCCGCTCCTCAACGACGCGGTCGAGCTGATCCGCGGCGACGTGCGCAACGGCGATGTCGTCAGCAAGGCGCTCGACGGCGTCGACAGCGTCATCCACCTCGCCGCCGAAGTCGGCGTCGGCCAGTCGATGTACGAAGTCGAACGCTATACTTCGACCAACGACGTCGGCACCGCCGTTCTCTTCGAGAAACTGATCGACAAGCCGGTCCGTCGCGTCGTCACCGCCTCGTCGATGTCGATCTATGGCGAAGGGCTGTACCGCGACGCCGACGGCAACATGGTGCAGGACGCGGAGCGCAAGGGGCTGCGCGACGGGCTGACCAATTGGGAACCGGTCGACGCGCAAGGCCGCCCGCTGACCCCGGTCGCAACGCCCGAATGGAAGCAGCCGAACCTCGCCTCGATCTATGCGCTCAACAAATATGTGCAGGAACGCACCACGCACATCATGGCCGCGCCTTATGGGATCGAGGGCGTGTGCCTGCGGCTCTTCAACGTCTACGGCCCCGGCCAGGCGCTCTCCAACCCGTACACCGGCGTGCTCGCGATCTTCGCGTCGCGGTTGCTCAACGGGCAAAAGCCGATGATCTTCGAGGACGGCGAACAGCGCCGCGACTTCGTCCATGTCAGCGACGTGGCGCGCGGCTTCGCCGACGCCTTGTTCCTCCCGCAGGCGGTCGGTGGCACGTTCAACATCGGGTCGGGGCATGACCGCTCGGTGACCGAAGTCGCGACCGAGCTGGCCAAGGCGATGGGCAAGAACGATCTGGCGCCCGAGATCGTCGGCAAGGCGCGGATCGGGGACATCCGCCATTGCTTCTGCGACACGACGCTGGCGCAGGAACGGCTCGACTTCCGCGCGACCCAGGATTTCACCGCCGGGCTCGCCGAACTGGCCGAGTGGGTCGCCGAACAGACCGCCGAGGACAAGGTCGCGACGATGCGCGCCGAGCTCGAGCGCCGCGGGCTGGTCGCATGAGGGGGCCGGTGCTGGTTACCGGCGGCGCCGGCTTCATCGGCTCGAACCTCGCCGATCGGCTTGCCGGCGAAGGACATGACGTAGTCGTCTACGACGCGCTCGCCCGTGCCGGGGTCGAGCGCAATCTGGCGTGGCTGCGCGAACGCCACGGCGACCGCATCCGCTTCGTCCATGCCGATGTCCGCGACACCGCGCGGCTCGCCGATGAGGTCGCGGGCGCGGCGGCGGTGTTCCACTTCGCCGCGCAGGTGGCGGTGACCACCAGCCTCGACGATCCCGCCGACGATTTCACCACCAACATCACCGCCACCTTCCAGTTGCTCGAAGCGATCCGCACCCGCGCGCCCGACGTGCCGCTGATCTTCGCCTCCACGAACAAAGTATATGGCGACCTCGCTGATCTCGATTTCGTGCTGGAGGACGACGCCTATCATCCCGTCGACCCGCACGTCCGCGCGCATGGGATTGGCGAGGCGCGACCGCTCGACTTCCACACGCCGTACGGTGTGTCGAAGGGGGCAGCCGACCAATATGTCCTCGATTATGCGCGCAGCTTCGGGTTGAAGACCTGCGTCTTCCGGATGAGCTGCATCTACGGCCAGCGCCAGATGGGCACCGAAGACCAGGGCTGGGTCGCGCATTTCCTGATCCGCGCGCTCGGCGGCGAGCCGATCACCCTGTACGGTGACGGGCATCAGGTCCGCGACGTTCTCGATGTCCGCGATGCGGTGAACGCCTATCTCGCCGCGTGGCAGCGGATCGACGATGTCGCCGGGCGCGCCTTCAACCTCGGCGGCGGCCCCGAAAACGCAGTCAGTCTCCGCCAGTTGCTCGCGCATATCGCGACGCTGACCGGCCGCCCGGTCGACGTGCGATATTCGGGCTGGCGTGCGGGCGACCAGCGCTATTTCGTTGCCGACGCGCGCGCCGCCGCCGCGACGCTGGCCTTGCCCGAACGCCGCGACTGGCGCGAGGGCGTCGGTGCGCTCGCCGACTGGCTGCAGCGCGAACATGCCGTCGCTCCGATGACGACCGATGCACCGGCGATCGAGGTCGCTGCGTGACGGAACGGCTGTTGATGACCGCCGACGCGGTCGGTGGCGTCTGGCAATATGCGATCCAGCTTTCCGCCGATCTGGTCCGCGCCGGCTGGTCGGTCGATCTCGCCACACTCGGCCCCGCGCCCTCGACCGCGCATCAGGCGCAGGCCGAAGCGGCGGGCGTCTCGCTGATCGACACGCGCCTCCCGCTCGATTGGCTCGCCGAGGATGCGCAGGCGGTGGCGGTGGCCGCCGATGCGATCGCCGCGCTCGCCGCTGCACGCGCGGTCGACGTCGTCCAGCTCAACCAGCCCGCGCTCGCGATCGCCGATTTCGCGATGCCGGTCGTCGCGGTCGTCCATAGCTGCGTCGCGAGCTGGTGGGAGGCGGTCGAGCACGGCCCGCTCCCCGCCGACCTGGTTTGGCAGACCGAGCTGGTCGCGCGCGGTCTGGCGCGTGCCGACGCGATCGTCTGCCCGACCCGCGCCTTCGCCGCGACCATCCAGCGGCTCTACGCGCTCCCGGTCGCGCCGCGCGCGATCCACAACGGCCGCACGCTGCCGGCCGCGACCGGTGCGCTTTTCGCAGGCGCGTTCACCGCCGGTCGGCTGTGGGATCGCGGCAAGAACATCGCGACGCTCGATTGCGCCGCCGCCCTGCTGCCGTTGCCGTTCCGCGCCGCGGGTCCGGCGCGCGGGCCGCATGGCGAGCATCACAAGTTCCACCATCTCGAACCGCTCGGCCGGATCAGCGACGCCGCGATCGCCGCCGCGCTGTCGACCCGCCCGATCTTCGCCTCCGCCGCTCATTACGAGCCGTTCGGGCTCGCGGTGCTCGAGGCGGCGCTGACCGGCTGCGCGCTGGTCCTGTCCGACATCCCGACCTTCCGCGAATTGTGGGACGGGGTCGCGACCTTCGTCGCCGCCGACGATGCCGAGGGCTTTTCTCGCGCGATCGCCGACCTCGCCGCCGACACCGACCTGCGCGTCTCGCGTGGCGCGCTCGCCCGCGCCCGCGCGCTCGACTACACGCCCGAACAGACCGCGCGCACGATGGCCGCGCTTCTCGACCACGCGACCGCCACCGGCGAGCGGGTCGCGGCATGAAGCTGGTCTATTTCACCCACAGCCTCGCCTCGTGCTGGAACCACGGCAACGCGCATTTCCTGCGCGGCGTGCTTTCGGAGCTGATCGCCCGCGGCCATGACGTGCGCGTCTACGAACCCGCCGGTGCATGGAGCCTCGAGAACCTGCTCGCCGACAACGGCGAGGCCGGGCTCGACGCGTATCGCACCGCCTATCCCGAACTGTCGTCGCAGACCTTCGCGCCCGACGCCGACCTCGCCGAACTGGTCGACAAGGCCGACGTGGTGATCGTCCACGAATGGAACGCGCACGATCTGGTCGCCGCACTCGGCAAACTGCGCCGCGGCGGCGCGCACTTCACCCTGCTGTTCCACGACACGCATCACCGCGCGGTCAGCGCGCCCGAGGAGATGCGCGCCTATGATCTCGACAGCTATGACGGCGTGCTCGCGTTCGGCGAGGCGCTGTCGCGCGTCTATCGCGAGTGGGGCTGGGGCGATCGTGTGTGGACGTGGCACGAAGCCGCCGACACGCGCCGCTTCTTCCCCGTTGAAGGCGAGGATCGCGACGGCATCGTCTGGATCGGCAATTGGGGCGACGGCGAGCGCACCGCCGAGATCGAGAATTATCTGCTCGCCCCGGCGCGCGACGCCGGGCTGCCGCTCGACATCTATGGGGTCCGCTATCCCGACGCGGGCAAGGCGATGCTCGCGGCATATGGCGCGCGCTATCACGGCTGGGCGCCCAACGCCGCCGCGCCCGCACTGTTCGCGCGTGCGCTCGCGACCGTCCATGTGCCGCGGCGCTATTACACGACGATCCTGCCCGGCATCCCGACGATCCGCGTCTTCGAGGCATTGGCGTGCGGCCTGCCGCTCGCCAGCGCGCCGTGGGACGACGCCGAACACCTCTTCCGCCCCGGCACCGACTTCCTGTTCGCGCAAACGCCCGACGAGATGACGCACATCCTCCGCGACCTGCGCGACGATGCCGACCTGCGGGCCTCGCTCGCCGCCGCCGGGCTCGAAACCATCCGCGCGCGCCACACCTGCGCGCACCGCGTCGACGAATTGCTGGCGATCCTCGCCGGCCTCGACGCCCCCTCGCTGTCACGGAGCATCCCAGCGTGAAGATCGCCTTCTACGGGTCCAGCCTGCTGTCCTCCTATTGGAACGGCGCCGCGACCTATTATCGCGGCATCCTGCGCGCGCTCGGCGAGCGCGGCTATGACATCACCTTCTACGAACCCGACGCCTTCGAGCGGCAACAGCATCGCGACATCGACCCGCCCGCCTATGCCAAGGTCGTCGTCTATCCCGCGACGCACGATGCGCTCCGCGAGGTGCTGGCCGAAGCCGCGCACGCCGATATCGTCGTCAAGGCGAACGGCGTCGGGGTCTTCGATCGCGAATTGCTCGAAGGCATCATCGCGCACGCCCGCCCCGACGCGCTCAAGATCTTCTGGGACGTCGATGCCGCCGCGACACTCGACGAGATGCGCGCCGACCCCGATCATCCGGTCACCGCCGCGCTGCCGCATCTCGACATGGTACTCACCTATGGCGGCGGCGATCCGGTCGTGAACGCCTATCGCGGCTTCGGCGCGGCGGAATGTATCCCTGTCTACAATGCGCTCGATCCGCAGACCCACCACCCGGTGCCAGCCGACGAGCGCTTCGCGTGCGACCTCGCCTTCCTCGGCAATCGCCTTCCGGATCGCGAGGCGCGCGTCGAGGAATTCTTCCTCCGCCCCGCCGCCCTGCTCCCGAAGCAGAGCTTCCTGATCGGTGGCAATGGCTGGGATACGAAGGCGATGCCCGGCAACGTCCGCCACCGCGGCCATGTCTTCACCGCCGAGCATAACGCCTTCAACTGCACGCCGCGCGCGATCCTCAACGTCGCGCGCGATTCGATGGCGCACATCGGTTTCTCGCCCGCCACCCGCGTGTTCGAGGCCGCAGGCGCCGCCGCCTGTCTCATCACCGATGCGTGGGAGGGGATCGAGCTGTTCCTCATCCCCGATCGCGAAGTGCTGGTCGCGCGTGACGGACAGGACGTCGCCGACCATCTTGCCGCACTCACCACCGAGCGCGCGCAGGCGATCGGTCAGGCCGCGCTCAAGCGGGTCCTCGCCGAGCACACCTATGATCTGCGCGGGGCGCAGGTCGATACGCTCTTCAAGGCGCACGCCGCCCGCCAGCGCGAGGCCGCGTGATGAAGCTCGTCGTCCTCGGCCTCTCGCTCAGCTCCAGCTGGGGCAACGGCCACGCCACCACCTTCCGCGCCCTGCTCCGCGCCTTCGCCGCGCGCGGTCACGACGTGCTGTTCCTCGAACGCGACATGCCCTGGTATGCCGCGCACCGCGACGAACCCGCGCCCGATTATTGCCGGCTCGAACTCTACGACGGCCTCGCCGCGATGGCGGACTGGCGCACCGCGATCGAGCAGGCCGATGCGGTGATGGTCGGCTCATACGTCCCCGACGGGATCGAGGTCGGCCGTCTGGTCCAGCAATGGGCGCGCGGCGTGACGACCTTCTACGACATCGACACGCCGGTCACGCTCGCCAAGCTGGCGCGCGGCGCGTGCGATTACGTCTCGCCCGAGGTGATCCCCGGCTATGACATCTATTGCTCGTTCACCGGCGGCCCGACGCTGCGGTCGATCGAGGAACGCTACAAGAGCCCCGCCGCGCGCGCGCTCTATTGCTCGGTCGACGCCGATCGTTACCAGCCGACCGGCGCCGACAAACGCTGGGACCTGTCGTATCTCGGCACCTACAGCGACGATCGCCAGCCGACGCTCGAACGGCTGCTGATCGAGCCCGCGCGTCGGCATCCGGACAAAAGCTTCGTCGTCGCGGGCCCGCAATATCCCGAGACGATCGACTGGCCAGCCAATGTCGCGCGGATCGAGCATCTCGCGCCTGCCGACCACGCCGATTTCTACTCGGCGAGCCGCGCGACGCTCAACGTCACCCGCGCCGACATGATCGCCGCGGGCTGGTCGCCCTCGGTGCGGCTGTTCGAGGCGACCGCCTGCGGCACGCCGATCGTCTCGGATCGCTGGCCGGGCATCGACGAATTGCTGACGCCCGACCGCGAAATCCTGCTGGCCGACACCAGCGACGATGTCGAGGCGGCGCTCGCCCGCCCCGATCTCGACGCGATCGGCGCCGCCGGGCGTGCCCGCGTGCTCGCCGCACACACCGCGCACCACCGCGCCGCCGAACTGGAGGCGCATCTCCGCGAAGCGGCGGAGGCAAAGCTCGCGACGGCGTAGGTCGCGCACGGAACGAACCGCCCTTGATCCCGGTTATGCCCCGCGAACCCAACAAGGAGACGTTCGATGAACAGCGACACGCTGACCGGCACGACCACCGATCTGGGCGGCAAGCTCAAGGAAGGCCTCGGCAAGGCATTCGGCGACGACAAGCTGCGCGCCGAGGGCTCGGCCGACCGCGCCGAGGGCACCGTCCAGAAGACCTATGGTGAAGCCAAGGACAGCGTCCGCCCGCTGATCGATCAGGCGCGCCGTTTCATGAACGAGCGTCCCTTCGCCGCCGCCGCCGTCGGCGGTGTGATCGGCCTCGCGCTGCTCAACACGCTGCGCGGGAAGTAAATCGCGGCAAGGAGGGGAGCCAGCTTCCCTCCTTCCGTCTGCCAGAACCTCCACCGAAGTCCCGGGTCTTCGTCACGCGCACCATCCGGTGCTACGCCGCCCGACGCCCCGCCGCGCAACCCAGTAGCGCGGCCGCCAGCGCACTCGGCGCGCTCGGTTTCGGACACACCACCGAACCGGGATACCGCTGCCGAAGCGCGACATCGTCGGCATGGCCCGAATGGAACAGCAGCGGCACCCCCGCCGCACTCAGCCGGTCCGCCGCCGGGAACACCGGCCCGTCCGCCAGCCGGACGTCGAGCACCGCCGCCGCGAAGCCCGCCGTATGCGCCTCGATCGCCGCTTCCGCGTCCCGCACGGTCGCGCACGGCCCCACTACGCGGAAGCCGGCCTCCTCGATCGTCTCCTGAAGATCGAGCGCGATGAACAACTCGTCCTCGACCAGCAGGACGTAACCGCTGGCGAAGTCAGTCACGCGCCAGCACGCTCGCCGGTAGTTTCATTCGCAGTCGAAACGATCGTCCCATTACCTCGCTCCATACTTCGCCCGACAATTGGCGCACACTCGTCTCGACCAGTAACGAGCCGAACCCGCGTTGGGCCCCGCTCGCTTCCTGATCGCCGCGTCCCATTTCGTCCCAGTCGACCGCCAGTCCGGGATCGGTCAGCCGCCAGCGCACGGCGAGGCCGGTGCTGCCCTCTTCACCGCCCTGCCAGCACAGCGCGCCATATTTCACCGAATTGGTCGCCCATTCGTGGAGGATCAGCGCCAGCGACGACAGGCATTGGCGGTTGAGGGTGACGGTCGGCCCCTCGACCACGATGTGCGAATGGTCGCGATACGGCGCGAGCGTCGCCTCGACCAGTTCGTGCAGCCCGATCGCCTGCGGCTGCCCGGCGGGCGAGGCGAGCGAATGCGCCGCGCCCAGCGCCGCGATGCGATGCCGAAGATCGCTCGAGAAGGAGCGTACCTCGTCATGGTTGCGCGCCGCGACCGTGATCATCCCCGCGATCACCGCGAACAGGTTCTTCACGCGATGGTTCATCTCGCGCAGCATCAGCTCGCGCGTTTCCGCCAGCGCGTAATCCGGCGTGACGTCGATCGACACGCCCAGCAGCCGCGGCGGGTTGCTGCCCGCGATCACGCGGCCGAACCCCTTCACCCAGCGCGTCTCGCCATCGGTCGGGCGCAGCCGGAACGTCGCCTCATAGTCGCCGTTGCGCTCGACGGCTTGCCGCAGCGCGGTTTCTACCGCGCCACGGTCGTCGGGGTGGATCCGGTCGAGCAATGGGTCGACGCGCTCCGCGTCCGCGCCGGCGACACCGAACAATTGCCGCTCGACCGCGTCGAGCACCGCCTCTCCGGTTTCGAGGCAATATTCCCACACGCCGATCCCGGCCGCCTTGATCGCGAGGTCGAGCCGCTCGCGTTCCGCGGCGAGCTGCCGTTCGAGCGACAGCGCCTCGGTGATGTCGGTCAGCACCAGCGTCGTGCCATCGACCGCGCCGGTCTGGGTGCGATACGGCAGCACGCGCAGCGACAGCACGCGCTCGCCGTCCTTGGTCGTCACGCGCCGCTGCGTCGCGGGGGCGCCGGCCGCCACCGCGCGCGCATCTTCCATATATTCGCTGCCGCGCAGCCGGCTCGCGACGTCGCTCAGCGGACGTCCGCGGTCGGCGGGCTGCAGCGGGAAGATCGACACCGCCGCCTCGGTATAGGTTCGCACGTTCAGCCGGGCGTCGAGCACCACCACCGCCAATTCAGTCGACTGGTGGAAATTGCGCAGGTCGGACAGCGCGACCGTCAATTGTTCGACCTTGCTCTTCAGCTCGTCGTTGACGGTCGACAATTCCTCGTTCGTCGATTGAAGCTCCTCGTTCATCGACATCATTTCTTCATTGGAGCTTTTCAGCTCCTCGTTCGCGGTCTCCAGTTCCTCGATCGCCGAGCGCAGCCGATGCCGCGTCAGCCGCAACTCGTCCTCGATCGCCTCCAGATGGTCGCCGCCCGCGGAAAGATCGGTCAGCTCATTCTGATCGGACGGCCGGAACGCACCACTGTCGCGGAACACGAACAACAAAGTGCCGTCGCCAAGCGGGTCGCAGATCACCTCGACCGGCTGGATGCCGTAATCGGTTTCGACGTCCACATCGCGCGCCACCACGCGCCGCCGCTCGTCGCGCGCCTGCCGGAGCAGCGGACCGATCACGGTGCGCAAGCCGGCACGCGCCAGATTGATCGCGCTGCTCCCGCCGGTGCGCGTCACCGGAAACTCGAGATAGCGGCTCAGCTTGCCATAGGCGGCGATGATGCCGCCGTCCTGATCGACGATCAGGCTGGCCGGTGCGTAGCGATCCACGATCCGGCGGACCGCGACGCTCTCCGCGGTCAGCGACGCGGAGTCGCCGCGGCTCTCGCGCTCCCGCCGCGGACCGATCGCGCGCGCACTGCCGGGCAGGTCGATCGGATAGCTCGGCGCGCCCGGCGCGCGTTCGAACAGACGCGCGTGCTGGTCCACCACGGTGAACAGATGTTCGAACCGCCCGATGCTCTCCGACGGTCCCAGGAACAGGAACCCACCGGGACGCAGCGTGTAATGGAACAGCGGCATCACCGATTGCTGCAATCGGTCGTCGAAATAGATCAGCAGGTTGCGGCACGACACCAGATCGACGCGCGAGAAGGGCGGGTCCTTGACCAGGCTGTGGCTCGAAAAGCGGATCATGTCGCGGATCTGGCCCGTGATCGTGAACCGCTCGGCATGGGGAACGGTGTAACGCTCCCGCAATTCGGGGGGCAGATCAGCCAACGCCGCCGCGGGATAGCTACCCTCGCGCGCGATCGCCAGCATCTGCTCGTCGATGTCGGTCGCGAAGATCTGCACCGCCAACGGCACGTCGGCCTTGCGCGCCGCCTCCGCGAACAGCATCGCGATCGTATAGGCTTCCTCGCCGCTCGAGCAGCCGGGCACCCAGACGCGCAGATCGTCATGGTTGGTGCGCCCGATCAGCAACGGCTCGATCACCTGCTTGCGCAGCGTCTCGAACGCATGGGCATCACGGAAAAAGCGCGTGACGTTGATGAGCAGATCGCGGAACAGCGCCGAGCATTCGGCTGAATCGCCGCGCACCCGCGCCAGATAGTCTCGCCCGTTGTTGATCCCCAGCACGTGCATCCGCCGCTCGACACGGCGGATCAGCGTCGAGCGCTTGTAGCCCGAGAAATCGTGACCCACCGCGGTGCGCAGCACGCGGCACAGATCGTCGACATGATCCGCGACGACCCCGGCCTCCATCTCGCCCGGATCGATATTGCGACGCTGGAAGAACGCCTGCAGGCATTTCAGGATCTCGCCCGGCGCCTTGATGAAGTCGATCAGCCCGGTGCCGACCGCCGACAGCGGCATCCCGTCGTAGCGGGCGCTCTCCGGCTGCTGGACGACACCGACGCCACCGTTTTCCTTGATCGCGCGCAGCCCGGTGGTGCCGTCGGCGCCGGTGCCCGACAGGATCACGCACGCGGCATTCGCTTGCTGGTCGCCCGCCAGCGACTGGAAGAAATCGTCGATCGGCCGCCGCATCCCGCGCGGTTGCGCGAAGTCGGTCAGTTCCAGCACGCCGTTGCGGATCGCCAGCCCGCGCCCGGGCGGGATGATATAGACGGTATCGGCCTCGATCCGCTCGCCGCCGCCGCTCTGCAACACGCGCAAACTGGTCGCGCGGTCCAGCAATTCCGCCAACATGCTCTCGTGATTGGGGTCGAGGTGCTGGACTACCACGAACGCCAGCCCGGTCGGACGTTGCGCGGGGGCGAGCATCTCGCGCAACGCCTCCAGCCCGCCCGCCGACGCGCCGATTCCGACCACCGGCACGCCTTGTCCGGCCTCGGGAGACGCCCGGTCGGACGCCCCGTCGTTAGGCACTTTCCTCGGACTCCAGTGCGGCCAGCATCATCTTGGCCTGCGCCACCGTCGCCGCGCTGTTGGCGATCGTCAGCAACGTCCCCTCGACGACAATCCCGGCCTCGCTCGCGATCGGGGTCATCCGCCGCAGCGTCTGCCCGAGTTCCTGATCGTAATCGCTCAGCAGATCGGGCTGCGAACGGCTGACGTCGAATTGCGACGCGAAGATATAGCTGGGCTTGCCGCCCATCGAGCGCAGCCTCGACATATACAGCAGGTTGACGAACGGCGTCCCGTCCTTGCGGAAGTTGACGATCAGCGTGCGGACATTCTCCTGCGCCGGATTGCCGAGGAACTCGCGCAACCGCGCGCGCGGCTCCTCGTTGGCGGCCGTTTTCTGGAGCAAGCGGCAATTCCGCCCGATCAATTCATCGGGGTCGTAGCCGGTCAGCGCGAAGAACCGGTCGCTGACCGCCAGCAGATGATTGTCGCCCTCCGCCGACGCGATCGCAAGCGCGACCCGCGACGGGCGCAGATAATCGAGCAAGGCGGCAGGCAGGTCGGGATTCACGTGCAGCTCCGGTCCGGTTCGGTGGCCTTACCCGAACAGGACCGCGCACGGGTCGTGATCGCATTCGGGTCCTTAAACACGGATTAGGCATGAAGTCGCCCCGACTACAACCGTCTTCGCCTAACTCACTGACCCGTAAACGACCAGTTAACCACGTCCGCGCGACTCCGTACCGATCAGCATTCGACGACGTTCACAGCGAGTCCGCCGAGGCTGGTTTCCTTATACTGCGTGCGCATGTCCTCGCCGGTCTGGCGCATCGTTTCGATCACCGCGTCGAGGCTGACGACATGGCTGCCGTCGCCGCGCAGCGCCAGATAGGCGGCGTTGATCGCCTTGACCGCGCCCATCGTATTGCGCTCGATACACGGGATCTGCACCAGCCCGCCGATCGGGTCGCAGGTGAGCCCCAGGTTATGCTCCATCCCGATCTCGGCGGCATTCTCGATCTGGCGGTTGCTGCCCCCCAGCACCGCCGCCAGTGCACCGGCGGCCATCGAACAGGCGACGCCGACCTCGCCCTGACACCCCATCTCGGCCGCCGAGATCGACGCACGCTTCTTGTAGAGCATCCCGATCGCCGCCGCGGTGTAGAGGAAGCAGCGCACGCCCTGCTGCCGCACCGGCGCGGGCTTGGTCTGCGCGACCAACGTCTCGTAGAAGCGCAGCACCGCCGGCAGCACCCCCGCGGCGCCATTGGTCGGTGCGGTAACGACGCGTCCGCCCGCGGCATTCTCCTCGTTGACCGCCAACGCCCACAGGCTGACCCATTCGAACACTTCCGCCGGGTTTCGACCCGGCGTGTTGCCGGTCAGCGCCTGCTCCAGCGCACGCGCGCGCCGTCGCACCTTCAACCCGCCCGGCAGCAGCCCGTCCTGCGCGATCCCGCGATCGATACAGGCGTTCATCGCCGCGTGCACCGCGTCGAGGAACGCGTCCGCCTCCGCGCCGCTGCGCCACGCTTCCTCGTTGGCGCGCACCAGTTGCGCGATCGTCAGCCCCGTCGCATCGCCTAGCGCCAGCAACTCGGCGCTCGACGAGAACGGGTGGCGCACCGCGACATTCTCCGCCGCGACCGGCGCGCCCTTGCGCAGGATCGCGCCGCCGCCGATCGAGAAATAGGTCTCGGCATAGCCGGTCCCGTCCGCCAGCCGCGCGGTGAAGCTGATGCCGTTGGGATGTTCGGGCAGGAAGTCGCGCGGGTGGAAGACGAGGTCCGCCGCCTCCGCGAACGGGATCGTGCGCTCCCCCGCCAGCCGCAATCGCGAGGTCTCGCGGATCGTCTCCAGCACCGCGGGCGCTTCATCGGGATCGACGCGCTCGGGCTCCCACCCCGCCAGTCCGAGGATCGCCGCCGTGTCGGTTGCATGGCCGCGCCCGGTCAGCGCCAGCGAGCCGTACAGGTCGCAGCGGACGCCGACCACGTCCTGCTCCAGCCCGATCGCGCGCTGCGCGAAGTCGAACGCCGCGCGCATCGGCCCGACGGTATGCGAGCTGGACGGCCCGATGCCGATCGTGAACAATTCGGCCACGCTGATCGGGCGCGTCGCGCAGCGATCGAGCGGCTGGTGGGTCGTGTCGACGTGCATGTGCTCTCCCCGGTCGCCGCAGCGACGTCGCCATGCCCCATCTGTCCGTTGCGCCTGAGATCGCTATCCCGTCGGCGGACGCGAGGAAAAGTCCCGCGCCTCTCTCCAGATGTCCGTCGTCGATCTGGTCCTTCTGCCTGAGAGTTTCCGGGGCGGTTGCTCCTTCGGCGCCGGGCGTCACCCGGTCTCTCCCAAATCGACACGCTCGGTATCGGGGAGCATCGGGGGCCGGTCAAGCGCCCCTCGACGCCGCGGGTCGGGATCATTATATACCGGGCGTTATGGAATCGATCATCACCGCCGACGCCCCTGCTCCTACCCGTGGGCGTCCGCGCGAATTCTGCCCCGACGCCGCGCTCACCGCGGCGCTCGGCGTGTTCTGGGCAAAGGGCTATGACGGCGCGTCGATGGCGGATCTGACCGCCGCGATGGGCATCACCAAGCCCAGCCTCTACGCCGCGTTCGGCAACAAGGAACAGCTCTTCCACCAGGCGCTCGACCGCTACGAGGCGGAAAAGCTGGCCTATACCCGCGAAGCGCTGAAGCAGCTGACCGCCCGCGGGGTGGCGGAGCATTTCATGCGCGGCGCGGTCGCGGCACAGACCAGCACGTGCGATCCCAAGGGCTGCATGGGCGTGATCAGCGCCACCGCCTGCGGTGCGGAAGGCGATTCGATCAAGGCGCACATCATGGAGCGCCGACAATCCTCGAACGCCGCGCTGGTCGCGCGCTTCGAACAGGCGCGGCAGGACGGCGACCTTCCCCACGACCTCGATCCGCAGGGGCTCGCTTTCTACCTCTACGCGATCCTGCAGGGGATGGCGGTGCTCGCCACCTCCGGCGCGACGCGCGACGACCTCGACGGCGTGGTGACGATTGCGCTGTCGATGTGGCCGACTTCCTGAGAAAAAATAAATTACCGATCGGTACACAAAGCCGTTGACGGGCGTTCGGACGGTTTATATACCACACGGTATGGAATGAGGAGCCGGCAGGTTCCTCCCCACCGCAGGAGCCGCCACATGGTTTCTCGTCATTTCGTACGTACCGGCGCGTCCTGACGGGCGCGACCCGCTTGCTCTTTCACTGCCACCTGCCAGCGCTTCCACCCGTCGTCTGCGACGTCGGGAACGGCTGCGCCCGTCCGTTTCCAAGGAGTTCGCCCATGGCCTATCTGATGCTCGACGACGATCGCTCGGTTGTCACCACCGCCCCGCTGCCCGCCACGATCGTCACGCCCTGCGCCGATCCGCTGCCCACCGACGAGCCGGCGCGGCTCAGCGCCCTCGAATGGTCGATCGTCGCACTGGCGCGCAAGGATCGCGTGTCGTCGCTCGACCGGCCCGGCCGCATCGCAACCGCGCTGGCGGTGCTCTTCAAGCCGCCGCACAACCGGATGCTCGCCGACGAACGGCTCGAGGCACTGCGCCGCATCGCGGTGCTCGGCTGGCACTATGGCTACACGATACCCACCGAGGAGCTGAAGCGCTTCCTCCGCGCCGGTTTCTCGCCTGCGCAATACGAGCTGATGATGGACAGCATCGGCGTCGCCAAGCTGCGCACCGCGCATCGTTGACGCAATAAGCCCCTCCCCTCGGGGGAGGGGTTGGGGTGGGGAGTTCCTCATTCCCCGTTCGCCCTGAGCTTGTCGAAGGGCGTGTTCCGGACGCACGTGCTTCGACAAGCTCAGCACGAACGGCAGCTTGCTTACCCGATTAACAACCGCACCCCCAGCGCCGCGACCAGCGCCGGCGGCATCGTCACCGCCCCCACCTTCAGGAACCGCCAGAACCCGACATCCTCGCCCTCGCGCCGGATCGCCTGCAACCACAGGATCGTCGCGAGGCTCCCGGTGATCGACAGGTTTGGCCCCAGATCGACCCCGATCAGCAGCGCATCGACGATCACGCGCGGCGGCTGCGCCTGCGCCACGGCGGTGCTCGCGACAAGCCCGGCGGGCAGATTGTTCATCAGGTTCGACGCGAAGGCGAGGATCGTCCCGCTCCACGCCGCGCCGCGCACCGGGTCCGCCGCCATCCCGCGGAGCCCCTCGGCCACCCACGCGATCACACCGGTGCGATCGAGCGCCTCGACCAGCACGAACAGCCCCGCGACCAGCGGCAGGACGCTCCACGACACCGATCGCATCGTCGCGAGCGGCGATCGCCGCACCAGCGCCGCCACCCCCAGCATCGTCGCGACGCCGGCGACGCAGGTCGGCAACCCCAGCGGGCGATCGAGCACCGAGACGATCAGCAACAACACCGCCGTCGCCGCGATCCCGGCCAGCGCCGCCTTGCCGGCCACGGTCAGCGGTTCGCGTGTCACCGCCGCCTCGCACGTGCCGTGCAGCCGCGCGCGCTCGACGTAGCGCAGGGCAAAGAACGTCACCACGATCGCCGCCACCGACGGTAAGGCGAACGATGCGAACCACGCGCCGAGCGGCGGCATCCGGCCCCCGTACAGCACCAGATTGGCGGGGTTCGAGATCGGCAGCACGAAGCTCGCCGCATTGGCGATCAGCGCGCAGGCGAACAGCAACGGCAGCGGCTCGGCCTTGGCCTTGCGCGCCGCGGCATAGACCGCCGGGGTCAGCACCACCGCCGTCGCGTCGTTCGACAGGAAGGTGGTCGTCACCACGCCGGTCGCATAGACCAGCAGGAACAGCCGCGTCGGCGCACCTTTGGCATGGCGGACCGCGGTCGCCGCAACCCAGTCGAACAATCCCTGCTCGCGCGCGGTCTCGCTCAACAGCATCATGCCGATCAGGAACAGATAGACGTCGCCACCCTTCGCCACCGCGCCCAGCGCGTCGCCCGGCGTCACCAGCCCGAACAACAGCAGCGCCACCGCCCCCGCCACCGCCCAGATCGCCTCCGGCCAGCGGAACGGCCGCGCGATCACCCCCGCGGTCGCGGCGGCGCAGATGCCCCAGGTCGCACCGGTGGCAAGGATCATCGCGAGCGGCCGGACAGCATCGACATGCCGCGCTCCTGCCCCAACATTCCGCGCTCCGCCAGCGTCCGCGTCACGCCTGCGCCGCCGCGCACGCCTCGCGCACCACGCCCGCGAACACGACCCACAATGCGACGCTGACCAGAGCGAAGCTGCCGAGGATATAGAAAGCAATGTGATAGCCGAGCGCCTGCGCCAGCCATCCGCCGATCGCCGGGCTCAACGACGCGCCGACCCCCTGCACCGTCATCACCGCACCCTGCCCGACATTGACCCGTCCGGTGCCATTCAACAGGCACGCGACCAGCCCCGGCACCGCGACGCTCTGCAACCCCGCACCGATTCCGTCGAGCGCCTGCACCGGCCACACGCCCCAATGTTCGATGAAGGTCCCCGCCAGCGCGCCCCGGAGCGGCAGCGCCGCGAACGAGATCAGCAACACCAGCCAATAGCCGCGCCCCGCCGACATCCGCATCGCGATCAACGACGCCACGATCATCACCGCCTGCGCCACCACCACCGTCGTCGCGGTGAACAACGCCGCGTCGCCCTTTCCCGCACCGATCACCGCCAGGCCGTACAGCGGCAGCATCGCGCCATTGCCCAGATGGAAGCACGCCAGCGCGGCGGCGAGCACCAGCATCGGCTTGTTGCGGATCAGCGTGCGGAAACCCTCGGCCTGCCCGCCCTCCGCCGCATCGTCGTCGCCCTTTTCCAGGCCGCGCGCCGCACGGTGGTCGATCGCCTTCTCCGGGATCATCAACACGCTGGTGATCGCCAGCACCCCGAAGGCTGCGGCGAGATAGAAGATCGCCGGCATCCCGAACCGCCAGCCGAGATACCCCGACAGCCCCGCGCCGACCATATTGCCGGCATGGTTCCATGCCTGATTGCGCCCGTTCTGCGCGTTGAAGCCCTTCTGGCGGACGATCCCCAGCGTCATGCCCGTCACCGCCGGACCGATCGCCGCGCCAGCGATCGCGGTCGCGACCTGGCTGATCGTCACGACCCAGCCGGCCTGTGACAAGAGGATCAGGAACGATGCCATCACGGTGCAGATGCCGGTGACGATCACCACCAACCGCTTCTTCTCGGTGTGGTCGATGAACGCGCCCGCCGGGACGGTCATCAGCATCCCGGCGACCCCGCCGGCGGTCATCACCGATCCGATCGGCCCGGCGGTCCAGCCGCGCTGCTGGAGGAACACGCCCAGAAACGGGCCGATCCCCGCCTGCATGTCCGCCATGAAGAAGTTGAGCGCCTCCAGCGGCCGTGTCGCGCGTTTCCGCTCACCGTCATGCGACGGCGCCGCTCCGCCGCGCCTATCAATCACCGTCGCCATGATCCGCGCTCCTGCACCGTTCGCGCGCCCAACCCGGCAACAATCGGAAATATCCCGGACAAACCTGATTTATATTGCTTACCGGCGTTGAGGGAGCAGCCCTCGCACCTGACCCGTCACCCCGGCGAAGGCCGGGGTCCAGTTGGGAGACGCTGATGACATGCCCTGCGCGCCATTACTCTGGCCATCTAAACCGGGCCCCGGCCCTCGCCGGGGTGACGAGCATCGACCCTAAAGGTTCGCCTGCTCCTCCTTCGGCAGTTCGGCGTCGGGCGGATAGTAAAGCGCCGCGCATTCTTCGCGCAGGCACCCGCCCTCGATCACGATATCGTCGCGATAGGCGTCGGCGATGAACGACAGCGTATCGATATGCTTGTCTTCGAAATACATCTCATGGACGTCGTCGCGCCCCGCGCCATAGACGACGCGCCCGACCTTCGACCAGATCGACGCCATCGTGCACATCCCGCACGGTTGCAGCGTCGAATAGAGCGTCGCATTGCGCAACTCCAACGCGCCCTCCGCTTTGCAGCCGCGCCGGATCGCCATCATCTCGGCGTGCGCGGTGGCGTCGGGCAGTTCGTGGGTCTGGTTGCGCTCCGCGGCGATCACCCGCCCATCGCGCACGATCACCGATCCCAGCGGCGAGGTGGAAGGGTCGCTCCCCTTGGACCGCGCGACCTTGATCGCCTCGCGCATCCAGCGTTCGTCATCCTGTGTCATCCCCGCCGAACGCGGGAGGATGACTTACGGTGCCAACCTATCGTCGCCCCGGACTTGATCCGGGGCCCCGCTTCTCCCTTCTTCGCGACCGCCCCCATCATTGCGAAGAAGCGGGGTCCCGAATCAAGTCCGGGACGACGGACGAAACTACAACAACTTGTCCAACGTAATCGGCAACTCCCGCACCCGCTTGCCCGTCGCGTGCCACACCGCATTGGCGACCGCCGCGGCAACGCCGGTGATGCCGATCTCGCCGATCCCATGCGCGCCCATCGGGGTGTGCGGATCGGGGATGTCGGTCCACATCACCTCGATCTCCGGCACGTCCAGATGCACGGGCAGATGATATTCGGCGAGGCTCGGGTTCATGATCCGCCCGTTGCGCTCGTCGAACTGCGTCTCCTCCATCAACGCCATCCCCAGCCCCATGATCATCCCGCCGCGGAACTGGCTGGCGGCGGTGCGCGGGTTGAGGATGCGCCCGCAATCGAACGCCCCCAGCAGCCGGCTGACCCGCAGTTCGCCGGTCACCGCATTGACGCGCACCTCGCAGAACAGCGCGCTGTGCGAATGCATCGACCAGTGCATCAGCTCCAGCGGCATCGACCCCGCCTTGGTCACCGACACCGCGCCGCGCTGCGCACGCGACAGGATCGACGCATAGCTTTCGCGCCGCGCCGGATCGGTACGGCTCGCCAGCCCGCCATCGACGCTGCCGACCTCGTCCGCCGACAGCCCGGCCAGCGGCGAGTCGTTGCCCGCCAGCTTCAGCAACTCGGCGACCAGAGCATTATGCGCCGCAATGACCGCCGCGCCGATCGCCGCGGTCTGCTGCGACCCGCCCGCCATGATCGCGCCCGGAATGGCGGAATCGCCGTACCCGACCTCGACCTGTCCGATCGGCAGCCCCAGTCGCTCCGCGGCGACGATCGCCGTGGTGGTGGAGGTGCCCATCCCCATCTCCGCCGCCGCGACATCGACCTGCGCCTTCACCGCATCGCCGTCGCGCGTCAGCGTGATCTCGCGCCTCCGCGCCCGGCATCCGGTAATAGGGATAGGTGCCGGTCGCGCAGCCGGTGCCGATCAGCCACTCGCCCTCGCGCCGCACCCCCGCGCGCGGATCGCGCTCCGCCCAGCCGAACCGTTCCGCACCCTGCCGCCACGCCGTGACGATATGCCGCGACGAGAACGGCATTCCGCTCAGCGGATCCTTGTCGGGCTCGTTGATGATCCGCAGCTCGACCGGGTCGATCCCCAGCTCGGTCGCCAGTTCGTCGACCGCTACCTCCAGCGCGAAGGTGCCGACCGCCTCGCCCGGCGCGCGCATGAAGGTGTTGGCGAGCATGTTCATCCGCGCCACCTCGACCTTCAACGCGAAGCTGCGCGCGGCATAGGTGCAGCGCGTGCCGAGGATGAACGGCTCGGGCATGTTGTTGTGCGGCGTCATCACCGACATACCGGTGTGGACGATCGCGTCGAACGTCCCGTCCTTCTGCGCGCCGATCGCGACGCGCTGCTCGGTCAGCGTCCGCCCGCCGACCGTCCGGTACACGCCCTCGCGCGACAATGTGATCCGCACCGGCCGCCCGGCGAGCTTGGCGGCGGCCGCGCCGATCACCTGATGGTCCCACAACCCCTTGCTGCCGAACCCGCCGCCGACATAGGGCGAGGTCAGCCGCACCTTGTCCGCCGCCAGCCCGAACACCGCGCCGATCGATTCGGCCTGTTGCGAGACCATCTGGCTGGCGTCGTGGATCACCAGCCCGTCGTCGACCCATGCGATCGTCGCGGCGTGCGGCTCGATCGGATTGTGGTTGTGGCGCGGCGTGCGATAGGTCTGGTCGACCTTGACCGGCGCCTCGCCCAGCAGCGCCTCGGCATCGCCGACATCGTTGCGCAACGGCTGACCGAAGAACATCGCCTGCTCGGTCCCGTTCGCCACCGCGCCCGCCACCGTCGTGGTCGAAGGCTCGGCGTCATAGGTCACGTTCAGCAGCGCGGCGGCATGATCGGCCTGCTCCTGCGTCTCGGCGAGCACGCACGCGACCGGCTGCCCATTCCAGTGGATGCGATCGTCCTGGAGCACCGGCAGGCTGTGCGGCCCGACCGCATTCGGCGCCGAGCCGAACACCGGCATGTCCTTCATCCGCGGGGCGTTCTGGTGCGTCATCACCAGCACCACGCCCGGCGCGCCTTCCGCCGCCGCGGAGTCGATCGCCGCGACGCGCCCGCGCGCGATCGGCGCATAGACCAGCGCAGCATAGGTCATGTGCTCGAAGCGATATTCGGCCGCGAACGCCGCCGCGCCCTTCACCTTCAGCGCCCCGTCCAGCCGCGACACCGGCGTCCCGATCAACCCGTGCTTGCGCGCGATCAGCGGGTCGGGCACCCCGCCCGGAATCCAGCTGTCGGGCGCGAGCGGCACCAGCTTCTGCATCGCGCTCTGCGCCAGCCCCTGCGCCATCTGCTTGGCGTCGTCGACGATGCTCATGCCGTCTCTCCCGTCTTCAGCGCGTTCAGCACCGCGACCAATGTCCGCGTCGCCAGCGCCGGCTTGAAGGCATTGTCGCGCAACGGCTGCGCCCCCGCGAACTCGCGCCCCGCCGCCTCCTGGATCGCGTCGTCGGTCAGCACCGCGCCACGCAGCGCTTCCTCGATCTGCGTCGCGCGCCACGGCTTGTGCGCCACCCCGCCGAACGCGACGCGCACATCCGCGACCCGCTCGCCGTCCATCTCCAGCGCCGCCGCCACCGAGATCAGCGCGAAGGCATAGCTCGCGCGGTCGCGCACCTTGCGATAGGTCGATTGGGCCGCGATCGGCAGCGCCGGCAATTCCACCGCGGTGATCAGCTCGCCCGGCTCCAGCACGGTATCGAGATCGGGCCGCTCGCCCGGCAAGCGGTGGAAGTCCCCGAACGCCACCGTCCGCGTCGCGCCGTCCCGCTCGACATGCACCACCGCATCCAGCGCGGCGAGCGCCACGCACATATCGGACGGATGCGTCGCGACACACGCCTCGCTCGCGCCGAGCACCGCATGGATGCGCGTGAAACCGCCGCGCGCGTCGCACCCGCTGCCGGGCGCCCGCTTGTTGCAGCGCGATCCGTCGGTGTCGTAGAAATAGGTACACCGCGTCCGCTGCATCACATTGCCGCCGACCGTCGCCATGTTGCGGATCTGCGCCGACGCCCCCGCCAGGATCGCGCGCGACAGCATCGGATAGCGATCCCGCACCGCCGGATGCGCCGCGAGCGCGGTGTTGCGCACCCCCGCGCCGATCAGCAGCCCGCCGCCCTCGGTCTCGGTGATCGCATCCGAAAGCGCAGAGACGTCGACCAGCCGCTCCGGCTGCGCCACCGTCTCGCGCAACAGGTCGACCAGGTTGGTCCCGCCGCCAAGATACGCCGCCCCCGGCGCGTTCCCCATCCGCACCGCCTCGGCGACATCGCCGGCGCGCGCATAGCTGAACGGCGTCATGCTACCGTCTCCAGGATCGCGTCGATGATGCCGTTATGCGCGCCGCAGCGGCACAGATTGCCGCTCATCCGCTCCTGCACCTCTTCGCGCGTAAGCGTCACCGTGCCGCCCAGATCGGCGCTGACATGGCTCGGCACACCGCGCTTCGCCTCCGCCGCCATCCCGATCGCCGAGCAGATCTGCCCCGGCGTGCAATAGCCGCACTGGAACCCGTCATGCTCGATGAACGCGGCCTGCAACGGATGCAGCGCATCGCCCTCCGCCAGCCCCTCGATCGTCGTGATCGCACGCCCGTCATACTGTACCGCCAGCGCGAGGCAGGACAGGATCTCGCTCGCCGTCGACCAGCACCGTGCACGCCCCGCACGCGCCCTGGTTGCAGCCCTTCTTGGTGCCCGTAAGGTGCAGATTCTCGCGGAGGTGATCCAGCAGCGACACGCGCGGATCGCCGGGCGGTGCCACCGCCAAGCCATTGACGATGATCGACATCCCACTCTCCATCTTGAGACAGAAACACAGGATAACAATCATTTCGCGTCGCGGAAGCCCCACGCGCGAAGATAGTCGTCACACGCCGATGAACACCGCCGATGGGATCTCGCACCGCCTGCGTCGGCCGCAGCGGCACGCCGTCGCGCCCGATCGCCAACCGCGCGACATCGCCCGATCGCTGGTTGGCGACCAGCAGCTCGCCCGATCCCTCCAGCAACCGGAAATAGCGCGGCCAATGCCCGCCGCTCGCGACATGACCGATCGGCCGCAGGTCGCCGGCGGCGTCGATCGCGAAGGTCGCGATACTGTCGTGCCCGCGATTCGAGACATACAGCCGCGTCCCCGCCGCATTCATCGCGATGTGCCCGGCATAGGTCTCGCCGCGATGATCGCGCGGCACCGTCGACAGCACCTTGCGTGCGACGAACCGCCCGTCCGGCAGCGCGCGCAGCACCGTCACCGTGTTCGCCAGCTCGGCAACCAGATAGGCGACCGGCAAGCGCGGATGCCGCGCCAGATGCCGCGGCCCCGATCCCGGCACCGCGCGATAGGCGATGTCAGTCCCCCAGGCGCCACTTGCCCCGAGCCGATGCGCGAAGATCGCATCCGCCCCCAGATCGACCGAGTGCAGCGTCCGCCCGTCACGCGTGAAGCCAACCCAATGCGCATGCGGCCCGGCCTGCCGCGCCTTGTTGGGGCCGCTGCCCTTGTGCTGGAGCGCGAGCACCGGCCCCTTCGGCAGCCCGGTCGCGCGATCGAGCGTCCACAGCGCGACGCTCCCGCTCGAATAATTGGCCGCGGCCAGCATCCCGCCGTCCGGCGACAGCGCGGCATGGCACGGGTCCGCACCCAGCGTCGACGACGCCGCGAGATCGCGGAATCCGCGATCATAGACGCCCAGCGCACCCTTCTGCTGCTCGTCGAGCACGTAGCGCAGCCCATGCGCGCCACGTACCGCGAACGAGGCATTGCGGATGCCCGGCACTGCCGTCCCGCTTTGCCACGCGTCGCCTACCTTGCGCAGCGGCACCACACCGGCCCCGCCCTCGGCGACATAGGTCCCGACCCACAGGGCCGGCGCCGGTGCCGGTGCCGCCAGCGCCGTCCGCATCGGCAGCGCGCCCAGCGCCAGCAGACCGCCGACGCAGGCACGCCGCGTCACCATCGGGATCTGATCGTCGTCCATCCCGCCAGAGAAGGCGTTTTGCGCTGCGTCGTCAATCATGACGCAGGCACCGTCGCCGCGGGCACGTTCCACCCGGTCAACGTCACGCGCGGCGCACCCTCGACCGTTGCCGGATAACGGATCGCGATCTCGCGCCGCTCGCCGGGCAGCAGCGAGACGTAATTGTCGTCGTAGAACGCGGGCAGGATACGCTTGCCCTGCGCGTCGACCAGCGTCAGCTTGGCGTTGAGCGCAGGGGTCGCGGTGTCGTTCGCCAGCGTCACCCGCACGACGCGATCCGCGCCATCGACCACCGCCGCCGCCGCGCGCGCGGTCAACGCCGCCGGCACCAGCGTATCCAGCGCCCGGTACGCGCTCTCGTCACGCCCGCGCCAATAGAAGTTCTCCGACACCGACGCGCCGTCCGCACCGACCAGCGACAGCTTGACCAGCACCATCGGGGTCGCCGCGAACAAGCTGTCGAGCGGTACCGCCGCCAGCGCGGTCGCGCGATTGGCGAGCGCATCCAGCCTGGTATCGCGCGCGAACAGCTCGCGATTGTCGAGGCCCACCACCTTCACCCGCGCGGTCAGCCCCTTGGCATCGGCCTGCGTGGTGTTGAGCACCATCAGTTCGTTGCCCGGCAGGTTGAGCTGGACGTGCAGCGGCTCGACCGCCTTCTTCGCCCCGTAATACGAAGCCTGCGTGTCGTAATCCCACGAATAGATCTGCCACGCGTTCGACGGCCACGCCGGATGCGTCATCCACAGCAGGCGCCCCGAATTCTTGGTCCACAAATGCCCCAGGAACCCCTCGTACATCGCCTTGTGCGTTTCGAGGTTCATCATCTGCGCCTTGCGCTCGAAATCGGCGAAGCTGGTGCCTGCGCCATACATACGGTCGAGCGCGGCCATGAACGTCTTGGTGTCGCCGTTCCCGCCGAAATGCCAATCGTGATAGGCGAGCACGTCGCCCAGCGGCCAGCGGTCCCCGGCGGGCACATAGCTGGCGATCGACTCCGCGGTCGAGAACGACGGCGTCCCCGTCTCGACCGAGAAGCCGGTCGCGAGATCGGTGAAATAGCCGACCGGCGCGCGGTAATTGTACGGCCCCGATCCCTGCAGGTTCACGACGTTCGAGCTGCCGGTGAACCAGCGCGTCCCGTCCAGTTCGAACACCGCCTTCGCCAGTCCCTCGTTGAGGACCGGATATGGCACGCCCTCGTTGCGCCCGAACCACAGGATGATCGACGGATGGTTGCGATAGCGCGCGATCGTGTCGCGCGCATTGTCGAGGAACAGCGACGCATCCTCAGGCTCGATCTGGAAGTTCTGCGTCGACTGCCAGAAGTCGTTGAGGACCATCATACCGTTCTCGTCGGCGAGGTCGAAGAACTCCTCTTCGTTGTTGTTGCCCATCCAGTTGCGGATCATGTTCATATGCGCCTCGCGCTGGAGGCGGAAATAGGGGGCGAGCCGGTCATAGCTGACGCGCTTCATCGCATCGTCCATGCCCCAGTTTCCGCCGCGCGCCGCGATCCGCACGCCGTTGACGCGGATCGTCAGGTGCGGCTCGGGCAAGGTCTCGGTGATCGGCGTCACGCCGCGCGATGTCTCGCCCGCCGGGGTCAGCGATTCCGCCCAGCCGGTCGGCGATTGCTTGATCGCGGCATGGCGGATGTCGATCAGCGGCGTGCCCGCCAGCCCGCCGTCGGTGGTCTGGACGTTGACGCGCCGCAGCGCGCCGCCCGCGTCGTACAGCGACAGGTCGTAACTGACCTCGCGGATGCCGAACCGCGCCTTGCGCTGGTCCGACACGCCTCGCGCATCCGCGACCTGATAGCTCACGTCATACAGATGCGGCGCGCCGTACCCGTTCGGCCACCACAGCTTCGGATTGGCGACGCTCAGCTGGCGGAACTCGGCGGGCGTGAACCTGACCTCGCTATGTCCGGTCGGCGCCGTCACTTGCTTCTCGACCGTCACGCCCTCGAACGCGACGCGCACCGTTACCGGTGTCGCCGCCCCGGCATTGTCGAGCGGCACCGTGACATAGACGTCGGCGCGATCGGTGCGCGGCAACGGCAGATCGGTGACGACATGCGGATCGCCGATCCGCACCGCGCCGGTCGCGATCAGTTCGACCGGCCGCCACAGTCCGGTGTTGCGGTCGCGGATGCCGGGAATCCAGTCCCAGCCCTCGGTCGCGACGAAGGTCGGGCCGTCGATCGCGAGTTGCCCGCCATTCTCGCCGACCCCCGCGCTCACCGACTGTTCGTGCGGGATGCCCGGATGCGGCGGCGGCGAGACGCGCACCGCGATGACGTTCTCGCCCGCCACCGGCACGTAATCGAACTGCCCGCGCACGAACGCGCCGTGCGTCTCGCCCAGCCGTTGTCCGTTCGCCCAGATCTCGGACGCATAATTGATCCCGCCGAACACCAGTGTCAGCCGCTTGCCGGCCGCTGCGGCTGGGACGGTGAAGCGCGTGCGATACCAATAATCCTGCCGCGCGAGGCTTTCGGGGATCTTGAGGTTGTTCAGCCCGTAATAGGGATCGGGATAGACGCCGCGATCGACCAGGGTCTGAAGCACCGTCCCCGGCACCGTCGCCGCCCGCCACGTCCCCGCGGGGTTGCCGGGCCGCGACAGCGTCGCGCCATCCCCCTTCACCTCGGGCGCGGCGGCGAGCGTCCAGCCGTTCACCTGCCAGCGATTGTCGGCGAGCGGCTGCATCGCCGCGACGTTCGGCACCGGCTTGGCGACCGGCGCGGTATAGGCGTCGTCGCGCGACGTCGGCAGCGTCCACGCGTCCTGCTGCGTCGTCAGTCCGATATTGGCCTGCTTCTGGAACGGCCAGCCGACCCCGACCTCGGTCATCTGCACCAGCGCCGCATCGGGCTTCGCCCGCGCGATCGCCGCGACCTGCCGCGCGTCGAGCGCCCCGCCGGTCACACGCGCATCGATCAACTCGCCGCCGAAATGCGGCTGTCCCGACTCCGCCGGCGCGATCGCGATCTGCGGCGTCACCGCGCTGGATCGCGCCGCGCCGCCACCGACACGGCGGCCGTCGAGATACAATGTCACCCGCGCGCCGTCCGATACCGCGGCAAGATGATGCCATCCCTTCGGCACCATGGCACCGCGCAGCACCGTCGCGCCGTCGCGCAGCACCATACGCCCCTTTTTGAGCGACAGGGCGCGCTCGGCGGCCGGTATTCCAAGGCGGATCAGCGTCCCCGACGCGTCGTTCGGCGCACCCGCGTCGATCCAGGTCGCGATCGTGTACGGCGCCCCCGCGGCGACCAGTGCCTCCGCGCGTTCCAACGGCCGCTCGATCCCGATACCGCCCTGAAGAAAGCGCGCATTATACGGCCCGGCGTTGCCGATTTCCTGCGCCTGCGCGCTCCCGGCCAGCAACATTCCGGCGATCATCGTCGTCCCGCGCATCATCCTACCGCCCTTTGTCTCGTGAAGTCATCGCGCTAGGCTGACGCCCCGGCGTATCGGCGGGCAGCAGCAAATGCCCGAACGCCAGCAACGCGGCTCCGATCGCGGGCGAATCCTCCGCCAGTGCCGCAGTACGAATCGGCGCTAAAACAGGTGCATAGCCGCCGTCGCGCTGCATCAACGCGCTCGTCGCCTGCCCCAACCGCTCGACCAGCGCGACCGGCAACCGCCCCCCGACCAGCACCGCACCGGGGTTCAGCAGACAACTGACCGCCACCAACGGTGGCGCCAGCGCTGCGGCGGCGCGCGCCACCCAGTCGTCGGTCACCGCCGTCACCGCCGGATCGTCGAGATCCCGCGCGTGAATTGCCTGCCCGACCAGGCCCTTGGCCTCCAGCGCGCGCGTCAGTCCGGCGATCGACAGCACTTCCTGCAACGGCACGCGCCGTCCATTTTCATCCTCGACCAGCAGGAACCCGATCTCGCCGCTTCGACCATTCGCCCCCCGATCGTAGAGCGCGTTGACGACCACGCCCCCGCCGAGACCGACGGTGATCAACAGATAGAAAAAGCTCGCATATTGCTGCCCGAGCCCGAACTGCATCTCACCGATCGCCGCCGCCGCGGCGTCGTTTTCAACCGTCACGGGCAGGTCGAGCGGCCCCTCGAACAGCGACGCGACGTCATGCGTCGACCAGCGATCATAATCGCGCGGCCGTCCGGGCAGGTCGATCGCGCCGAGATCGTCGGGGCGCGCCACCCCGATGCCGCTCAGCGCAGCAGGCAAAATCCCGCCCTGTTTCAAAAGCATGTGGACATGCTCACGATAAAAGGCGCGCACGTCCTCGGGGCTGGAGTAGGCGACCTCGCGGCTGATCCGCGCACGCGACCGGCCCTCGAAGTCCACCACCACCATCGTCAAATGGTCGCGG
This sequence comes from Sphingomonas sp. LR60, assembly GCF_036855935.1. NCBI lineage: Bacteria > Pseudomonadati > Pseudomonadota > Alphaproteobacteria > Sphingomonadales > Sphingomonadaceae > Sphingomonas > Sphingomonas sp. LR60. The sequence goes on along the minus strand of NZ_JASPFK010000001.1, from coordinate 548,005 downwards.
TCGATGTTCACCCCGATCGCGAACGCCCCGTCCGGCTTCACGCACAGCCGCGTCGCCGGCTGCCCGCGCCCGCCACGCCGCTGCCCGGCGCGATCGAGCAGACCTTCGTCGAGCAAGCGGTTGGTAATATTGGTGACCGTCGCGGTGGTCAGCCCCGTGACCGCCGCCACCTCCGCCCGCGTCGCCGACCCCGCGACACGGATCGCGTGGAGCACGACACGTTGATTATGGAGCCCGGCATGTTCGATGTTCGCTCCCGTCAGGCGAAGCAGCGCGGCGACGTTCATGCCCGGCCTGCGTGGACACGCATCAGGAAGTCGGCATGCGGCTCGGCATGGCGCAACGTCGCATCGATCGCCGCGCGCATCCGCGTCAGGCTCTCGCGCAGATCGGCCTCCCGCATCTGGTCCGCCATTGGCGCGTAACGTGCGGGCAAATCATCAAATCCTGCATACATGCTCAGCCAGCTCGCATCCTGGAACGTGTCCCACTCGCGCCGCACGAACTCGCCGGCCGCCCGCCACGCATCAAGCTTGCCCTGCAATCCGTCGCTCGGTTCGATCGCACGGACATGATCCCAGAAGGGTTCGCCGATCCGGCGGTTGCCGCTGTAATGCAGCATAATGAAGTCACGGATGCGCTCGAATTCCAGCACCGATTGGCGGTTGTAGGTCGCGGCCAGCCGCGGGTCGATCTCGCGGGTCGGGAACAGCGGGATCAAGCGCTCCAGCCCCGATTGGATCAGCGTGATGCTCGTCGACTCAAGCGGTTCGAGGAAGCCCGATGCCAGTCCGAGCCCGACGACGTTCTTCTCCCAGAAGCGCGCGCGATGCCCGGCGGTGAAGCGGATACGGTTCGGCTCCGCCAGCGGCTTGCCTTCCAGCGCACCCAGCAGATCGTCTTCCGCCGCCGCATCGTCGATGAACTCCGAGCAATAGACATGGCCGTTGCCGACCCGGTGACGCAGCGGAATGTGCCACCGCCACCCCGCGCGTGTCGCGGTCGCGGTGGTGAACGGCCGGTGCACCTGCGCCGCTTCGCACGGGATCGCTACCGCACGATCGCACGGCAGCCACCTCCGCCAGTCGACGAACGGCACCTCCAGCGCATCGCCCAGCAACAGGCTGCGAAACCCCGAACAATCGATCCATAGATCGCCCGCGATGTCCGGCCCGCTGTCGAGCGTCACCGCGGTGACACGCCCGTCCTCACCGTCGTGCGCGACCTCGGTGATCCGCGCATCGACGTGCCGCACGCCATTGGCGAGCGCGAGCCGCCGAAGCAGCGCGGCGAATTTCGACGCGTCGAAATGGACGGCGAAATTGAACACGCCCAGATCGTTGGCGGGCCGATCGACCGGCGGAAGGAACAGCCCGCGCTCCGCCAATTGGGTGGCAAGACAATAGGTGCCGAGCGAGGTTTGATCGCCCGCTGCCCGCAGCTTCAGCCAATAATGGTGGAATGCCACGCCCTGCGCGCCGACCCCGTACAGGCCGAACGGATGGAAGAAGTCGTGCCCGCCTTCCTTCCACCCGGCAAAGCGGATGCCGTATTTGATCGTCGCCTCGGTCTCGCGGAGCACGTCCGCTTCGCCGAGTTCGATCGCGGCGAAGAAGTCGCGGATCGCGGGCACCGTCGCTTCGCCGACCCCGATCGTCCCGATCGCCGAGCTTTCGACGACGGTGATCGCCACCCGCAGATGCGCCAGCCGTCGCGCGAGGAAGGTCGCGGCCATCCAGCCCGCCGTCCCGCCGCCGACGATCACGATCGATCGTATCGGGTCATGCATGTCGATTATCGTCCCCGCCCCCTGCCCGTCCCTACGAGCGGCGCGAAGCAATCCGGAGCGTCAGGCCCCCGGCCCAGGATTGCTTTGCCCCGCTCGCAATGACGCAGCAAACGGCCGGGTCGTCAATCACCGACGACCCGGCCATCGACACGATCAGAAGCGCACGCGTGCGCCGGCGATGAAGCGCCGCTCGTAGATGTTCTCGTTGAACACCTGATCGGTCCAGGTCAGGTAATAACGCTCGGTCTCCGCCGTCAGGTTCGACGCCTGTCCATACAGCGTGATGAACGGCGTCACGTCGTACGAAATCGACGCGTCGAGATAGTTGGTCGGAGCCTGATATTGCGCCAGCCCGACGATCCCGCCGTAATTCGACGACACCAGACGCTTCGAGCGATAGTTATACGCAACGCGTGCCTGCAACCCGTACTTTTCGAACCACAGCGCCGCGTTGACCTGGTGCTTCGAATTGTCCTGGAACGGCTGATTGTTGCCCGCCAGATCGACCAGCCCGGCATCGCCCAGCGACAGCGTGTAGTTCGCATCGACGCCGAAGCCGCCGAAGAAGCCGTTGACGCCGTAGTCGGCCAGCGACTGCCGCGCCGAAGCCTCGATGCCCTTCAGCGTTCCGCCCTCGCCCTGCGCCAGGGTGTTGGTGACCACAGGACGGCGGATCACGCCGTCATTGTCGGGGATGTCGTTGCGGATCTCGGTCGTGTTCGCGATGAAGCTGTCGACCGCGATGTAGAAGGCACCGATCGCCAGCAGGCTGGACCGGCCGGTATAATATTCGAAGCTGCCTTCGACGTTGGTCGCGCGCCACGGATTGAGGTTCGGGTTGCCGACCGACGTGGCGGTCTGCGCCTCGAACCGCGCCGGATTGATCGTGGTGTTGATCGCATAACCGACGTTCAGGCCACCGCCCCACTGCTGGAAGTCGAGCAGCGTCATCGTCTTCGAGAAGGCGGCGCGAGCGCGCAGCTTGCTGGTCACGTCGAAGGCGATGTTGATCGACGGCAGGAAGTCGGTGAACTCGCGCTTGGTGACCAGATCACCCGCGTCCACGCCCGACACGCCGTATGGCTGCGGGTTGCCGACGATGTTCTGGCGCACGTTGAGCTTCGTGTTGACCACCTGCAGGCCACCGTTCGCGCGGAACGGCATCCCCAGCAGCTCGCCCTCGCCCGACACCTGAGCATAGCCCGAGATCTGGCGCGTATGCACGTCGAACGACAACGCCGGGTTCACGAGGTTCTGGCTGCCCGGGTAGAACTTGTTCTGCCACGCCTCACTATTGTCCATCGCCTTGGGATCGAGAACATAGAGGTTGGGCGCGCCGTTCGCGGGCAGCGCATATTGCTTGATCAGCCCCGCGAAGATCGGGTCGGTCGCCTGCCGCGTCAGACCGGCGGTATAGGCATTGCCCTGCGCGTCGAGCACCGGGCACGACTTGTCGTTGAGGTTGACGTCGAACGCCTTCCACTTGACGAGGCAGCCCGCCGCCGGGTTGGCCGCATTGTCGCGGTTGCCGGCATAGAAGGGCGAGACGCGGTCGAAGGTGAACTGATTGACGCTACGCTCGCCGTAACGGCCACCGAATGCCACCTTCAGCTGATCATTGGCCTGCCACTCGGCATCGCCACGCAGCGCCCAGATGTCGCCCTTCTGATAGACGTTGCCCTCCGAGGAGATCGTCTTCAGCCCGTAGCGCGACGGATCGGATGCCTGCGCGAGGAAGCCCGGCGAGAAGCCGAACACCGGCGCGCCGCTCGAATAGTCGACGGTCGCGGTGTCGCTGTAGATCTGATAGCCGGTCGGGTTGAAGGTGACGTCGCCGCCCGGGTAATTGCCGACGCCGTTATACGCCCATTGCTTGCCGTTGGTCAGGCTGAACTGCGTGTAGGACTGATCGCGGTTACGATAGGCCTTGCCATAGATGCCGCGGACGGTCGCCTTGAAGGTCTCCGACGGCTTCCAGTCGAGCTGCAGGTTGTAGTTCTGCGACTCGCTCTTGGTCCGGAAGGTTTCCGCATAGCTGTCGAAGTTCGGCAGCCCGTAGGTATATTGCTGGACCGTGTTGACGTTGAACGGTCGACTGGCGGTAATCGGAATACGGTCGCCGCCGTTCGGGTTGGGGGCATCGCCCAGATTGACAGTCTGGTTATAGGTTGCGCCGGTATCGGTCGACTTGGTCGGCACGAAAGGCGACGACAACCAGTCGACGTTCTGGAACTGGAAGCCGGCGGTGCGATCATATTGCGTCTGGCGAGTATAGAAGGCGTCGGCGGTCAGTTGCAGCGCGTCGTTGATCTCGAATTGCAGCGAGGCGTTGGCGCCGAACCGCTGGCGATCCGTGACACGGTTCCACGCGGTGTGCGACTGCGGCGTGATGTACGTGTCGTTCGCATCGCCGTCGCCGTTCAGGTCATAGCCGACCAGTGCGCCCGACGAATTGCGGATCGGCGTGCCGCGGCTGACGCCGTTGTTGCCGGTCGCAAACTGCCCCGCAATCGCTGGCGACAAAACGCCGTCGCTGCCGATCGTCGCATCGCGGCCGTACTCGTTGTTCAGCGCGACGCCATAATCCTGGATCCCGCGGAAGCTGTTGGCGAGCGTGAGATCGCTGTACGCCGCGGACACCAGCAGGCCGACGCGCTCGCCATGGAAGGCGATCAGGCCATTGGCAGACGGATTCCACTTCTTGGTCTTGTCGCCATACTGACCCTCGGCTGCGGCCGAGAAGGTCACCCCGCGCTTCAGGTCGAACGGACGGCGCGTCAGCAGGTCGACGGTGCCCGACAGGCCCGCCTGTTGCAGCGAGGCGGTCGGCGACTTGAAGACGGTCGCGCCCGAGAAAAGCTGCGACGGAATGTCGGTGAAGTTCGGCTGGACGGTCGTCACCGAATTGGCGCCGAGGAACTGCTCGCCATTAAGCAGCGTCGTCACCTGCGGCAGGCCGCGGATGTTGATCGCCGCACCCTCGCCCGCGTCGCGGCGGATCTGCACGCCTGCGATGCGCTGGAGCGAGTCGGAGATCGTGACGTCGGGCAGCTTGCCGATGTCCTGCGCGCTGATCGCTTCGACGACGCTATCGGCGTTGCGCTTCACCTCGATCGCGCGCGCCTGCGACGCACGGATGCCGGTGACGACGATGTCGCCTGCGGCGTCGTCAGTCTGCGTGGGGGCAGCGACCTGATCGGCCGAGGTGGCTACGGTATCCGCGGTGGCGGTCTGCGCCGAGGCGCCTCCAGCCATCGCCATCGTGAGCACGACTGGCGACACGGCGGTCAGCATGGCGCCGCGCACGGTAATCTTACGCATTGATCCTCCCCTTCATCCCTGAAAACATCTTTTATTTAATAAGGCTTTTTTATTTAATGAGCGATCCGGCGGTTTTGTCAACCTCTCGCCGCACCTCTCACCCTGCTAAAAGATGGTTACGGGCCGCTCACGTCATCGGCTGGATTGAACCGACGGGAACGACGACTTCTCCGAACTCACGTTCACAACACCGGAACTATGGCGGCACTTCAATTCCAAATGGCTACCAATTGCAAACCCACTTTTGTATTGGAATGGTGGGTTTGTGGGGGACGAAAGCTGACCTTGGTCTCACCCGCGCACCCGCGCGTTCGATCACGCGCACGCTGGCGCGCGAAATCGATCGCCGGGCTTAAGCCGCGATCAATCCATGAGCCATAAGGGCGATCAAATCACACGTCGCACCAACGGCAAGGCTCTGGCGATCCCCGCCACCGCGAACGATGCGCCACAAGCAGCCATTCCCACCGCGAGGAACTTGATCAACGGCGCCGCCATCCACGGTGAAGCCAGAACGCTCAACGCCACCACCAATGGCGGGTGGAAGATGAAGGCGCCGAATGCGCCGGCAGCGAGCCACTTCGTCACCGGTCCGGCGGTGCGCTGACGACGATTTGCCCAGGCCAGCAGCCCGAGGATCACGCCGGTCGCGACGCAAGGCTCCCAGAACGCATAATAGAGGGCGTTGAAGTTCAGGCCGCCCTCGAAGCCGCCCGCAGAACCCTGCATGACGACCACCAGCGGAAGTGATGCCAGCGACACGGCGGCTAGGACAAGCCACGGCCGCGCGTCCTGCGACGTGACACGCTCGAGCAAGCGACCCGGCGCTGCCGCAGCGCCAGCCGCGAACAGCATGATGTAGCTCGGAAAATAGCCGAGCTGTAACCACAGGATCTCCTGCCCTACCGGGATGACGAGGCGCACGGCGAACGCTGCCGCCCCGACGGCGACGATCGCGACCAGGATCATCCGACGCGGCGGCAACATGATCGTCGGCGCAACTGGACGCGGGCGCGGCCACATGCTGCGCCACGCCGCATAAACGAAGGCGAAGATCAGCAAGGCGATCGCGAACCAGAGCGGCCCCGGTCCGTGCGGGCCATCCGCAATCCCCCGCAGCCAGCCGTCGACCACTCCCGCCGGGGTTGTGGAATCGGCCAGTGCGACGGTGAGCGGATAAAGCAAAAAGAAGAAGGTGAGCAGTGGGATACCCAGCCGGACGAGGCGGTCCGCCAGATAGTGCCCCGGGCCCTTCCGATCGAACGATCGCGGCGTGTAGTAACCGGCCAGCAGGAAGAACACGCCCATGAAATAGGATTGATTGATCGCGTTGAACATGACCAGCAGCGGATTGGAGGCGTTCGGCTGCTCCCGCCAGAACCATCCGCCCGATCCGCCGTATGTGATCGCCGTATGATGCAGGATCACCAGCATCGTCATGATAACACGGACGATGTCGATACCCGCATGACGCGGCACTTCTTCAACATGGATGGGGCTCGTCATCGGCCAGCTATGAAGCTCGCCGATCAGACCGACAAGCGCCACGATTTCGTGATGCTCACTCCCTTAAATGGCGCGGAACACCTCAGGCATCACGATCATCAAAACAACTTGCGGAGGGAAAGCACGACAGTGCGTCCGAGCGCATCGAGCAGGTCCGGCTGATAACGGTAGGGAATGGCACCAGTCGCATCGCGCACGCGTTGACGAGCGCCGGTGATGTTCGAAACTTCAAGCTTCAGGCCGAGATGCCGACTCCATTCCTGCCGGCGCAGAAAATGATGAACGCTCATGGACGCGGTGATGTTGATCTTGCACAAGGGCGCAAATCTCAATGTCGATGCCGCGATAATATTGCGAATAGTGGCTGCACCGGTGCAGTAGAAGTCGAACGTTCCGCCATTGCCCAGATAGCTTAGCCCGCCATAGCCGTAACCGGTGAGGCGCTGGGTGCTCCCCCCGACAACGTATCACCCCTTAATAGATCGAGCGTCGGTGCGCCTGGCTTCAGCTCCACTTCGTCGGAGAAGCGGACCGTGGGGCCGATCCCACCATAAAAGCTGGGTCGATCAGGCGAGCGGCCGTCCGGCGTAGCCGGTGGCTTCGGGCGGCCGAGTTGTCCGTTGACGGCGAGCGTGATGTTGAGCGTTCGCTGACGCTCATGGAAGATATTGATCGGCCGGAACGCCACCGACACCAACGCGCTAGCGTCGTCGCGCACGAACAATTCGGGCAAGGCTGCCTGAGCGGCCGGCGTCACGGCAAAGATGGTCTGGACGCCGTCGCGGATGTCCGTCGTTTCATACGTCGCGCCGATCCGCAGTTCGCTCTTGGCGAAGGGCTTGACGGTTGCGCCGATCGAACGCGTCTGGCGACGCTCGGCGGTCAGCGCTGGGTTGCCCCCCACCAAAACCGTGACCAGCGTCGACCGACCGGTCCCGAAATCGAAGACAGGGATTTGAGGCGCGGATATCTGCGGTGCGGCGAGTTGATCGAGCGTCGGTGCCGCGGCCGACCGCTTGATCTGCGCCAAAAACTGCAAGCCGGTGAACGGGGCCCAGTTTGCCCCGAGCGTCGAATCCGACAGGTCACCGAACCGGCTGACGTGGCGAGCCGTCGCAGAAACATTCACCGACACGTCCCCAGCCCACGGCAACACGTCCTCGCTTCGAGAGGCAATCGGGACATCGAGCGCGACGGCCCCCTCGAACCGGCTGCGGTCGAACGCGACCGCTGACGGATCGAGACCGCGCGTCCTGCTGCTCGTGCCGATATGCTCAGCCTCGAGCGTCGCGGTCAGCGTAATGCGGCCGGCCGGAACGCGCCATGGGCGGTTGGTCGCAACGAATTTCGTGCCCGCTCCATAAGTGAACTGGAAGGTACGATCGACGATGCGATCGGAGAGAAACGAAGGATCGAGCGGTTTGAACGGATCCGCACCGGCGGCGATCGCCGCGTTGGCGGCCGTGATGTCGATCGCCTTGGCGACGATTCCGTTCTTGTTCTGCGTGTCCAGCGCTCCGGTCCAATCCCACTGCCACCCCCGCCAGGCGCCGCGCACCACGCTCCCCGCGTGAAGCGTGGTCGTGTCGGTGCGCTGGCTGAGTGGGGGCGCCTCGACGAGATTGCGTTGCAGCAGCACGTCCTCGCCGAAGGGGAGAAGGGATTGTCACCGGGAATGACGAAGGTCGCGCTCGCAGGTCCGAACACCGCACGCTCACGACTGTGATCCGCCGTCAGGGTCAATGCTCCCGACAGCCGTCGCCCGATGCGGTCGGCGATCACCGCCTCGCCGTGGAAGGTGTCGTTTGACGGTGTCAGCGTCCGCAGCGGCGACAGGTCAAACAGCCTCGGCCGATTGGCGTCCGGCACGAATTGATCGAGCCCGAACGGGCCCGCCGTGATCGGCACCGGCGCGATCGTCACCAACCGCCCGGCCAGGACCGAAAGTCGGGGATCGATCTCGCCACCGGGCACCGTTCCGGTGATATTTCCGATTGCATCGAACGGCACGTCCGGGTCGGGAAGAACGCGGCGCCGCGTCTGGAGCAGCGCGTCGGTATGCCGAGCATCCAGCGACAGCGTTACCCGGCCGCTACCCTGTAGGCGCGTATAGTCGAGATGCGCATTGCCATTGTCGGCTCCGCCGCGTGTCGATGTGCCGACCGCCTGCTTCAAGGCCAGCTGCCGAAACTGGCGTTTGGTGATGAAGTTGACGATGCGCCGGGTCGGTGGATAGCCGTATTGAAGAGCCACCGGTTCGGGGAACACCTCGACCTTCTCGATCGCCTCTGGCGGCAGATTGCCGATCTCTTGATATCCTGAGACACGTTGCGCGTTCAGCAGGAAGATCGGATCCTGCCCGCTTCCCGACTGCGTCACCCCGCGGATCGCTCGCAGCAGTTCGCCGATCGACGTCGCCCCGGAAGCAGCGATCGCCCCCGCGTCGAGCGACGCCAACGGCTGGATCACGGTTTCGACCTGTCCACGCTTTCCGACGATGACAATATCGGGACGATCTTCAGCAGCCTCTGATAGGTCCCCGGAGGGAACGGCTGCACCGGCTGCCGGCACTTCCGCGGGTTTGCTCGATTGTCAGACGCCCGTCGTCGCACAGCTCAACGCAGCCGCCGCCGTCGCGATACGACTTACCCGAAGCACATCGTGACAGACTCTTCCGGGCAAATGCATGATCAATTACCTAGCTCGGATCGGCGTCAGCGACAGTCAGAGATTATTTCGGTCTCTTGGAAGAATGCGTCCGTCCCCGGCTTCTATTCGAACGTGCTTGACGATGTGCCTTGAGCAAAAAGCGCCAAAAACGGGCAATCGATTTTCCGCGGGTATGCGGTGACAGCCGTAATTGGCGTGTCACCGGGACGCTAGGCTAATCACGCCTAGCTCTTACCCGTTTTGACAAGGAGCAACGGGTGAAACAGCCCCGAAGGTTTATCTTGCCCTACATCAGGCACTTACGTAAGGCCTCGCTGCCGCCCGGGGGTGGCATGGGGAATTGGGCATGTCGTATCGTGACGCAACGATGGTTGATGCCTTGTGCGCTCCGCGTCTTCGCTTGACATAATCTGACTCACCCTGCGTCGTTCAGGTCGATGAAGATCGGAACGACGGATCTGGTGTCTGTTTGCCATTTTTCGTGTGCTGAAGCTTGGCATGGCCACCTAAGCAAGATCGCCAGCGTATTCGGCGGGAATATTCCACATCAACGCTGCGTTGCCAGCTGACTGTTGTCTCCGAATATTCTTGTCCAAGGACAGGTGACAAACGTCGAATCAGCGCTTTCATTGAGAAAACGAGATGGAAGAAGCATTACTGACCTTTGTCATTCCAGTGCGGCACCAGGAAAACGCCAAGGATTGGGGCTTACTGAAGCGGCGCCTTAGCGAAACGATCACGTCGATATCAGGTCAGAGCAGTGACCTGTGGCGGTGCATCATCGTCGCCAACGAGGGAGCTGATCTACCGCCGCTGCCGTCGAATTTCTCTGCTGCGCGAGTAACGTTGCCACCCAATCCCATGCACGAGCGGGCCGGCGCGGATTTGCACGCCTTCTACGAGTCAGTGCGTCTCGACAAGGGCAGCCGCGTGTTGGCGGGCGTCCGAGCAAGCAAGTCGAAATACGTTATGGTCGTTGACGATGACGACTTCATCGATCGCAATCTCGTAAAATTTGTCAGCGACAACCAAGATAAGAATGGCTGGTTCTTCAAAAGTGGCTTCGTCTGGGAGGATGGCGGCAAGCACGTCTACCGGCATCCACGGTTCAATCACTTCTGCGGAACATCCCACATTGTAAAGCGCAGCTTGTTGAATGTCCCTGAACAAGGCGACGTAGATATCGAGTACGTGAAGAGAATGCTTGGTAGTCACATGACGATCGAGCGTGAATTGGCGGAAAACGGCACACCTTTGGAGCCGCTTCCCTTCGAAGGCGCGGTTTATCGGATTGGCCACGCGGGCGCGCACAGTCGCTCGCAAACCCTCGCCAAGACCTTCTTCCTGAGGCGCTCGACGCTTTTGCGACCTTGGCGGGTCATCGGCGCCCTGACCCGCATACGCCGACTTGATAGGCCAATGGCAAGGCGCTTCTTCGGCGTACAGTGACCGAGCGTCCAAAACATAAAGACCGGCGTATTTCGGCAGGATAGTCCAGCCGATTGCGGCAACCATCGCGGCGCCGCTTGGGCTTCTGACAAACATTCAGAAGTGGCTGAAATCCTCCGTACTGATCCCGACCACACCAAAGATCGCCGCCAGCAGAAGGGCGGCGATCATGCAGAAGGCGAACGCCACTAGGGATTGTCGCAGCAGGCCTGGCATCAGCCGTTCGGTTGCTTGCTATCGTGCGCCGGCATTGATGCTGCCCCCCTGACCACCCCTTTGTTGGCCCTCACATACATCAGGACGCGAGAGGTTAGGAGCGGTTTCGCGCAATCGAGCACAAAGCTAGACGCAAGTTAGTCGCTTAACCGCACCCTGCTCCGCGAGCGACCACCCCCTCTCGAAGTACCGCCTGAAGCACTCCTCACGATCGTAGAGCCACCACCTCCCGAACACTTCGCAGGTGGACCAGACGGTCAGAACCGCCGCTGGGATGCCTGCTCGGCGAGCGCAGACCGATCGAGGACCACGGCCATGAAGCATGTCGAAGGCTTCGTATAACCGGGGTCTGGGATCGATCCCGCTTGGCTGGAACGGTTAAGTGGCGGAGAGGGTGGGATTCGAACCCACGGTACCCGTGAGGGCACGCCGCATTTCGAGTGCGGTGCATTCGACCACTCTGCCACCTCTCCGCGAGGTCACCGGCGGCTCCGTAAAGCGCCCGGCGGTGGGTCGAGGCGCGGCCCCTAACGGCTTGCGACACACGACGCAAGCGCATCTCGTGTTGTGCTGCACGATTTCTGCACTAGATACGCTGGCATGACCCGCGATGCGCTGGCTGATACCCGCCTCCCCGACGATCCGATCGCTCCGCCGATCGCCCATGCCCGATTCTCGATCGGCGACGTCGTGCGCCACCGGATGCTCGATTTCCGCGGCGTGATCTTCGACGTCGATCCGGTCTTCGCCAACAGCGAGGAATGGTATCAATCCATTCCGGAGACGCTGCGCCCCGCCAAGGACCAGCCCTTCTACCATCTGCTCGCCGAGAACCTCGAATCGAGCTATGTCGCCTATGTCAGCCAGCAGAACCTGGAGCATGACGACAGCGACGAGCCGATCGAGCATCCCGCGATCGCCGGCCTGTTCGACCGGCTGGATGACGGGCGGTATGGATTGAAGCGGCTGCACCGCCACTAGGGTCTGTACTCAATCGCAACAAGGATCGTGATCGCCTCTGGAAGGCCGCCCACGAGGAGCGAAGCGCAGTCGGGTAGCTGCGCTACCCGCAAGCAAGCGACGATGCTGGGCGGCCTTCCAGAGGCGACCGCGAAGCGGCGGGCGGCTTTTCCGTCACGACCTTGTTGCGATTGAGTACAGACCCTGGGCCCTCCGTCCGGGCGGGGAATCGGTTGACATCCCGGAAGGGCTATCCTAACCGCCACGCTTCAACCGTGCGGCATGCCCGTCGCGGTCCATGACATTTGGGAAGCAATTCCCGTTGAAGGAAACATCGTAGCCATGTTCGCAGTCGTGCGCACGGGCGGCAAGCAGTACCGCGTCGCCGCCGGAGACAAGATCGTCGTCGAGAAGATCGAGGGCGAGGCCGGCGCGTCGGTGACGCTGGGTGACGTGCTGCTCGCTGGCGAGGGCGCGGAACTGAAGGACGTCGCGGGCCTGACGGTCGCCGCCGAAATCATCGCCCAGGCGAAGGGTGAGAAGGTGATCGTTTTCAAGAAGCGTCGCCGCCACAACTATCGTCGCCGCAATGGCCATCGCCAAAACCACACGATCCTGAAGATCGTCTCGGTCGGCTGAGCCCCAAAGCGCGAAAGGAACAGACACAATGGCACATAAGAAAGCAGGCGGTTCGTCGCGTAACGGTCGTGATTCGGCCGGCCGTCGCCTTGGCGTAAAGAAGTTCGGCGGTCAGGAAGCGATCGCCGGCAACATTCTCGTGCGTCAGCGCGGGACGAAGTTCTACCCGGGCCGCAACGTCGGCATCGGCAAGGATCATACCCTGTTTGCGCTCGTCGACGGCCGCGTGGTGTTCCACGACGGCAAGCTCGGCCGCAAATTCTGCTCGGTCGATATGATTGCGGCTGCGGCCGAATAACATCGGGTGACCACACGGGTTGCCCGCCAGGGCGACCCGGGGTTCCGCGACGGAACCCAGCCAGATAAGGGAGACGGGTCCGCCCCGGCTCCCTTTTTCTTGCTGCTCCCTCCCCTTACCGTTCCCGTGTCGCGCGCTCGTCATCGTCGCGTGGCACGGGCCCGTCGCAGGAGATGGAGCACATGTTCGCGTTGACGCCCCGTTTGACGTTACGGCCCGGCTGGTTCGAGGACGCGCCCGCGCTTGCGCAGGCGATCGGCCACGAAGCGGTGGTCAACCGCCTCGCGCGCGCGCCTTGGCCTTATACGCTGGAGGATGCCGAGACCTTCCTGTCGCTGCCGCGCGGCGCGACCGAGCCGCGCTTCGTCATCGTCGAGCGGAGCGGCGATCACCGGCTGATCGGCGGGATCGGGCTGCACCGCGCCGACAATGGCGACCACGAACTCGGTTATTGGCTGACTCCCGACGCCTGGGGCCGCGGCTATGCCACCGAGGCCGGTCGCGCCGTGATCGACATCGCGCGCCACGCACTCCCGCTGAGCCGGCTCACCGCCTATCACCACGCCGACAATCCGGCGTCGGGGGCGGTCCTGCGCAAGCTCGGCTTCGTCGAAACCGGCCGGTCGCAACGCTGGTCGCTGGCCCGCGGCGGAATGGTCGATGCCATCGACTTCGCGCTTGATCTCGATGCGGACGCGATGCGTACCGACGCGGCGATGCCGATCGCGGCCTAGTCCGGATCGACACTCAGGACTTTCATGCCGCCTCGTCGAGGTTCTGAGCCGAACAATCGCTTCCCGTCGCCGGGATGACGGGAGAGGGCAGTTGATCGTTGATTGTCGATCGGACCTACGAAGAACCGTCGACGAAGGAAGGTTTTCCGATGACCGACATCACAGTCGCCTATGAACCACCGCTCCGCTTTCGCGCGACACATGCAGAACCGGGTGCGGTGCTCGTCATGGATGGCCCCAGGGAGTTGGGCGGCACTGGTGAGAGCTTCTCGCCGAGCGACCTGCTCTCGCTGTCGCTCGGCGGCTGCATCCTCGGGATCATGGCGGTCGCTGCGCGCTCGATGGACATCGATATCAGTGGAGCCACCGCCGCGGTGTCCAAGGAGATGGGCGGCACCCCGCGCCGGATCACGCATCTGTCGGTGATCGTGCGCGTTCCCGGGGCGTTCGACGAGCGCCAACGGCGGAAACTCGAGGCCGCGGCACATGCGTGCCCCGTGCACAACGCACTCGGCATCGATGCGCCGATCGTCTTCGACTGGGTCGGCTAACTCATGATGATGTGAGGTCGAATGAACCAATCGTCATTGCGAGCATAGCGAAGCAATCCAGGGCGTCCTGATCCGACTCCGGATTGCTTCGCTACGGCCGCAATGACAGCTCAGGTTGAGGTCATCGTGCTCCGGGCGCGTCGCCGGCAAGATCCGAGCGGCGTCGGCAATGCTTCAAACGATGCGGCGAGCATCCATACGCAAACATCGGCGAGGCTTATCGGCGCGTAACCGACGCCCTTCCCGCCCCTGCTCCATCTTCGCTGATGGCGCGTATCTGCAACGGCCCAAGCGCAGCCTGCAGCCTGCAGCCTGACGCCGCTTTGGACGAAAGCAACAGCCGCCAGCACAGGCACTTCGAAGGCGCCGCTGTCCTACATCAATGTCGCAACCTTATACGGTCACCATGCCCTCGCCCGCACTCGCCGCGTCGCCATGGTCACAGTCAGTGACGCGTTTTCCGGCGATGCGCGCAACCATCGCCAACTTCCACCCGGTTGCCTCGTCAGGCTGCCACCCGCGGCAACACCGCTGCCTCGTAATCGCTCTCGGCCAGCCCGATCAGCGCGCGATCGTCATGTTTCCACGGATGGAAGCCGGGCAGGAAGTACCCCAGCCACACCCCCGCCACCTTCCGCGCCATTCCCGGATAACCGAGCGCATACCACGCCATCCGCGCCCATACTTTCGGTCCCTTCAGCCCGTCCTGCCGCAGCAGCTCGTTCATGCCCCGCGCGCGGCCATGAACGAACCGCCACGTCGTGATGAGCATCACCAGCGCCTTGATCCGCCAGCGCGTGAACCGCCTCCAGTCGCGCGTCGCGTGCAGCCAGGTGTCGTACGCGACGCCCTTGTGCTCGATCTCCTCGGCGGCATGCCACAGCCACAAGGCCCGCGCCTGTTCGTCGCCGCCCGCCAGATGCCGCGGGTTCGCGATCAGCTCATGCGCGAGCATCGCGGTGAAATGTTCGAGCGCGGTGGTCGCGGCGAGGCTGCCGATCGGCGGCCGCCCCTTCGTCAAGGCCAGCGCCGCGTCGACGTCGCGGTCGAGCAAGGTCGTATCATACCCCTGATCCGCGACATGGCGGTTGAAGGCGACATGCTCGCGCGTATGCAGCACCTCCTGCTTGATGAAGGCGTTGATCTCGCGCTCCAGCTGCGGCGGCGTGCCGTCGCGGAACTTCCGAACGCTGTCGACGAAGAACCCCTCGCCCTTGGGAAACGTCACCGACAGCGCATTGTAGAAGGCGGTCGCATAGGGGTCGTCGTTCAGCCACCAGCGCCGAATCGCGGCGCCGCGCCCGAAACGGCGGTCGCGCGGGGTAATGGTCAGGTCGGCGGGAGTGGTTGCTTTCGCCACGGAAACCTCCACTAAGGACGGACACGATCCGTTAACTTACACGGGTGTCAGTTAATTGTCCCTTGCCGCCAATGCAACCCCCGTCGCCGGCTGAGCCCCGAGGCATCGCGCGACGCGGCGCTGGAGGCGGCGCGCGCGTTGCTGGTCGAGGAGGGGCCACAAGCGGTGACGCTGAAGGCGGTCGCGGGTCGTATCGGCCGCACCCACGCCAATCTGCTCCACCATTTCGGCTCAGCGGACGGATTGCAGCGCGCGCTGATCGCCCGCATGACCGCGTTGGTGGTGGCCCCGATCCGCGACGCCGCCCGTCGCTCGCGCGAGCGCAAGGACCCGTCGGAGCTGGTCGACGTCGTCTTCGACGCATTCGGCGCAAACGGCGCGGGCGCGCTGGCGACGTGGATGATTCTCAACGGCAATCAGGACGCGCTCGACCCGATCCTCACCGCGGTCCACGATCTGGTCGAGGACCTCTCCCACGACGAGAACCGGCCCGACGCCCCGATCAAGGATGAGACGCTGCACCTGGTGCTGGCGGCGCTGGGCGACGCGCTGCTGGGCGCCCCGATGGCGCGCGCGCTGGGATTGCCGCGCGACCGGGCGCGGGCGATCGCGCGGGCGATGTTGTTGCGGGATCGGGTGTGAAGTACATCTCGAAGTCGGACGCGCTTGCTGCAACCGGTGTTTAGTCATACCGTCGTGGACGCCAACTTCACTCGCCATGTCTAAATCGCGGGGCGCAATATGATCTTTTCCGTTAGCCTTGCTCTTTCTGTCATGTTGCTTGGAACGCCCTCTACCACCCCCGCGCCGGGCAGAGAGGCTCCGCTAAAGGCGACGATGGATAAGATGGAGCGGCGAATAGCGACCGCACCCTGCGTGGGCTCGCCGGACAAGTGGGAACGGCGCTACTTCTATAAGACGTGGGTAACGGGAACCGTCTTTCACCTGGATGAAGCTGTCATCAAATTTGAATATTACGAAGCGGGGAAATTCGAATTTAAGGAAGGCCGCAAGTTCTACATCGATCCTCCATTGCCGATGATGGACGACCGCCGTTTTCGCATCGCGTATGGCTACTACGACTGGACTAAAGATCGCGTCACGCTCTTGGCTTGTGGTAAAAACGCCTAATGGCACCCTGATGCGAACTCGCGCATCGCCACCACCCAATAACGATCTCGCTACCCGCAACTGATCGATCGCTTTTGCCAAAGCCGCGTCGCCGGTTGCGGGCGGCCCCGCGCCGGCCGCGCGCGCTCTGATATCGCTTTAGCGGCGCTAAAGCGGTACGGAGCACGCCATGCACTTTCTCGATCAAGCGAAAATCTTCGTCCGTTCCGGCTCGGGCGGTCCCGGCGCCGTCAGCTTCCGGCGCGAAAAATATATCGAATATGGCGGCCCCGACGGCGGTAACGGCGGCAAGGGCGGTGACATCGTCTTCGAGGCGGTCGCCGGTCTCAACACGCTGATCGACTTCCGATACACCCAGCATTTCCGCGCACCGCGCGGGATGGGCGGCTCGGGCAGCAACCGTACCGGCGGCGGCGGCGACGATCTGGTCATCAAGGTCCCCGTCGGCACACAGATCCTCGCCGACGACGAGGAGCGCACCCTGCTGGCCGACATGACACGCATCGGCGAGCGAATCACCTTCCTGCGCGGCGGTGACGGCGGGCGCGGCAACGCCAGCTACAAGACCTCGACCAACCGCGCGCCGCGCCAGCACGGCACCGGCTGGCCACATGAGGAGGCCTGGGTGTGGCTGCGGCTCAAGCTGCTCGCCGACGCCGGGCTGGTCGGCCTGCCCAATGCCGGCAAGTCGACCTTCATCAACCAGGTGACGAACGCGCAGGCCAAGGTCGGCGCCTACGCCTTCACCACCACCCGCCCGCAGCTGGGCGTCGTGCGCCACAAACAGCGCGAGTTCGTCGTCGCCGACATCCCCGGCCTGATCGAGGGCGCAGCGGACGGCGCCGGGATCGGCGACCGCTTCCTCGGCCATATCGAGCGTTGCCGCGTGCTGCTCCACCTGATCGACGCCAACGACAAGGACGTCGCCGAAAGCTACCGCATCGTCCGCGGCGAGCTGAGCGCCTATGGCGGTGGGCTCGACGAAAAGCCGGTGGTGGTCGCGCTCAACAAGATCGACACGCTCGACGACGAACTGGTCGCGGCGCTCTCCGCCGAGCTGGAAGAGGCGAGCGGCGCGGAGGTGATCCCGATCTCGGGCGCAAGCGGCATCGGCGTCGATTGGGCGCTCGACTGTCTGCTCGAGGCGATCCCCACCCCCGACCGTCCCGTCGACGATGACGGCGAGGAGCAGGAAGTCGAATGGTCGCCGGTGTGACCGTGGCTCAGCGCCAGCTGCGCAACGCCGGCGCGTAACGCGGCGGCAGCACGCGCAGCGGCGGCGGCGCGCCGAACGCGGTGCGCGCGCGGTCGAGCGTCGCCGCGTCATACGGCGATTGCCGATACTCCGGCTGCGCGGTGACGAGCATCAGCGACCCCGGCGGCAGATGGTCGAGATCGCGCCGCCAAACCGCTGCCAAAGCGTCGGGATCCTTCATGCACAGCGCTGCGCGTTCGACGAGGTCGCGATTGGCTGGTGGGGCATACCGCCGGCTCTGCGGCTTGGCCGACTGATCGATCCGCGCGAGCGACGCCCTCGCCTCGTCCGTCCGCCCCAATTCGTGCAGGACGCAGGCGCGCACCGAATCGAATTGCGCCGTGGCGCCCGGTACGACCGACATGCGCGCCGCCATCGCCGCGAAGCCGCGCTCCGCCCGATCGACCCGCGGCAACGCCTCCGCATAACGCCCGCCAAAGGCCAGCATCGACGCTGCCTGCAGGTCGACGTTAATCGCGTAAGGTGATGCACCGAGCCGCGCGGCCGTTTGATCGAGCAGCGCGACCGCCTCGTCGATCCGCCCGTCTTCCACCAGCGCGCCGGCCAAGGCGTTCGACAGGCTCGACCATTCGGCACGGTCCCAGTCGCTCGTCAGCGGATTGGTGTCGCGCTCCTGTTTCAAGGCGGCGATCGCCTCCGGCCACCGGCCCGCCTCGCGCAACGCCACCGCATATTGCAACAGCGCGCGCACCCGCGTCCGCACCGCGCCTTGCGACGGTTGCCCCGCGCGTGTCCCGGCGCGTCCCTGCTCCCACGCCGCCCGCGTGCGTGCGATCATCGCCTCGCGCAACGGCACCAGATCGTCGCCCGCCCAGCGGGTGATCGGCTCGTGCAGGAACGCCAGCCGGTCGTCGGCCAGCACCGCCACCACCGGCGCCAGCGTATCGAGCGGAAGCTCGACCCACGGCGACGATCCGCCAAGCGGACGATAGCGCAACATCCCGGCCCCCACGTCGGTCTTCAGCTCGACGGCGCTATCGACCCCGTCGATCCGCGCCGTGCCGCGCACCGGTTCCGCCGCTGTCACCGGCGCGACGATCGTCGCCACGATCCCGATCGCCGTCCAGATGCTTCGCTGCATTCGCGCCCTTCCCCGTCTTTGCCGGGATCATGCACGCGGTGCGCGCGGCGGTCGAGAAGATCGTCGTGGCACGCCGTCGTCCCCGGCGCTAACGCTGCCGCCATCATGTCGCTCTTTCCCCCACCGACTGTCCGCGATTGATCGTCAAGATCGGCTCGGCGTTGCTCGTCGACCCAGAAGGCGGCGTGCGGCGCGCGTGGCTGGAGGGGATCGCGCGCGACATCGCCGAGCGCACCGTCGCCGGGCAGCAGGTCGCGGTCGTGTCGTCGGGCGCGATCGCGCTCGGCGCGCGACGGCTCGGGCTCGCCAAGGGTGGACGCGCCAGCCTCGAGGATGCGCAGGCTGCCGCGGCCACCGGGCAGATCGCGCTTGCGGGCGTCTGGGCCGACGTGCTCGCCGCACAGGGGCTCACCGCCGCGCAGATGCTGGTCACGCTCGGCGATCTCGAGGAACGCCGCCGCTACCTCAACGCCGCCGCGACGCTCGGACGCCTGCTCCAGCTCGGCACCGTCCCGATCATCAACGAGAACGACTCGGTCGCGACCGAGGAAATCCGCTTCGGCGACAACGACCGGCTCGCGGCGCGGATCGCGCAGGCGGCGAGCGCGCAGGGCGTCGTGCTGCTCTCCGACATCGACGGCCTCTACGATCGCAACCCTGCGCAACCCGGCGCGCAGCATATCGCGCGAGTCGAACGGATCGATGCGGCGATCGAGGCGATGGCCGATCGCGGTTCCGCGTCGGGCATGGGGTCGGGCGGGATGGTGTCGAAGATCGCCGCCGCGCGGATCGCCAATGCCGCGGGGGCCGCGCTCGCGATCGCCTCCGGGCGCGTCGAGCGCCCGCTGTCCGCCACGGCGCGCCACACCCTGTTCGTCGCCGAGCGGACGGCCCCCGCGCGCAAGGCGTGGCTGGCGGGCGGCCTGACCGCCGCGGGCACGATCCACGTCGATGCCGGCGCGGCCCGCGCGCTGACCGAGGGCCGCAGCCTGCTCGCCGCCGGGGTGACGCGCGTCGAGGGCGCCTTCGCCCGCGGCGACCTGGTCGCGATCGCCGGACCTGCCGGGCCGATCGCGCGCGGCCTGTCCGAATATGACGCCGCGGAAGCCGCGCGACTGCTCGGGCGACGCAGCGACGAACATGCCGCACTGCTCGGCTATGCGCCGCGCGCCGCGCTCGTCCATCGCAACCATATGGCGCTGCTGTGATCCTCGCGCTGACCGGCGGCACCGGCTTCGTCGGCGGCGCGCTGATCGAACAGGCGCTCGCCGCCGGGCACCGGGTGCGGGCGCTCGCCCGTCGCCCCCAGCCGCCCCGCGATGGCGTGACGTGGATCGCGGGCGCGCTCGACGACGCGCAGGCGATCTCCACCCTCGTCTCGACCGCCGACGCCGTCATCCACGTCGCGGGAGCGGTCAACGCACCCGACCGCGCCGCTTTCGCAGCGGCGAATGTCGACGGCACGCGCAATGTCGTCGAGGCCGCGCGCACCTGGGACATCCGCCGCTTCGTCCACGTCTCCTCGCTGGCAGCGCGCGAGCCTTCGCTGTCGAACTACGGCTGGTCGAAGGCCGGTGCCGAAGACGTGGTGAGCGCCAGCGCGCTCGACTGGACGATCGTCCGCCCGCCCGGCGTCTACGGCCCCAGGGACATGGAGCAACGCGACCTGTTCCGCGCCGCACGCCGCACCGGCGTCGTCCCGATCCCGCCGCGCGGGCGTTTGTCGATCATCCACGTCGCCGATCTCGCCCGCCTGCTGCTGGCGCTCGCGGAGGCGCCGGGTGACCACGCCACCTACGAGCCCAGCGACGGCAGTGCGCTCAGCTATGCCGACTTCGCGCGCGCGATCGGCGCGGCGGTCGGGCGGCGCGCCGTCCCGCTCCCCTCCCCGCCGCGCTGCTGCGCACCGCCGCGCGCGCCGACCGGCTGCTGCGCGGTACGAAGGCGAAGCTGACCGCCGATCGCGTCGCCTATATGGTCCATCCCGACTGGACCGCCGATCCCGCCAAGGCCCCGCCGCCGACGCTCTGGCGCCCGCAAATCGCCGCCGCCGAGGGCCTGACCGAAACGGCACGATGGTATCGCGCCCACGGCTTGCTATAGCGCGGCCAGACAACCGCCGCATTTCAAGGCCAGAGCACGCGCATGACTGACCGTACCGCCATCCTCGACACGCTGCGCACGCAGATCGAACCCTTCAACAAGAAGGGCGTCGCAATCACCGAAGCGACCAGCTTCCAGGGCGACCTGGAATGGGATTCGCTGACCGTGATGGACTTCGTCGCCGCGATCGAGGACGAATTCGACATCATCATCACGATGAACATGCAGGCCGAGATCGAGAATGTCGGCCAGCTCGCCGACGCGGTCGAGAAGCTGAAGGGCTGAATCGCATGACCGAGACCGGACTCCAGAGCGAGAAGCTGCCCGCCGAACCCGTTGCCGTGCCGCCCGCGCGCGATTTGTTCGCGAAGTTCGATCCGCTGCTCGCCGAGCGTGAGGCGCTGATGAGTTCGGGCGTGCGCGATCCGTTCGGGATCGTCATGGAGCAGGTCACGTCGCCGACCACCGCGGTGATCCGCGGCAAGGAAACGATCCTGCTCGGCACCTACAATTACATGGGCATGACGTTCGACCCGGACGTGATCGCCGCCGGCACCCGCGCGCTTGAACAGTTCGGCAGCGGCACCAACGGCAGCCGGATGCTCAACGGCACCTTCCGCGATCACGTCGAGGCGGAGGACGCGCTCAAGGAATTCTACGGCGCGAGCGGCGCGATCGTCTTTTCCACCGGCTACCAGGCCAATCTCGGTACGATCTCCACGATGGTCGGGCGCGGCGAGTACGTCATCCTCGACGCCGACAGTCACGCCTCGATCTACGACGGCTGCAAGATGGGCGATGCCGAGGTCGTCCGCTTCCGCCACAATTCGGTCGAGGATCTCGACAAGCGCCTCGGCCGCCTGCCGAAGGAGCCGGGCAAGCTGGTGGTGCTGGAGGGCGTCTATTCGATGCTCGGCGACATCGCGCCGCTGCGCGAGATGGTGCAGGTGGCGAAGAAGCACGGTTGCATGGTGCTGGTCGACGAGGCGCATTCGATGGGCTTCTTCGGCGAGCATGGTCGCGGCGTCTACGAGGCGCAGGGGCTGGTGCTCGGCGAGGATGTCGACCTGGTGATCGGCACCTTTTCCAAGTCGGTCGGCACGGTCGGCGGCTTCTGCATCTCGAACCATCCGAAGTTCGAAGGGCTGCGCTTCTCGTGCCGCCCGTACATCTTCACCGCCTCGCTGCCGCCGTCGGTGGTCGCAACCGCCGCCACCTCGGTGCGCAAGCTGATGACTGCGCACGACAAGCGGGCGCGGCTGTGGAGCAATGCGCGCCAGTTGCACGCCGGCTTGAAGGACCTCGGCTTCGCGCTCGGCACCGACACGTGCGATTCGGCGATCGTCGCGGTGATCCTGCAGGATCAGGCGCAGGCGGTGGTGATGTGGCAGGCGCTGCTGGAGGCCGGGCTCTACGTCAACGTCGCGCGCCCGCCCGCCACGCCGTCGGGCACCTTCCTGCTGCGCTGTTCGATCTGCGCCGAACATACGACGGAACAGATCGACCAGGTCATCACGATGTTCGCTTCGGCAGGACGCCTCGCTGGTGCGACCAACTGAGCCATCATTTAAGCCGACTTAACGTTCATTAACCTAACATCGCGGCCGTGAACGATCGCGACGACATCTCGGGACAGCTGACCGGCGCCTGGCGTACCATCACGCTTAGCGTGATGGCGATCGCTGGCGCGGTCGTGCTCGCGATGCTCGTCATCACGCTGGCGGAGGTGAACGGCCAGCGTGACCGCGCGCTTGCGTCGCAGCGGCACAGCTATGACGTGATGATCCTCGCGCGTACCGTGCAGGGCACGATCGCGCATGCCGAAGCGTCGCTTGGTCGCTACGTCATCTCCGGCGATCAACAACTTGGCCAGATCTATTACGAAGACTGGCGGCGCGCGAAACAGGCGATCGGGCGGCTTGCCAAGCTGGTCCACGAAAATGACGTGCAGTTGACGCATGTCGCGATCTTGCAGGAGGCGTTCCGCACCCGCGGCGACGAACTGGCCCTGACCGCGCTCAGCACCAATTATGGCAAGAACAGTCAGGCGCTCTCACGCCTCTACCAGGCGCGGCAGAGCGATGCGCTCACCCGCATCAACGATCTCGCTCGACGGTATCATCACCGACGAACGCCTGCTGCTGGAGATGCGCACCACGCAGGCGCGCGCCTCTGTGCGCCGCTCGACGACGATCGCCAAGGTGCTGGCGGTGTTCGGCGTGCTGCTGGTCGGTGGCGGCATCGCGATGGGCTGGGTGATGGTCGAAGCGCTCGCCGACCGCGCGATCGCCCGCGACGAGGCCGAGAGCGAACGGCTGCGCGCCGACGAGCTGGCCGAGGCGGTTGCGCGCGCGACCGAGGAATTGCGTGCGCAGGAGGCGCGACTGCGACAGGTGCAGAAGATGGAGGCGGTCGGGCAATTGACCGGCGGCATCGCGCACGACTTCAACAACATGCTCGCGGTGGTGCTGAGCGGTGTCGAACTCGCCGCGCGCCATTTGCCCGCGGGGGCGGACGAGGCGGCCCGGCATCTCGAAGGGGCGCGGGAGGGGGCGGACCGCGCCGCGGCGCTGACCGCACGCCTGCTCGCCTTCGCGCGCGAAACCGCGATCAACCCCGAACCGGTCGCGGCGGCGGCTTTGTTCGACGGGCTGAGCGATATGCTCAGCCGCTCACTGGGCGATGGCATGACGCTGGTGCTGGAGGACGACAGCGCCGGCTGGTGCGTGCGCGTCGATCGTGTC
Source organism: Sphingomonas sp. LR60 (assembly GCF_036855935.1). NCBI lineage: Bacteria > Pseudomonadati > Pseudomonadota > Alphaproteobacteria > Sphingomonadales > Sphingomonadaceae > Sphingomonas > Sphingomonas sp. LR60. The sequence goes on along the minus strand of NZ_JASPFK010000001.1, from coordinate 524,177 downwards.
CAGCTCGAGAACACGCTCGTCAATCTCGCGGTCAATGCGCGCGATGCGATGGAGGGTCGCGGCACGCTGACGATCCGCGCGACGCGCGCCACGCTGCCGGGTAGCGATGCGGCCGGGCTGAGCGGCGACTTCCTCGCGCTGGCGGTCACCGACACCGGTTGCGGGATCGCGCCCGAGGTGCTCGACCGCGTGTTCGAGCCGTTCTTCACCACCAAGCCGCTCGGCAAGGGCACCGGCCTGGGGCTCAGCCAGACCTTCGCCTTCGCGCGTCAGATCGGCGGCGAGGTGACGATCGCGTCGCGCGTCGGCGAAGGCACTACCGTCACCTTGCTGCTGCCCCGCGACCAGCGGGGCGAGCAAGCCACCCGCCCGGTTTCTGCGCCCCTGCCGCTCGTCGCGCCCCAGCCTGCCGCACCGAGCCTTGGCAGCGGCCGCGCGATCCTCGTCGTCGAGGACGATCCACGCGTCCTCTCCGCGACGATTGAGGCGCTGACGGACCTCGGCCATCATCCCGTCGCCTGCGATGACGCGACGCAGGTCGGCGCGGTGCTCGACGAAATGGCGCACGTCGACCTGATCCTGTCCGACGTGCTCATGCCGTCGCTGACCGGCCCCGAGATGATCGCGACGCTGCCGCTCGCCTTCGCGCACGTCCCGGTGCTGTTCGTCACCGGCTTCGCAGGCGGGGCGAGCGGCGGCATCGCGCTCGGCGACCATCCGGTGCTCCGCAAGCCGTTCACGCTCGCCGCGCTCGACCGGGCGGTCGCCGCGGCCGTGGCGCAGGGCGGTGATCCGGCACCGCTCGCCGCGGAATGATCCAAATCGGCTACTGACGCGCCCGCCGACCCATCCTATAGCCGGTCGTCCCGTCTTCTCGCATTAAGGCAGCGCCGTCCCGCCCATGACCTCGATCGACCGCTACATGGCCCGGCTGATCGCGCTGCCGCTGTTCTCGACGTTGCTGATCTCGGCGATGCTGCTGATCCTCGACCGGATTCGGCGCCTCTTCGACTTCGTCGCCACGCAGGGCGGGCCGGTCAGCGTCGTGTGGAAGATGCTCGCCAATCTGCTTCCCGAATATCTCGGGCTCGGCATACCGATCGGGCTGATGCTCGGCGTGCTGCTCGCCTTCCGCCGCATCGCGACGTCGAGCGAGCTGGACGTGATGCGCGCGGTAGGGATGAGCTACGGCCGATTGCTGCGCGTGCCTTATTATTACGCGATCGTGCTGGCGGCGCTCAACATCGCGATCGTCGGCTATATCCAGCCGCAGGCGCGCTACGCCTATGAGCAACTGCGCTTCGAGCTGCGCACCGGCGCGCTCGGCGCGTCGATCAAGGTCGGCGAGTTCACGCACCTCGGCGATCGTATGACGCTCCGGATCGAGCGCAGCCAGGATCGTGGCCGCAAGCTTTCGGGCATCTTCGTCCACGCCGAATCGCCCAAGGGCGATTGGGTCGGCGTCACCGCTGCGACCGGACAGTTCCTTGCGACCGACGACCCCAACGTCATCATCTTCCGTCTGACCAACGGCACGCTGATCCACAACCGCCCGGATTTCACGACCCCTCGCACACTGACCTTCACCGCGCACGATCTGCCGATCAACCTGCCGCGCTTCGAAAGCTTCCGCACGCGCGGCGGCAAGAACCTCGAATATACGCTTCCCGAATTGGCGAAGCTCGGCCACGCGTCGACACGCAGCGAGGAGCAACGCGACGGCAGCCGCGCCGAATTTCACTTCCGCCTGGTCGAGGTCGCGTCGATGTTCCTGTTGCCCCTGCTCGCGGTCGCGCTTGGCGTGCCGCCGAAACGCTCCACCTCGGCGCTGGGCGTGTTCCTGTCGATCGTGATGGTGGTCACCTATCACAAGATCAACCAATATGCCGCCTCGCTGGGTGAGCGCGGCTCGGTCGATCCGGCCATCGCATTGTGGGTGCCGTTCGTGATCTTCGCTGTGTTGATCCTGTGGATGTATCACACGATCGCCAACGTGCCCGGCGGGCAGCCGATCGGCGCGCTGGAGCGGTTCTTCGGCAAGGCATGGGCGATGGTGGCACGCTACCTCCCCGGTCGCCGCCGCAAGGAGGCTCGCGCATGACCGCGCTCTTCCCGTCGCGCACTGTCGCGATCTACATGGCGCGATTGTTCCTGACGCGCACCTTCGGCATCCTGTTCGGGCTGGTGCTGGTGCTCCAGACGCTCGACCTGCTCAGCGAAAGCGGCCGTATCCTCGCCACCGCCGGCAACGGCGATGCGGAGGTGTGGCGCTACGTCTCGCTGCGCGCGCCGCAGCTGATCTCGACCTTCCTGCCCTTCTCGGTGCTGCTCGGCACGATCCTGACGCTCATCACCATGAACGCCAACAGCGAGGTGGTGGCCCTAAAGGCAGCCGGCCTGTCGGCGCATCAGGTGCTCGCGCCATTGGTGATCGCCAGCGTCGGCATCGCGTTGGTCACCTTCGCGTTCAACGACCGTATCGTCAGCCGCGCGACCGCCGAGCTGAGCGCGTGGCAGAAGGTGAATTACGGCACGATGCCGATCGACCGCGGCAACCGCAGCAACGTCTGGGTTCGCGCGGGCGACGATCTGATCCAGGCCGATGCGATCGGCGGGCGTGGTGCCGGCGCGCAGCTCGGCGGCGTCACGGTCTATGAGCGCAACCCGGACGGCGGGCTGCGCGGGCTCATCAACGCGCCGCGCGGTGTGCGCGACGGCGATGGCTGGCGGATCTGGCCGACGCGCCGCTTCGACGTCGCTTCCGGCAAGGTGACGCGGCTCGGCGCCACGATCGTCGGGCGCGGCGTGACGCCGGATCAGTTCACGCTCGCCAATGTCGACGGCGATGCCTTGTCTTTCGCCGGCCTGCGCGAGGCGATTGGCGATCTGGAAGAAGCCGGGCGTCCGACCAAGGCGCTGGAAGGCGTGCTGTGGCACAAATTGTCGGGGCCGCTGTCCTCGGTGCTGATGCCGCTGCTCGGCGCGGTCGCGGCGTTCGGGATCGCGCGTTCGGGCGCGCTGTTCATCCGCGCCGTGATCGGCATGGCGCTGGGCTTCGCCTATTTCGTCGCCGACAGTTTCGCGCTGGCGATGGGCAATCTCGGCGCCTACCCGCCGTTCCTCGCCGCCTGGGCGCCATTTCTGCTGTTCCTGCTGATCGGCGAAGCGGTGCTGTTGCGGACGGAAGAGTGAAGACGACTGCCCAGCCGAGACGCTGCGACGTTCTTTCGTCATTGCGAGCGTAGCGAAGCAATCCAGGGCCGGATCAGGACGCCCTGGATTGCTTCGCTACGCTCGCAATGACGATCTTTATCGGATCATCGCCTGAAGTGTGACGCCAGTCGAAGGCTCACCGCCCCCGAATAGTCGCCATCGTCAGCTTGCCGACCAACCCCGGCAGCCCGCGATAATTCGCCTTATAGTAAGGCGAGTCAGCCTCGAGCACGCCCGCCAGCCGCTGATGCGCTTTGCCGAGCGCATGGTACGGCACGCCCGGCAGCAGGTGGTGCAACGCGTGATACCGCAGCCCGATCGGCGCCCACAGCACCGGCAGCAACGCCGGCGGCGGTACGTTGACCGAATCGAGATACTGCGCGGTGACGGTCATCACCTCGCCCTCGTTCTCCCACAGATGCGCGACCAGCGTCCGCACCTGGTTGATAAGCGCTACGCCCGATCCGACCGCAAGGAAGATCAGAAATGCCCTGAGCGGCAGCACGCCCGCGACGGTCGACCCGATCAGCGCCAGCGCCCACACCGCCGTCGCGGCCTCAATGCGGTCCCACCGCACCTTCTCCTCGCCCTGCGGCATCCGGCGGCGAAACTGCGGATTGATCGACAGCGCCGAATAGCGCGACACCACCGCCGTCCGCAGCTTGGGCGACAGCACCGACAACGGCGCCAGCACGCCGAAGCGGATCAGCAACCCGATCGGTGCAAGCGCCGAGACGAGGATGAACACCGGCAACGTCCACGGCTTCATCAGAGCAAGCGGAAGATATTCGGGGTCCTCGGACGTGCCATAACGCGTCTTGGCATGGTGCAGATTGTGCACGCCCTCGTACATGAACGACGGGATCATCATCGGCACGCCGATCAGCGCATTCCACCCAGTCCGGAAACCGGGCAGCGATGCATGTTTCACATGCGTCAGCTCGTGGATCATGCTCATGCCGCGATACAGCGCGAGCACCGCCACCACGCCGGCGACGACCGCTAGCGCGGTCGAGCTGGCGGCGATCGCCACCGCCAGCGCACCATAACCGACCACCGACGAGCCGATCAGATCGGCCCAATAGATGCCGGCGCGCGGCTTGAGCAGGTCGCGGGTCAGCTCGGCCGCCGCCTTCAGCATCGCCTTGTCATCGACGATCGTCGGGCGCGATGAGCGCGCAGCCGCGGTCGCGCGATCGAGAGTGATGGTATTCATAGGCCTATCCATTGTCTGAACATAGTGGCGACAGCGTGACCGGAACAGGACCGTAGCACTCGCCATTCTGGATAATTGTTCACTCGCTATGATCGAGTGACCCGTTTACACGCCAGCAACATGGCTGAGCTTTCGATCACTCCCGTCCTGACCAAGACCGACCGCAAGGCGTTCGTCGACCTGCCGTTCCGTCTCTACAAGGACGATCCCTATTGGGTGCCGCCGCTCAAGAGCGAGGCGCTGGGGCTCATCACGCCGGAGAAGAACGGCTGGTTCAGCCACGCCAAGGCGCAGCTCTTCCTCGCCCGTCGCGACGGTCGCGTGGTCGGGCGCATCTCCGCGCATATCGACACGCTCGGGCTCGAAATGCCCGCCGAGCGCGGCTTCGGTCCCGGCTGCGGACAATGGGGCCTGATGGATGCCGAGGACGAAGGCATCTTCACGGAATTGCTCGCCACGGCCGAGGGATGGCTCCGCGAACAGGGCATGACCCGCGCGCTTGGTCCGGTCAGCATGTCGATCTGGGAAGAGCCCGGCCTGCTCATCCAGGGCTATCACCAGGCGCCGACCGTGATGATGGGGCACCACAAGCCCGAATATCGCGAGTGGATCGAACGTGCCGGCTACCTGCCGGTCAAGCAGCTCATCACCTATGAGCTGGACATCACGCAGGAATTCCCGCCGCTGGTTAAACGGATCATCCGCTCGGGCGATGCGAACAAGAGCATCGTCGTGCGCGAGGTCGACAAGCGCAAGTTCGAGGAAGAGGCCGCGATCATCCTCGACATCCTCAATGACGCATGGTCGGACAATTGGGGGTTCATTCCGCTCACCCCGCCCGAGATCAAGGACGTCGGGGTCAAGCTGAAGCCGATCGTGTTCAACGACCTGATCCGTATCGCCGAAATCGACGGTAAGCCGGTCGCGTTCATGATCACGCTCCCCGACCTCAACGAGGCGATCAAGCCGCTGAACGGGAACCTGCTCCCGTTCGGCTGGGCGAAGCTGCTCTTGTGGCTGCGCAAGCCGCGTGTGCGGACGATGCGCGTGCCGTTGATGGGTGTCCGCAAGGAACTGCAAAGCTCGCGGCTCGCCGGGCAATTGGCGTTCATGATGATCGAGGCGATCCGCAAGGCGTCGGTCGCCCGTTACGGCGCGACGCGCGGTGAGATCGGATGGGTGCTCGACGACAATCAGGGCATGAATTCGATCGCGACCGCGATCGATAGCCGCGTCAACAAGGTCTATCAGGTCTACGAACGGACGTTCTGATCCGCTGCGGCGGATCGCCGGCCAGCGCCGGAGACCCGCCGGGGGTCGGCGATCACAGGTTCGCCGGAACGATGACGCCCATCTGCTTCCAGGCATCGCGGGTCTTGCAGACGCGCGACAGCAATCGCGAACCGGTCACCTCGGTCTTGTAGCAGTAACGCGTGTTGGCGTTGCGGGTCGGCACGGACTGTTCGGTTGCGGGAGCAGCAGGCTCCGCACTCGGGGCCGCCTTGGGGGCCGCATAGGCCGGTGCGATGGCGAAGAGGCTGGCGATCACGGCGGTGGCGATGGTCTTCATGGCGGGTCTCCCTGCCCCGTTGATCGGGGACGCAGGACACATTGCACCCATCGTGCCAATTCAGAATTTGGCGGTTTTCCGCACTTTTTCGATCATGACGAGTGTGTTACACAGGTAAAGCGCACCAACTTTCGGCGCAGGTTGCCGATTACCGGTCAGAACACCAGAGCGCCACCCAGCGCGATCCGCGCATCGGGCGCATCATGGTTGAGCCCGGCCACCGCCAGGACGTCCAGCTGCGTCCGTTTGGTCAGCTTCCACGCCACCGATGCGGCCGCGAGCGTCCGCACGACATGCTGCGCCGGGTCCTGATCGCGCTCGACCGACACTTCGGCATTGGCGGTCACGCTGTCGGTCAGCGCATAGCCGACGCCGAACACGCCGGTCGCATCGAAATGCCGTCCGCGACCGTCCTCGTCGACCGCCGCGGCCAATTGCCCGGTGAAGTCGATGCTCCATTTCTTGTTGATCCGCCAGAATACCGGCAGCACCGTTCCCGCAGACCAGTCGCCCTCGCCGATCCCACTCCGCCCGACCGGCAGCGTGACATAGGGCTGCACCGCCGTCGACAGCTTCTTGCCGTCGGGATGGCTCAGCGCACGCCGCCAGCCCAGCGTCACGTCGCCCGCGCCGGTCTGCCGCATGACGTCGCCGCTGGCCTTGTCGCGTGACCGCAGCGTGCCGAGCGGCGTCCACGCGATCTGCGCCTCGCTATTGCTGGTCAGGCCGATCCGCGCGGTCACCTCGCTGCGAATGAGATCCTCGCGCGTCTCGCCATCGTCATCGCGCTGCCAATCGAAACCCGACAGCTCGACCTGCACCTGCCCGGGCAAGGTCGTGCACCCGCTCGCCCCCAGCGACGGTCGATTGGGGCAGAAGCGCACCGCAGGCGCATCCTGCGCCGCCGCAGCCGACGATATCGTCATCAGCAGCGCCACCGCGCTCCATTTCAGCGTCACCGCAACCGCACCCATGTCGGCGCATGGTCGCTGGCCTTCTCACGCCCGCGATGCGCCTTGTCGACGCCCGCATCCGCCAGCCGGTCGGCGACCGCCGGGCTCAGCAATAGATGATCGATGCGGAATCCTGCGTCGCGCTGCCACGCACCCGCCTGATAATCCCAGAAAGTCCAAATCCCACCCTTGGGATTGCGCGTCCGCAGCGCGTCGGTCCAGCCCTGCGCCAGCAACGCACGATAGCCATGCCGGCTCTCGGGCTGCATCAGCGCGTCCGATGCCATCGCCTTGACCGAGAACGTATCGTCGTCATTCGGGATGACGTTGTAATCGCCCGCCAAAATCACCGGCAGCTCCTCGGCGAGCAACGCACGCGCGCGATCCTGCAACCGCCCGATCCAGCGCAGCTTATAGTCGAACTTCGGCCCGGGCAGCGGATTGCCATTCGGCAGATAGATCGATGCGATCACCAGCCCGAACACCGAACATTCGAGATAGCGGCTATGCTCGTCCTCGGGCTCGCCCACCAACCCGCGTTGCCGCTCGACCGGATCGACCCCGCGCGCGAGCACCGCGACGCCGTTGAAGCCTTTCTGGCCATGCCAGGCGGCGCCATAGCCCGCCGCGCGGATATCGGCCTCGGGGAAGGTATCGTCACTCGACTTCAGCTCCTGGAGGCAGACCACATCGGGCTGCTCCTCGGCGAGATACTCGAGCAGACGCGGAAGCCGCGCCTTGATGCCGTTGACGTTGTAGGTGACGATCTTCACGCGTGCCGGTCTAAACCCGGTCCGCGCACTTGTCTAACTACACGGAAAAGCTCGTCCCGCACCCACAGCCGCTCGCGGCATTAGGGTTCTCGACCTTGAACGACGCGCCACCCAGCGATTCGACATAGTCGACACTCGCCCCGCGTACGAGGTCGAGGCTCATGTCGTCGACCACCAGCCGCACACCGTCGGTCTCGGCGATCAGGTCGGCAGGTTCCGGTGCATCGGCAAAGCCGAAGCGATACTGAAATCCCGAACATCCCCCGCCTTCGACCGACAGCCGCAGGATCGCGGGTTTGTTCTGGCGCGCGGCAATCGCCGCGACGCGCGCGGCGGCGGCAGGGGTCAGAACGATATCGGGTGCGAGCGTGGCCATGGCGTCAAGATAGGCGCAGCCGCCGCAAACGGAAAGGGCCACCCCGCGCGATGCGTGACGGCCCTTCAATCATGATGCAAGAGACGCTCGAGAAACCGAAGGACCCTCCCCTTCCTCGTCACCCCGGACTTGATCCGGGATGACAGCTTGAGGATGGAAGTCGTCCCGCCTCAGTCCTGCGGCACCGGCCCGGTCGTCGACACCGGGATCTGCCCGACCGCACGATCCTGCGCGGCCATCAGATAATCGGCGGTGGTCAGGAACGGCACCGGGTTCACCGCATGGCCGTCGATCCGCACCTCATAATGAAGGTGCGGGCCGGTCGAGCGGCCCGTCGATCCCATCAGCGCGATCAGCTGCCCGCGCTTCACGCGGGTATTGTCGCCGACGATGATCTTCGACAGGTGGCCGTAACGGGTCGCGATGCCCTTGCCGTGGTTGATCTCGACCATGTTGCCATAACCACCCTGGCGGCCGGCGTGGCTGACGACGCCGTCGGCGGTGGCATAAATCGGCGTGCCGCTCGGACCCGGAATGTCGACCCCGGCGTGCATCGCGGCGGTGCCGCGGAACGGGTCGGCGCGGATGCCGAAGTTGCTGGTGAACTGCAGCTTCTGCACCGGCTGCACCGACGGGATCGCGATCACGCCCTGCTCGAGCCGGTCGAGCTTCTTCCACGTCATGAACAGCGAGCGGAACTGCTGGTCGGCGGCCAGATCGGCGCGCGCCTCGGTGCTGTTCGCCTCGACCAGCGGGCCGCCCATCGCCGAACCGGCCTTGGCGACGCGGCTCGGTGCGATCCCGCGCTGGCGAAGTTGCTGCGCGGTGGCGGCATAGCGATCGAGCAACTGCTGCTCGGCAACCTGCGCGAGCGCCACCTGCTGGCGCTCGACCTTCAGGAACGGGCGGATCGTCTCGGCGGCGACGCGCGTCGCCTGCGGATCGACCGCGAGCGTCGCCAGCGCCATCCGGCGTGCATCGCCCTGTCCAGTCAGCGCCGCGGTCAGCAGCTCCTGCCGCTGCTCGATCCGTGCGGCGTGTTGCTGCGCGGCGGTACGGATCGTCGCGACGCGCGCCTGCATCCGCTCGACCTTATGCTCCATCGCCTGCATTCGCTGCGCCTGCGCGGCGGCGGTGGGCGTCAGTCCCGCGGCCTCGGCGACCTGCGTCGAGGCTTGGAGCGCGCCGTAGCCGGCGAATCCGAGCAGAAGTGCGGCGCCCCCGCGCAGCAGCGCCGGTCGTCCGGCGATCACGGCGTTCAGGCGAGCAAGCGGCCGCCCGGCCGGCAAAGAAGCGGTGTCGGTCATCGAACCCCAGATCAAGACTGCGACCAGTGCGACACGCGCCGGTCTTCCCCTTTTCCGTGTCCGCCCGCGAAAGAACCGCTGCAGCGAACGCAAAGGTTTGTGCGCGGCGAAAGGTTAAACACGCAAGAGCGTTGGCCGCCGCGCGCGCTCAAGCGCCGGAGTCATGCGCCGAGTCGTTGTAAGAAGCGGCAGTTTGCCTGACTTACAGACTCTTTGCGGCGTCCAGTACCGCTGCCGCATGGCCCGGCACTTTCACTTTGCGCCACGCCTGCACCAGTTGCGCGTCGCGATCGAACAGGAATGTCGCGCGCTCGATTCCCATGTACGTCTTGCCGTAAAGCTGCTTTTCGCCCCACACGCCGAACGCCTCGGTAACGCTCCCGTTCAGGTCGCTGGCGAGCGTGACGGTCAGCGCATGCTTGTCGCGGAACTTGGCATGCTTCGCGACAGTATCGCGCGAAACGCCGAGCACCGTCACGCCGGCGGCGGCGAAGTCATCGGTCAAAGAGGAGAAATCCTGCGCCTCGCGCGTGCAGCCCGGCGTATCGTCCTTGGGGTAGAAATACACGACCAGCGGGCGTGGCAGGTCGTGCAGCCGCAACGGCACGCCGTCCACGCCGGTAGCGGTCACGTCGGGGAGGGTTTCCATGCGATGCTCTCCTGCCAGCTTGCCGCGACGCTCTCGCGCACCGTCGCCAGCGTGGCAAGCACCGTGTCCCAATCGGGCAGCATCACCGCGCGCGCGATCAGCGCGCGCGTCGCCGCGGCGGCCGGCTCCTGCGCGTCGGGGGCGATCAGCCGCACCGTGACCAGCAGCCGCCCGAGCAAATCGTAAGCCGCGCGAAGCTCGGGCGGGTACGCGCCGGCCGCGATCAACGCATCGATCGCCTTGCCGAGGTCGGGCGTGAACGCGATGCGGCGCGTCAATTGCGCGACGTGCACCGCAAACTCCAGATCGACCAGCCCGCCCGGCAACAGCTTGGCGTCGAGCGGTCCTTGCGGCGGCTTGTGCTGCGCCATCTCGGCGCGCATCGTTGCGGCGTCGGCGGCGATATCGTGTTCCGCGCGCTCGCCCTCCAGCACGCGCGCGACGATCGCCTCGACCTCGGCACGCGCAACCGCGCCGCCGTAGATCGCGCGCGCACGGGTCAGCGCCATATGCTCCCATGTCCACGCCTCTTCGCGCTGATATCGCGCGAAAGAATCGACGCTCACCACCAGCGGCCCCTGCGCGCCGGAAGGCCGCAACCGCGTATCAACCTGATAGAGCGGCCCCGCGGCGGTCGGCACCGACAAGGCCGCGGTCACGCGTTGCGCCAATCGCGTGAAGTACAGCGTCGCGCCGAGCGGCTTCGCGCCATCCGAGTCAGCGGTGAAGTCGCCGGTAAACAGATAGATCACGTCGAGGTCCGAAGCATGGGTCAGCGCAGCGCCACCCAGCCGCCCGAGCGCGAGGATCACCAGTTCGCCGCCGGGCACGCGACCATGCGCCTCCTCGAACGCCGCGACCGTCGCGTCGGTCAGCACCGCGACCGCCGCCTCGGCGACCCGCGCATAGCCCGCCGCGACCTCCAGCGGATCGGCGCGCCCCGCCACGATCTGCGCGCCCAAGGCGAACTGCCGGTCGCCGACGATCCGCCGCACATGATCGAGCACCGCCTGATAATCCGCGCCGTGCTCGGTCGCGCGCATCTGCGCCATCAGCGCGGGAACGTCGCCGACCGGATCGAAGGCGCTCGCATCGATCAACCCGTCGAGCAGGTCGGGCCGCCGCGCCAGCGCCTCGGCAAGCGTCGGGGCATGGCTCAGGATTTCGCCGAGCAGCGTCGCCAGCGCCGGCCGCGCCTCCAGCAATCGGAAGATATTGATCGCGCTCGGCAATCGTTCCAGCAAGCGGTCGAGCCGGTTGAGCGCGGTCAGCGGCACCGGCGATTGCGCCAGCGCCTCGACCAACCCCGGCAACACCGCTTCCAGCGCGCTCTGCGCCGCACCGCTGCGCAACGCCGGATAGCGTGCCTCGCGCCACGCGACGATCCGCCGCGCCGCATCGTCGGTCTCCGCGAAACCGACCTCGGCGAGATAGTCGGCCAGCCGCGCGGCATCGTGCGGGACCGCCGCGACCGGCGCGGGAGCGAGCCGATCGAAGGTCGCCGCGACACGTTCGACATGCGGTCGCAACAAATCGAGCAACGCTGCGCCGTTCACCAGCCCGTGCAGCCGGGCGACCCGGTCCAGCCCCTCGCCAGTCGGCAAGGCATGGGTTTGCCGATCATCGATCATCTGAATGCGATGCTCGATCGTGCGCAGCAACGTATAAGCCTCGGACAGCGCATGCGCATCCGCCGCATCGATCCGCCCCGCCGCCGCGAGCGCGGCCAGCGCATCGCGCGTCGCCGGCGCACGCAACGCTGGGTCGCGCCCGCCATGAATCAGTTGGTGGATCTGCGCGAAGAACTCGATCTCGCGAATGCCGCCACGCCCGCGCTTCAGGTCATAGCCGGGGCCGAACGCCTGCCCCTGCGCATGATGGTCGCGAATGCGCCGCGTGATGTCGAGGATTTCGCCGACCGCGCCGAAGTCGAGGCTGCGGCGCCAGATGAACGGGCGGATCGTGTCAAGGAATCGCTGGCCCAGGTCACGGTCGCCCGCCGCCACGCGCGCCCGGATGAACGCGGCGCGCTCCCATGGCAGCGCCTGCGATTCATAATAAGCAATCGCCGCATCGATCGGGATGACGATCGGCGTCGCCTCGGGGGACGGTCGCAGGCGCAGATCGACGCGCAGCACATAACCGTCCGCATCGCGCGTCTGCAAAAGCTCGAGCACCCGCCGCCCGATCCGGACCGCAGCATCCGCGACATCCTCGCGCGCCCGGTGCGGCAGGGTGCGCGGATCGTAGATGAGGATCGGATCGATATCCGACGAGTAATTGAGTTCGCGACTCCCCTGCTTGCCCAGCGCGATCGCGACGAAGCCGCACGGCGCTGCATCGGGTGTCCGCTCGACGATCGCGGCTTCGATCGCGCGATCGAGCGCGGAATCCGCAAAATCGGTCAGCGCGGCGGTCACACCGGTCAGGTCGAGCGCGCCCGCCAGATCGCCCTCCGCGACCCGCAACGCCACTTGTCGCCGCTCCAGGCGCAGCCGTTTGCCGACCGGCAAATCGTCGGCTGCCAGCCCTGCGGCCGTCACCGCCTCGCGCGCGATCAGTCCGTCCAGAAATGGCGCAAAGCGAGCGGCGCGCGTCCGCGCCTCGGCGACGGCATCTGTCATACGCCCGCAACCTTACCGCAAAACCGACGTTGCGACACCATGGTTCACGAAGCGTCCTCTGACGGCATTCCGCCACATGGCGCCTATGTGGTGCGCGATCCGCATGTCGCGGACGCGCTCACGACGCCCCTTCGCGCGGCGTTCCGCCGGGAGACGAAGTTGCCGTGTGAGATCGAGGCGTGTCTCGATCAACTGCGCCGCGTGCGTTTCCGCGGCTGATCCACCCCGCGCTAAACATGGCAAAACAATCCAGAGCGTTCTACTACCACCCCTTGGATTGCTTCACTTCGCGATAAAGGCTGACGGTTAGGCGTCGCGATCCCGGCTGAGTTCGTCGACCTCGCTCATGATCGAGTCGAGCGTCGACCGCTCGCTATCGACCTCATGGTCACGCCGCGATGACAGCGCACTGCCGGCCATCAACGCTTCGAGCGCGACCCGACCGCGCGCGACGCGGCTCTTGATCGTTCCGACCGCGACGCCGCAGATTTCCGCAGCCTCTTCATAGGCGAACCCGCCCGCGCCCACCAGGATCAGCGCTTCACGCTGCGGCTGCGGCAGGTGCAGCAACGCGCGTTGCATATCTGCAAGTTCGACATGCTTGTCCTGGCTTGCGGGAGCGGCGAGGACGCGATCGGCGACCAGATCGTCCCACTCGCCCTTGAAGCGTGCACGGCGCATCTGGCTCAGGAACAGGTTGCGCAGGATGATGAAGGTCCAGGCGCGCATGTTCGTTCCGGCCTGGAAGCGCTTGCGCGCCGCCCATGCCTTCAACAACGTCTCTTGCACCAGGTCGTCCGCCAGATCGCGGTTGCCCGACAGCGAGCGCCCGAAGGCGCGCAGATGCGGGATCACCAGCGCCAACTGCTTCTTGAACTCCGGATCGGAGAGCGCGACGTGCTCGACGGGTGCCGTTTCCGGCGCGTCGTCTGCGAGCGTATTGGATTGGGTCATGCCGCTCCGTTGTGCTGGATCAGTGCCGATCTGGCGCCCGTCCGAGCCGTCAAGATAGGTAGCGTCCGGCCGGTTGGCCAGCCCGCGGATCAACATCTACGCGTCAGGACAGCAAGATAGCGGCGAAGATCGCGATCACCAGCAGCAGCGACGCTGCCAGGATGTACCGCGTCATGCCGGGCGTGCTGCCCGCACGTGCCTCGTCGGTTTCGAGGTGAATGCGTTCGTTTTCGTCAGCCATAGGCGATGTAACCCCCAAAAACCGTTTTGGGTCCGTATCGAGCACGGACCCGCAACATGGTGCACGATCGCCGGCAGCGCAGGCGATCAGGCTGGAACTGTGCTTTCGTCAAAGAACAGCGCCTGGCTGATCGCGGCCTTCACCGTCGATCGCTGGAACGGCTTGGTGATGAGGAAGGTCGGCTCCGGCCGCTCACCCGTCAGCAGGCGTTCCGGGAAGGCGGTGATGAAGATCACCGGCACGTTGAACTCGGCCAGGATGTCCTTCACCGCATCGATCCCCGAACTGTCGTCGGCGAGCTGGATGTCGGCGAGCACCAGGCCGGGACGGTCCTCCATCGCCAGCGCCACCGCTTCGTCGCGCGTTACCGCCACGCCAGTCACCTCATGGCCGAGATCACGGACGATCGACTCGATATCCATCGCGATGATCGGCTCGTCCTCGATGATGAGCACGCGCGCACGCGTCTGCTTCTCGATCTCGGCCAGCGCCTCGGCGACCAGCGCGTCGACCTCCGCAGGCTCGACCTCGATCAGATAGGCCGCGTCTTCCGGCGTGAAGCCCTCCATCGCGGTCAGCAGCAACGCCTGCCGCGACAGCGGGGTCATCCGCGACAGACGTGCGCGGGCGACGGCTTCCTGATCCTCGGCCGGCGATTCGTCGGCGGTTTCGTCGAAATTCGCCGAGTTCCAGATCGCCTGGAACGTCCGGTACAGCCCTAGCCGCGGATCCACATCCCGCGGGAATTCTTCAGGCGCAGCCACGATCGCTTCCAGCGTGGCGCGCACATACCGGTCACCCTGCGCCTGGCTGCCCGTCAGCGCACGACCATAGCGGCGCAGGAACGGAAGGTGCGGCGCGAGTTGTTGTCCGAGCGACATGTGTAGTAAACCCTCCCTGCGACGCGGCTCACGCCGCCGTCGCCGATACCCAATTTCACGTGGACGCTACAACAGGTCGCAGATGAAGCCCCCGACCGGCGAATTTCGTCGCACCCCCGTGGAACCAACGACGTCGCGTTTGGTTTCATCGGCCATACGTGCATTACGCGCTTGTCCGGTTGGGGCGTTCGTCCGACGAACGTCCTGCGGTGCTGTGTTGGCCCGTCTGGGGTACCGATGGTCGGATTGTCTTAGGGGGTTTACGTTGACGTCGGATAGGGAAGCGCTGGAAACGCCGAAAAAAGGCACTGCGGCACAATCGAAGAACCGCGACATGGGCTCGGCATTGCGCTCCGTCTACCAGAAGACCGTGGAGGAAGCGGTGCCCGACGATCTGCTCTCGCTGCTCGGCAAGCTAGACTGAGGCACTGTGGCGACCACCCCCGCGATTGACGCCCCCGGCCCGCCGCGGGGCGTTTCGACATGATTTCGCGCTGGCCGACCGGGGCCAAACTGTTCCTGATCCTCAGTGTCGCGCTGCTGCCGCTGGCGTTGATCGCGATCTTCGCGACACTGCGCGTGACCCAGATCGCCGATACCGAACTGCGCTCGCATCTGCGGGTCGCAGGGTCGGAGTCGAGTCGGGCGATCGCCATCGAGCTGGTCGGCGACATGACCGCGCTGCGCGTTGCGGTCGACGCACTGACCGCCGACCGCGGCGACGCGCCGAGCTGCGCGCGTGCGCAAGGCGTCTTCGCGCAACAGTCCGCCGCCGGCACCAGCTTCGTCATCCTCGATCGCCGCGGCCGCGCGATCTGTGGAGAACCCTTCCCCGGTGCGGCGGCCTTCGCGCGCCAATCCCCGACGGACGCGGTCAGCGCACGCATCGTGGAAAAGCGCGGCGTGATGCTCCGCTTTGCGGGGCGCAACGACGGACTTACCGCCGCCGCCTATTTCCCGGCGCCCTTCCTCGCGCAGATCAGCCGACCCAGCGGATTCGCGCCCGATTACGGCCTGTCGCTCGCGCTGGGTGACGAACGACTCGAACTCGATCCGCTCACCCGCGAGAGTGCGCTGGAACGACGCGAGACGATCCGCAGCGACCTCGGCGTCGCTGGGCTCGCATTGGAGATGCAGGTCCGCAGCGCGCCGATCGGATCGCCCTTGCTGATCGCGCTGACCCTGCCGCTGCTGATGTGGGCGGCGGCGGCAGCGATCAGCTGGTTCGTGGTCGACCGGCTCCTGATCGCACCGCTGCGCGCGTTGCGCGGCAGCATTGCCGCCTATGCGCCGGGCGACCATCCCGATCCGGCGATGCTGCGCGCGTTGCCGGCGCAGGAGATTCGCGACCTCGGCGATACGTTCCGCGCGCTCAGCCGGACCGTCGCGATCCACGAGGCCGGGTTGGCCGAAGGATTGATGCGGCAGACCAAGCTGACCCGCGAGGTTCATCACCGCGTGAAGAACAATTTGCAGGTGATCTCCAGCCTCATCAACTTCCACGCCCGCGGCGCACGCAGCGTCGAGGCGACGCAGGCTTATGCCTCGATCCAGCGGCGCGTCGACGCGCTCGCGGTCGTTCACCGTTACCATTATGCGGAGATGGAGGAGAACCGCGGCGTCGGCCTGCGTGCGGTGCTCGGCGAACTCGCGTCGAGCATTCGCGCGACCGCGCCGGAGGGAACCCGCGTCGGCATCGTCCTCGACATCTATCCCTATTTCGTGACGCAGGATGTCGCGGTTGCGGTCGCCTTCCTGGTGACCGAACTCGTCGAGCTGGCGATGACCTGCAACAGCGAGGCGCAGGTGCGGATCACGCTCAAGCCGCTCGACGATCCGCAACGTGCGCTGCTCCGGCTCTCGTCGCGCGCGCTGGTCGATACCGATCATCTCCGCGAAGGGCTCCAGCATCGCTATGGCCGCGTGATCGAGGGCTTGACCCGGCAATTGCGCTCGACCTTGCAGCACGACCCACTCACCGGCGCCTACGACATCGCGATCGCGGTCGTAGGCCGAGAATAACGTTGTAAAATAATTCTGCGATTGCGGCTGCGGCGCGGAACCCCGCCCTGCCGGCGTCGTTCTCACCTTCGGATAGCGACTATACGCCCCCCGCTTTCGTTATCCAAGACATGGGCCCGAAAGCATCCACCCTCCCCCCGGTGATGCTTTCGGGCCTTATTCTTGAGCCCATTCGCGTCCCGTTCGCTCCAGCCATGGAACGAAGCTTAGTGACGGGCATTGTCCGCAGTGGAATTAGGGAGACCGTTAAATGCGTAAGGTTCTGACTGTCGCAGTGCTCGCGGGCGCGGTACTGGTATCGGCATGCAACACCGTCGGCGGCGTCGGCAAGGACGTGTCGTCGGCAGGTGATGCCGTGGCAGGAGCTGCGGACAAGCATAAGTAACTTACGTCACAAAAAGCAGAAAAAGGGCGGTTCGTCTGTGACGAGCCGCCCTTTTTCTGTCTGTAAGCATCTAGGAAGCCTTGGCGTTACTCCGCGCTCGCCGCAGCCACTTCTTCGCGAGCACGCTTGCGCTCGGTAAACCAGATCCCGATGATCGCGGCTTCGTAGAGGATCACCAGCGGGATCGCGAGCAGCAGCTGCGACCCCACATCCGGCGGCGTCAGCACCGCGGCGATCGCGAAGGCCCCAACGATCGCATAACGCCGCGCGCCGATCAGCTGCTTGCGCGTCACGATCCCCGCGCGCTCGAGGAGCATCAGCAGGACGGGTAGCAGAAACGCCGCGCCGAACCCGAACAGGAACTGCATGATGAAGCTGAGATAATAGCCCATCGCCGGCAACGCCTGCTGATGCACGCCGCCCACGGTGCCCGAAAAACCAAGCAGGAAGTGCAGCGCCATCGGGATGGCGACATAATAGGCCATCGATGCGCCGAGCAGGAAGAGCAACGGCGTCGCAAGCAGGAACGGGAGCAGCGCGCGGCGCTCCTTCCGGTAGAGCCCCGGCGCGACGAACTGCCACAATTGCATCGCGATGATCGGGAAGGAGATCATCATCGCAGCGAAGAACGCGACCTTCACCTGGACGAAGAACGCCTCGAAAAGCTGCGTGTAGATGAGCGTCTTTTGACCGGCGCTCAGCAGCGGCTGGACGAGGAACGCGAAAATATCTTCCGCGAAATACCAGCAGACGAAGAACGACAGCAGGACGGCGACGATGCAATAGAGCAGCCGCCTGCGCAGTTCGAGCAGATGGTCGAGCAGCGGCGCGCGCGAGTCTTCCAGTTCGTCGACGATCTCGGTCACGATGCAGCCTTGTCCTGGATCACGCGCCCATCGGGGCCATGATGATCGTCCGCGCGATGCCCGGCCTCGCCATGATCGACGGGCGGAGGTGCCGGCGGAGGCGTATGCTCGGGCACGACATGCGGCTTTTCGACCATGACCGGCTGCTCGACGTCACCACCGCCGGGCAAATGGTCGGCGTTCGACGCATGGTCCGGCAGCGCTGGCGAAGCAGGCGGAGTCGGGACGAACGGATGCTCGCGCATGATCCGTTCGTTCTCCGCCTTCCACTTCTTCTCCATCTCTTCCAATTCGGCCTCGCGCACCATCTCGTCGAAGCCGGCACGGAACTGGCGCCCGACCGCACGCGCGCGACCGACCCAATAGCCGAGCACGCGCATCGCCTTGGGCAGGTCCTTGGGGCCGATCACCACCAGCGCAACGAGCGCCACCAGCAGGAATTCAGACGAATCGATGCCGAACATCAAGCGCGCCGGTTATGTGAGGACAATGGATCAGCGACGTTCCTCGCGAACGGGTTCGGCATCACGATCGAAGGCGGGCTCGGCATGGCTCTTCGCCTCGATCCGCGGCTTGGGACGCGTATCGTCCTCGTCTTCTTCGGCCATGCCCTTCTTGAAGTTCTTCACACCCTTGGCGACGTCGCCCATCAGGTTCGAAAAACGCCCGCCGCCAAGCAGCAGGATCGCGACCACCGCGAGGATGAGGATATGCGGGAGGCTGAAACTGCCCATGACGAAATCTCCTAACGTAAAACGGTATCTAGTCTTCCTCGGCGGCGTTTTCCACCGCGAGTTGATCGAACGCCAAATCGACGGGATCCAGCAGGCCAGCAGCGCGCAGATCGTCGACGCCGGGAAGGTCGCGTCGGCTCTTGAGCCCGAAATGTGACAGGAAGTCGGGGGTCGTCACAAACATCAGCGGTCGGCCCGGTACTTCGCGTCGTCCGGCTGGTCGGATCCAGCCCGCCTCCATGAGCACGTCGAGCGTCCCGCGAGCGGTCTGCACACCGCGGATCGCCTCGATCTCGGCGCGCGTGACGGGCTCGTGATAAGCGATGATCGCCAGTGTCTCGATCCCCGCACGGCTGAGTCGCCGGATCTCGTCGCGGCCGCGGCGCAGCAGGTGCGCCAGATCGGCGGCAGTCTGGAAATGCCAGCGCCCGCCACGCTCGACCAGTTCGAACCCACGCCCGCGGTATCGCACCGTCAACCGGTCGAGCGCGCCGGCAACGTCGCCATCGCCGGCATGTGCCCGGATCGCATCGCGGGTGAGCGGTTCGGTCGCGGCGAACAACACCGCCTCGACGGCGCGGTCATAGGCGTCACTCACGAGGCCGGACGCCGCAGATACAACGGAGCAAAGGGTGCTTCCTGACGAAGTTCCGCCCTTCCCTGCCGTGCGAGTTCCAGCGCGGCAAGGAAACTCGATGCCAGAGCCGAGCGGCGCATCCGCGTATTGCTCGGTTCGGGCATGAAGCGCTCGATCTCACACCAGTTGATCGCCGTGCCGAGCAGCCCGGCCAGCCGCGCCAGCGCCGCCTCCAGCGTCACCACCTCGCGGTCGCGAACGACATGCAACGCCGGGCGTGTTCGCGCCTTGACCCTCCCGTACGACGCCAGCAGGTCGTAATATTCAACCGACCAAAAGGCTTTGCGGACGACGTGCAGCCCCTCGGGCGCCCCGCGCCGGAAGACGTCGCGATCGAGGCGGTTGCGCGCCATCAAGCGCGCGCCGGCATCGCGCATGGCATCGAGCCGCTCGAGCCGCAATTGCAGCCGCAACGCGAGTTCCTCGACATCGGGCTCGGCCTCTGGATCGCTCGGCAAGAGCAATGTCGATTTGAGATACGCCAGCCACGCCGCCATGACGAGGTAATCGGCAGCGAGTTCGAGTTGGAGCACCCGCGCCCGCTCGACATAGCCGAGATATTGCTCGACCAGTTGCAGGATCGAAATGTCCCGCAGGTCGACCTTCTGCGCGCGCGCGAGCGAGAGCAGCAGGTCGAGTGGCCCCTCGAAGCCGTCGAGATCGAGCGTCAATTGCTCGGGGGCGGCGTCGGTCATGCCGCCGCAGGTTCAGTCACATCAGCCACGCGCGACAGCCTGACATAAGCCGGCGCGCGCGGCCAGAGGCGGCGTTCAGCGACGATCGCGCGGGCGAAAGGCGCCGTTCGGACGCGGCGTGCGATAGCCTTCGGCACGGTTTTGACGCCGCAGGTCCCGGTAATCGCCACGAACATCGTTGCGATACTCCTGCCGCGCGGCGCGGCGTTCCTGCCGGAACTGGTCGCGGGTGATGCGGCCATCACGATAGGCCTGCCGGTCGGCACGGACGTCGCCACGATAATCGCGACGTTCGCGACGGACGTCGCGGCCGAAGTCCCGCCAGTTGGCACGGACGTCGCGATCGCCATAGCCAGAGCGGCGCTGGCCCCAGTAACGTTGCTGGCGCTCGTTCCACGGGTAGGCGCGCCGATAGCGATCGTAGACGTAGCCACCGGTGCCGGGATAATAATAATTGTCGTACCAGCCGTAATAGCCGTTGCCGTAACCACCGGCGTAATACGCGTCATCGTAATAGCCGGTCCCAAGCCCGACACCGGAATAACCGTAACCATCGGTGCAGGCGGCGGTCGACAGCGACAGGCCGCCCAGCAATCCGATCAGCAGCACACGGGGCGCAAACATCGCGGGATCTCCTCACATGGAGCAAGCGGCAGAACGCGCCGCCAGTACAAACCAACGAGGGTTAACCCGCGATGTTCCAGACCGGTCAGTGGCCGGGGAACGCCACCAGCGCCGATAAGGCGACACCATCCGCCTGGAGAAGCGCCGCTCCGCCAAGATCGGGCAGGTCGACCACGAATTGCGCCTGCGTCACCGAGGCGCCGGCCTTGCGCAACAGCCGTACCGCGGCGCGCGCCGTCCCGCCGGTCGCGATCAAATCGTCGACGAGCAGGACCCGCGCGCCCGGCGCGCAGGCGTCGGCATGGATCGCGATCCGGTCGGTGCCATATTCCAGCGCATAATCCTCGGCGATCGTCGCGCCGGGCAGCTTGCCGTCCTTGCGGATCAGCAGGACGCCGGCCTGCAACGGGATCGCCAGCGCCGCCGCGAAGAGGAAGCCGCGCGCCTCGACCCCGGCGACGAGGTCCACCGGGCCGTCGACCGCCGCCACCATCCGCTCGACGCAGGTCGCCAGTCCGTGGGGCGACAGCAACAGCGTGGTGATGTCGCGGAACTGGATGCCCGGCTTGGGGAAGTCGGGGATGGTGCGGATCAGCGCCTTCAGGTCGTCGTTCATCAACCCCGCCTACACGAAAACGGCGACCGGGGAGTGCCCGGTCGCCGTCATCCACTTTACGAAGCCACGCCGTCGAACGGGTCCGGCATCACCGGAGCCGCCGACCGCCCGCTCAATGCTTCACGTTGCGCCACACGTTCTGATAGGCGCCCCACGTCAGATAGACGAAGATCAACAGGAATATCACGACCGCGACACCCGCGGCATGGCGCGCCTCGAGATTGGGCTCGGCGGTCCAGGTCAGGAATGCCGCGACATCGCGCGCCATCTGGTCCTTGGTCGCTTTGGTCCCGTCCGAATAGGTCACCTGACCGTCCGAGGTGATCGGAGGCGGCATGGCGATGTTGAGGTTCGCGAAATACGGGTTGTAGTGCAGCCCCTCCGGCGTCTTGGCGTCGGGGAACTCACGCAGCAGCTCGGCGGGCTGGTCGCGATAGCCGGTCAGCAGCGCATGGACGTAGTTCGATCCATCCTCGCGCGCCTTGGTCATCAGCGACAGATCCGGCGGCAGCGCATTGTTGTTCGCCGCACGCGCCGCGACCTCGTTCGCGAACGGCGACGGGAAGTGGTCCGACGGCATGTTCTTGCGCGTCGCCGCCTCGCCGGTTTCCGGGTTCACCGACGGCTGCTCGATCACCCACTGGGTGGCGATCGCCTTCACCTCGGCCTCCGAATAGCCGATCTTCTGCAGATCGCGGAAGGCGACATACTTCAGCGAGTGGCAGGCCGCGCAGACCTCCTTGTAGACCTGGAAGCCGCGCTGGACCTGCGCCCGGTCGAACTTGCCCAGCAACCCGGCCGAGGACAGATGAATGTTCTCGGGATGCTCGTGGAACGCATGTTCCGCGGTGTGCGGTGCCGGGTTCTGGATCGCGTCCTTCGCGGTGAAGAACAGCGCCAGCGCGAGCACGAAGACGAACCCCGCACCGACCAGCAGTGAAATGAGACGAACCATTGCCTGTCGAATCCCCTCTTCGTCTCTGTCTCAGCTCGCCATCGCGGTTTGCGCGGGGCTGGTGCCGCCGTGCTTCGCCAGCACCGCCTCGGTGATCGAGTTCGGCAACGGGCGCGGACGCTCGGCCGCCGACACCAAAGGCAGGATGATCAGGAAGTGCGCGAAGTAATAACCCGCCGCGATCTGACCCATCATCACGTTGCGCGCGCTCGCCTCCGCCCCGCCGACATAGCCGAGCACGAGCACGTCGAGCAGCAGCACGAGCAGGAACCAACGGTAAGTCGGCCGGTAATTGGCCGAGCGCACCGGCGAGGCATCCAGCCATGGCAGGAAGAACAGCAGCAGGATCGAGCCGAACATCGCCAGCACGCCCCACAGCTTCGCCGGCAGGATGAAGTCCGCGGTGAAGCTCTTCAGGATCGCGTAGAACGGCAAGAAGTACCATTCGGGAACGATGTGCGCCGGGGTCGAGAGCGGGTTCGCCTCGATGTAATTGTCCGGGTGACCCAGCAGGTTCGGCGAGAAGAACACGAACAGCGCGAAGATCAGGAAGAACACGCCGACGCCGACGCCGTCCTTCGCGGTGTAATAAGGATGGAACGGCACCGTGTCCTGCTCGCCCTTCACGTCGACGCCGGTCGGGTTGTTCGACCCCGGGATATGCAGCGCCCAGATGTGGAGGATGATGACCCCCGCGATCACGAACGGCAGCAGATAGTGGAGCGAGAAGAACCGGTTGAGCGCGGCATTGTCGGGCGCGAACCCGCCGAGCAGCCACACGCGGATCGTCTCGCCGACCAGCGGGATCGCCGAGAAGAAGCCGGTGATGACCTGCGCGCCCCAGAAGCTCATCTGCCCCCAGGGAAGCACATAGCCCATGAACGCGGTCGCCATCATCAGCAGGAAGATCACGACGCCCAGCAGCCACACCATCTCGCGCGGCGCCTTGTACGATCCGTAGTAAAGCCCGCGGCCGATGTGGATGTAGACAACTGCGAGGAACATCGACGCGCCATTGGCGTGCGCATAGCGCAGGAACCAGCCCGCGTTGACGTCGCGCATGATGCTTTCGACCGAGCCGAACGCGACACCGCCATTGGCGGCATAATGCATCGCAAGCACGACACCGGTGACGATCTGCAGCACCAGCGCCGCGCCCGCGAGCACGCCGAAGTTCCAGAAATAGTTGAGGTTGCGCGGCACCGGATAGCCGGCGCCGATTGCGTTGTAGACGAGGCGCGGCAGC
Organism: Sphingomonas sp. LR60; assembly: GCF_036855935.1. Taxonomy (NCBI): domain Bacteria; kingdom Pseudomonadati; phylum Pseudomonadota; class Alphaproteobacteria; order Sphingomonadales; family Sphingomonadaceae; genus Sphingomonas; species Sphingomonas sp. LR60. The sequence continues at coordinate 500,640 of NZ_JASPFK010000001.1, read as the reverse complement.
GGCAGCTTCTCGTCCATCCAGCGCATCAGCGGCGCCTTCGGCTCGTAATGCTTGGCCCAGGGAAAGCTCATTTCTCTATCTCCCCTCAGCCGACCGTGACGACGGTGTCGGAATTGAACGTATAATCGGGCACGTGCAGGTTCTTCGGCGCCGGTCCCTGCCGGATGCGCCCGGCGGTGTCATAGGCCGAGCCGTGGCACGGACAGAAATAGCCGCCGAACGGCCCCTTGTTCTCGCCCTCGCCGGCGCCCAGCGGCACGCAGCCCAGGTGCGTGCAGACGCCCAGCGTGATCAGCCAGTTCTTCTTTCCGGCCTTGGTCCGCTCTTCCAGCGTCTGCGGATCGCGAAGCGAGGCGACGTCGACCGCATCGGCCTCGCCGACTTCCTTCGGCGTCAGGTTGCGGACGAACAACGGTTGCTTGCGGAAACTGGCCTTGATCGCCTGACCCGGCGCGATCTTCGAGATGTCGATCTCGGTGGTCGATTGCGCCAGCACGTCGGCCGACGGGTTCATCTGGTTGATCAGCGGCAGGACGATCGCAACCGCACCGACACCCGCGAATGACACCGCGGCGATGTTGATGAAATCGCGACGGCGCGGATCGTGCGTCCCTTCATGATAGGGCGCGGGATCTTCGCCGAGGGGGATTTCCTGCACTGCCATCGCCATTCGCGTTACACCTCTGCCCGTTCCTCTGTCCGGCTGGAGGGTGATGCCGCGTGCGACATGGTTGCTCCCCGCCGGTGGCCTGCCCGTCCCCACGGCGACCTTTGCGGCCTGATAGCCGTGCCCCCGCCGCTTTGCCAACAGCATTTTGCGCGGCTACGAGATGCAGCCATGCGGATCGCGCTCTTCCAGCCAGACATTGCCGGCAACGTGGGCACCCTGTTGCGGCTCGGCGCCTGCCTGGGTGTCGCGGTCGACCTGATCGAGCCGATGGGTTTTCCGTGGAGCGGCCGGGCCTTGGCACGCGCCGGCATGGACTATGCCGGCATGGTAGAGGTCCGTCGCCACGCCGATTGGCAGGCGTTCCTCGTCACCAGCCGCGGGCGAATCGTGCTGGCGACCACCGCCGGCGCGGTGCCGCTGCCCCACGCGACGTTCGAGCCGGATGACATATTGTTGCTAGGCAGCGAGAGCGCCGGTGTTCCCCCGCCGGTCCATGATCGGGCCGACCTGCGCGTCCGCGTGCCGATGCGTGCCGGGTTGCGCTCGCTCAACGTCGCGGTGACGGGGGCGATCCTGCTGGGGGAGGCGCTGCGCCAGACGGCGGGCTGGCCGAGGACGTAGCGCGCGCCACCGCGCCGAGCACATGCGCCAGCAGCCCGGCGCTGTCGTGGTGCAGATTGTGCCCGCCCGGCATCGCGATGATCTTCGCGCCCGGCACGCGGAGCTTCGGGCAGAGGCTGTCGTCCTCCTCCTGGCCATAGATGCACGTCAGCGGCGCCCAGGTCAGCGTGTTGCCGGTGTCGACGCCGATACTGTCCGGCGTGCCGCGATAGACCCAGCCGGTGGGATCGGCGCGGTAGAACACCGTCTCGCCCGGCAGGATCAGCACGATCCCCGCGACCCGTGGCCGCAGGTCGGCGGGCAGATGCGCCAGCCCGGTCTGGACGATGTCCGCGCCATAGGATTGCCCCATCACGACCACGCGCTGCTGCCCGGTGCGCGCCAGCGCGGTCCGCACCGCATCGGCGACGAAGGCGTCGACCTCCGCGCGGGTGCGGCGGAAGCGGAACACGACCGGCGACGAGACCCCGAGCACCGTCACACGATGCTCGGTCAGCCCGCGCGAGGTCGACGCGCCGAGCAGGAAACGCAGCCCCATGTCACCGGAAATGTTGACGACCGCGATCGGACGCGCCGGTTTCTGTGCCGGATAGAGATGATAAGGGTCGCGATCGAAATAGCCGCCCGCCGCCACCAGAGCGCAGACGAAGGCGGAGCTGACCGCAGCGACGCGCACCCCGCGCCAGAAGGATTTGGCGTTCATGCGTCTCGCTCTGCCACCGCCGCTGCGCCTTGGCCAGCGCGCGGCGACGCGCTAGGTCACCGCCATGATGACGCTGGATAACGAACAGGCCGCCGCACGCGCCTGGTTCGAGGAGTTGCGCGACCGGATCTGCGCGGAGTTCGAGGCGATCGAGCGCGAGGCCGGGTCCGATGCCGGGTTCGACTATACGCCCTGGGACCGCGTCGATCCCGCCGGCTTGCCCGGCGGTGGCGGAGTGCGCGGGGTGATGAAGGGGCGCGTGTTCGAAAAGGTCGGCGTCAACGTCTCGACGGTCGGCGGCACGTTCGAGGGCGAGTTCGGTAAGACGATCCACGGCGCGGGCGACGATCCACGGTTCTTCGCGACCGGCATCAGCCTCGTCGCGCATATGGCCAATCCGCACGTTCCGGCGGTGCATATGAACACGCGCTTCCTCGTCACGACCAAGCGCTGGTTCGGCGGCGGCGCCGATCTCAACCCACCGTTGCCGATCGTGGAGGATACCGAGGATTTCCACGCGACGCTGGCGCGCGCCTGCGACGCGCACGATCCGGAACATTATCCGCGCTTCAAGAAGTGGGCGGACGAGTATTTCTACATCCCGCATCGCCAGGTGCACCGCGGGGTGGGCGGGATCTTCTACGATCACCTGGAGGGTGATTTCGCGCGCAACTTCGCCTTCACGCAGGATGTCGGGCGCGCGTTCCTCGACGCCTATCCCCGGATCGTGCGGCGACGGATGGACATGCCGTTCAGCGAGGCCGACATCGCCGAGCAGCGCGCATGGCGCGGGCGCTATGCCGAATTCAACCTCGTCTATGATCGCGGCACGTTGTTCGGGCTCAAGACCGGCGGCAATATCGACGCGATTTTGATGAGCCTGCCCCCGCTCGCCACCTGGGCGTGACGGTGACGGGGCTGACCACGCTCGGCGACGATCAGGTTGCAGCTATCGTTACCACGCTGGAGATGGCCGAACGGCCACGTCCGCGACCGTTACCCGACGCCACGTTGCGGCTGGTCCGCTGGGAACGGCCGTCGCCCGACAAATATCGGGCGCTGTTCCGCCGGGTCGGCGCGCGCTGGCTGTGGTTCTCGCGGCTGGTGATGGACGATGCCGCGCTCACCGCGATCATCCACGATCCGGCGGTCGAGGTCTTTGCCGCGGTCGATCGCGCCGGGATCGAGGTCGGGATGCTGGAGCTGGATTTCCGCCACGCCGCCGCGTGCGAGATCGGCTATTTCGCGCTCGTCCCCGAACTGGCGGGGCGCGGGATCGGTCGCTGGTTGATGGCGCAGGCGTTGGGTCTGGCGTGGCGCGGCGGGGTCGAGCGCGTCTGGCTGCACACCTGCACGCTCGATCATCCCCGCGCGCTCGGCTTCTACCGTGCGCAGGGATTCGTCGCGACGAAGCGGACCGTGGAGACGTTCACCGATCCGCGCGTCCTTGGCGTGCTTCCCGTCGACGTCGCGCCTCAGGTGCCCTTGCTGGCGCGGATCCGATAGGCGACCACGCCGAGCAGCAGCGTCGCGGTCGCATAGGTCGCGCCCACACCCGCGATCAGAGCATCGACCAGCGCGAGCGCGAGCGGATTGCCCGCGCTACCGCGCAGTGATTCATCGGCGAGCAGCAACGGCGATACCATCAGCCATTGCGCCAGGAACAATGCGACCAGCGCGCCGGTCAGCGCGCGATCCAGCCCCTTGGTCATCTTCCAGCTCAGGCGCAGCGACGCGAGCGGCTTGAGCGCCGGATGCCGCGCCATCGCGGGCACCGCGACGATCAGCCGCGCCTGCACGTACAGTCCCGGCAACACCAGCATCCACAGCCCCAGCGCGACCGGCACCGCCATCGTGACGGTCGCGATCGTGAACGCCACCAACCGGACGAGCGCCTGTCCCAGCGATTGCCCGATCGTCAGCCGATCCGGCTCGAGCAGGAACAGCGCGATCGCGGCCAGCCCGAACGTGCCGATTAACTCCGCCAGCAGCACCCAGATGGCATTGCCCTGCCCCCACATCCCGACATTGTTGATCCACGCCTGCATCGCCGCCTCGTCGCGTGCGCCGGACGGCAGTGCCGGGGCCGGGTCGCACAGCAGCAGCGCCGCGAACGCGGGCAAAAAGACGAACGCGCCGATGACCGGCAGCATCAACGTCGCGTCCCGCCGGAACAGCCGCCACACGACCGACAGCAATCCTGCGAAGCCGATCGTCATGCGAGCGGCGCCATCCGCTGCTCGCGCTCGACCGCGGCGACATAGAAGCGCGCATAGAACACGCTCTGCACCATCGTCGCGCCCGCCGAAATCAGCGCACGCACCACGGCGACGACGAACGCCACGCCCCCCGGCGCATCGCCGCCCAGCGCCAATCGCGCGATCACGCCGACCACCGACGTGGCGGCGAGCATCGCAACCGTGGTGATGATGAAATACAGGATCAGCACGCCGATCAGCTTCAGCGTCGAACCCTTGGTCAGATCGAGGCTGCGGCGGAGCGCGCTGAACCCGCGGCGTTCGTTGACCACGATCCCGAACAGCGGCACGATCCGCGCGCTGAGCCACAGCCCCAGCACGATCGCCAGCAGCACCGACAGCCCCGCCCCGATCACATAGCCCGGCGCAGCGTGCGACATGTCCGGCGTCCCGGCCATCCCCATCGTGGCGCCCGAGATCGCCAGCAACGCGCCCGCGGGAACGAACAACGCGATGGCCGCGAGCACCAGCGCGACCAGCACGCCCAGCGCGGGCAGCAGGCGTTGCCCGCCGATCCGCAACGCCTGGGCGCGGTCGACCGCCGGGTCGCTCGCCACCGCGGTCATCGCCAGCACGCCGAGGATCAGCAGCACCAGCACCGCCAGCCGGACCAGCGGCACCGCGAGGGCCGCCGGTCCGGGCAATGGAACGATCGTCCCCAGCGCACCGGACACGATCCCCGGAAGAACCAGCGTCACCAACGCGATGCTGGTGAGGATCGCCGTCCGCCCGCGAAGGACGTCGACCGTCCGATCCCACACGTCGCCGATCCTGACCATCGTCACCCCATGCCGCCCGTGATTGTCTCTCCCCGCGGCCTAGGGGCAGTTCCGCCGCGCGGCAATGGGCGTCGTCGGCCGTGCCGGCTTGCCAAGCATGCGAGCGGTCCGCATCTGTGTGGCGTGGACACGAACATCGAGACGAGCGCGACCGGCCCCGACGGCATCGAGTGGCGGCGGACGCCGGGGCTGACCGATTATGCCGCGGCGCTGGCCGAGATGGAGGCGCGCGCCGCCGCGGTCGCCGCCGGCGAGGCGCGCGAGCTGGTGTGGCTGCTCGAACATCCGCCGGTCTATACCGCGGGCACCAGCGCCGATCCCGCCGAGCTGGTCGACGCGCGCTTCCCGGTCGTGCCGGCCGGGCGCGGCGGTCGCTACACCTATCACGGCCCGGGGCAACGGGTCGGCTATCTCGTGCTCGACCTCAACAAGCGCGGACGCGACGTGCGGTGCTTCGTCCATGCCGTCGAAGGCTGGGTGATCGCCGCTCTGGGGCAGATCGGCATCTCCGCGTTCCGCGCTCCGGGCCGGATCGGCATCTGGACGCATGATCGAAACGGGCAGGAAGCGAAGATCGGCGCGATCGGCATCCGCGTTCGCCGATGGGTGACGCTGCATGGGTTCTCGGTCAATCTATCGCCCGATCTGCAACACTTTACCGGGATCATTCCTTGCGGTCTGGCCGAATATCCCGTGACGAGCGCTGCAGCGTTGGGGATGTCTTCAGACGCTGCAACCTTCGACGCGGCTCTGGCGTTCACCGCCGAGGCCTTTCTCAATAGCCTGATTTGTGCGGGTGAAAACGAGACTTGAGGGGCCGGTCATCTGTGATTAATGTCCAAGTCGATTTGGAAACAACAAAACGGCCGCAGGGTCGCCAAATCCACAGTCTAGGGAGCAATTTCATGCGTGCAGTCATCACCAAGTTCGTGGCCGGCTCGGCACTCGCGGCGGCCGCTCTCGCGGTTTCGGCGTGCGGTTCGAAGACCGAAGGCACCGAGAACACCATGGTCACCGACATGAATGCCACCGAGGGCATGGACACCATGACCGACAACATGACCGCCGTTGACGGCGCCATGAACGGCGGCATGATGGCCAATGACTCCATGATGAGCAACGACATGATGATGTCGAACATGGGTGGCATGTCGAACGCGATGTAATCTGCCGCATTGGCGATTGTATCCAAAGGGCCGTCCGGGCAACCGGGCGGCCTTTTTTTGCGGCAACGAACCGTTACGCGACGTCAACAAGTTCCCGATCCGCAAGCCATTTGCGGTGAACCGAATCCGGCTCGCGATAGTTTACGCTTGGGTCATCCCCCCAAAGTATCGTAAAAGCCTCCTAACGGCATGGCCGTGTGCGAGGAGTGTTGGGGTAATGCAAAAGGTGGGGATCGCCGGTGCGGTCGCGGCACTGGCGGCGGGCTTGCTAGTCACGACGCCGGCAGCGGCGCAATTCTATATGAAGAGCAAGGATCTGCGCGGCGAGCGCGTGCGCGGTGACGAACCGGGGATCGGTCAGTTGCTGCCCGGCGCAACCCCCGACGAGCTGCGCGCGGCGATGGTGTGGAACATGCGCGCGGCGCTGAACGTGGCGGCGCTGCAATGCCAGTTCGAGCCGTCGTTGCTGACCGTGCAGAATTACAACGCCATTCTGGCCGATCACAAGCAAGAGCTGGCGCAGTCGTACACGGCACTGACCAAATATTTCGAGCGCACTGCCAAGTCCAAGAAGGACGGGCAGAATGCCCTCGACCAGTTCGGCACGCGCACCTATTCGGGCTTTGCGACGGTCGCGGCGCAATATGGTTTCTGCACCACGACGTCGAGCATCGGCCGCGAGGCGCTCTATGCGCCGCGCGGAAGCTTCGGCGACATCGCGCTCGGCCGGATGCGCGAAGTCCGCAACAGCCTGACGCCGTGGGGCGAGCAGCAATTCCCGCGGATGCTGGTGTCGCTCTCGCCCGCCTTCCTGCCGCGTTTCGACAAGGCTTGCTGGAAGAAGGACGAGTTCGTCATCAAGAAGTGCGGACAACCCTTCGGCGCGGTCACCTACGCCGCACGATGACCCTTACGACCGGTGTGGCGATGCCGCCGCACCGGTTCGTGCTCTAACGCAAGCCGAGCAGCTTGTGCGTCTGGAGCGACAGCTTCCAGCGCGGGCGTTCCATCACCACCGCCATCGCCGCGGCGACATTCGCCTCTCCGGCCGCATCGTCGAGCGGTTGGAGCAGGAAGTGCTTGAAGTCCCAGCCTTCGATCGCATCGATCGCGGTGCCCGGCTGCGGCCAGACCAGCTTCAGTTCGTCGCCGTGGCGCTGCACGGTCTCGCTGCCCGCCTTGGGGCTGATGCACACCCAATCGATGCCGGGATGTACCGCCAGCGTACCGTTGCTCTCGATCGCGATCTCGAACCCGGCAGCGTGCAGCGCGTCGACCAGCGCATCATCGACCTGCAGCATCGGCTCGCCGCCGGTCAGCACGACGAAGCGGCGCTCATGCGCTTCACCCCAGAATGCCGCGACTTCCGCGACCAGCGCGTCTGCATCCGCGAACTTGCCGCCGCCCAGCCCGTCGGTGCCCACGAAGTCGGTGTCGCAGAAGCGGCAGATCGCGGTCGCGCGGTCCTGCTCGCGCCCGCTCCACAGGTTGCAGCCCGCGAAGCGCACGAACACCGCGCGTCGTCCGGCCTGCACGCCCTCGCCCTGGAGCGTGAGGAACATTTCCTTGACGGCATAGCTCATGGCGCGGGCGGCGAGACCGCATAGACGGTCGGGTCGGGGATGCCTGCGTCCTCGAAGCCCTTGTGACGCAGGCGGCAACTGTCACACAGCCCGCAGTGCTTCGCGCCCGGCGCGGGATCGTAGCACGACCAGCTCATTCCCATGTCGAGCCCGAGCCGTGTGCCCTCGCGGACGATGTCGGCCTTGGTCATATGCTGGAGCGGCGCGCGGAAGCGGAACGGCGTCCCCTCGACACCGCTCTTGGTCGCCAGTTCGGCAAGATGCTCGAACGCGGCGATGAATTCAGGGCGGCAATCGGGATAGCCCGAATAATCGAGCGCGTTGACGCCGAGATAGATGTCGCGCGCCCCCGCCGCCTCGGCCCAACCGAGCGCGAGGCTGAGGAAGATCGTGTTGCGCGCCGGCACGTACGTCACCGGGATCGTTTCCCCGACGCCGTCCTTGGGCACTGCGATCGCGCTGTCGATCAGCGCCGAGCCACCGAACGCCGACAGGTCGATCGGAAGCACGACGTGCCGCACCGCGCCGAGCGCAAGCGCGATCCGGCGCGCCGCAGCGAGTTCGACCTGGTGGCGCTGGTTATAGTCGATCGACAACGCGAACAGCGGATGCCCGGCTTCGCGCGCGAGCGCGGCGGACACCAGGGAGTCGAGCCCGCCCGAAACGAGCACGACCGCAGGAGTGGATTGGGTCATGATCCGCGCGAGCTAGGCGCACTCCCGCTCCAGCGCAACCACCGGCGCGGCGAGTGATGCTGCAAAAGAACGGGCCGCCCATGGGGCGACCCGAAGGATGCCCGTACGACCGGGCGGGGAGAGAGCATGCCGCCGAAACAGCATGGCATCCTTATGATGTATAAGGGTTAATGAAGAGTTAGGGGCGATCCCTGCCCTTCCCGCGCCGGCGAAAATCCAGAGCCTCTGATGTTTCGTCTCTTACGAAGATCCGCGCGTCTCCGGTCCCCGCCTCCGCAAGGATGACGATCAGGCCGCCAGATCTTCCGCCCGCAACGGGAACACCGTCGAGCAGAAGGCGCAATCGACCGCGATCAGGCCGCGGTCATCCGCCATCTCCAATCGTTGCTCGATCGGAAAGCGCTCCAGCACCGATCGAATGTGCTCGACCGTGCAGCGACAACCGCGCGACACCGGCTGCGCTTCGAGGACGCGCACTTCGCTTTCCTCGTTGAACAATCGCCACAGCAACGTCTCCAGCGGCAGCTGCGCGTCGGCGAGTTCGTCGACCGCGATGGTCTGCCCCAGCGCCTCGACATGCTCCCACTCGGGATGGTCGAGCTTGGTATGCAGCCGCTCGCGCCCCTCCTCGCCCTCGGGAAGGTGCTGGAGCAGCAACCCACCCGCGATGCACGTGCCGTTCGCATCCTTCTGCATCCCGACGCGCACCAGCGTCGGGATCTGCTCGGACTGGTAGAAATAACTCTGCGCCGCCGCCGCCAGCGTGTCGCCGTCCAGTGGCACGATCCCCTGATAGCGCTCGCCGGTGCTCGCCAGATCGAAGGTGATCGCGAGATAGCCGGCGCCGAACAGCGCGAACAACGTCGGGTCGGCGGGCGCGGCGGCGAGCTTGTCGGCGTCATACTGAACGTAACCGCGCACCTCGCCGCCGCGCCAGTCACAGACCAGCAGGGTAACGATCCCGTTCTCGGTCTGCGTCTGCATCGTCAACTGACCGGCCGGGTCCTTGAGCGTCGCCCCGATCAGCGCGGTCAGCGTCAGCGCCTCGGCGAGCAGTTTCTCGATCGCAGGCGGGTAGGCATGCGCAGACAAGATCGCATCGAGCGTCGGCCCGAGCCGCACTGCGCGCCCTCGCGCATGGCGGTCGGGAATGGTGAAACCGAGCGCGCGGTCGAGATCGGGGGTATCGCTCATAAGTCCTCGTGCAACCAACACCCACCCCCACCGTCATCCCGGCGCAGGCCGGGATCCATGTCTCCGCGCAAACGGAAGCAGCGGCGCCTGCCGCACGCTGGATCCCGGCCTTCGCCGGGATGACGGAGGAAGGAAGGATAGTCGCTCACGCGAGCGACAACGATCGCCTAAATGGTGGCGCCCCGGCCGGCGATCAACCGATCTGCCCGAGGCACCAGCGCAAGACCGACTTCTGCGCATGGAGCCGGTTTTCCGCCTCCGCCCAGATCAGCGATTGCGGCCCGTCGATCACGTCGGGGGTCACTTCCTCGCCACGGTGCGCGGGCAGGCAGTGGAGGAACTTCGCGTCGGGCTTCGCCGCCGCCATCAGCACCGCATCGACCTGATAGGGCATCATCGCCGCCAGCTTGGTCTCGGCATGTGCCTGCCCCATCGAGATCCACGTGTCGGTGACGACCACGTCCGCTCCCGCCACCGCCTCGCGCGGATCAGCGACGATGCGCGCGCGGCCGTTGCCGCGCGCGACCGACGCCTCGTCGGGCTGGAAACCCTGCGGACACGCCGCGACGACGTCGAAATGCATCAGCCCCGCCGCCTCGACGATCGAGGCGAGCACGTTGTTACCGTCGCCCAGCCATGCGACCTTGAGCCCGGGAAGCGATTTGCCGCTTTCGATGATCGTCAGCAGGTCGGCCATGATCTGGCACGGATGCGATTCATCGGTCAGCCCGTTGATCACCGGCACGGTCGCGTAATGCGCCATTTCCTCGATCTTGGCGTGATCGTCGGTGCGGATCATGATCGCGTCGACATAGTTCGACAGCACGCGCGCGGTATCGGCGACCGTCTCGCCGCGGCCGAGCTGCATCTGCCCGGCCTCCATGACGATCGATTGCCCGCCGAGCTGGCGCACCGCCATGTCGAACGACACGCGCGTGCGCGTCGAATTCTTCTCGAAGATCATCGCGAGCACATGGCCGGCGAGCGGCGCGTCGGCATCGACACGCCCCTTGGTCCAACCCGCGCGCGCCTGCTTGCGCGTCAGGGCATCGTCGAGCATCGCGGCGATCGCGTCCGGCCCGGCATCGGTCAGGTTCAGGAAATGGCGCATCGTCTCTCCCCGCTCCGCCCCCCGCGTCGAGGGGGCGGAGATCAGGCCATCAATCGTCGGCAACCGGCACGTAGACCCGTGCGGCTTCGCTCAGCTTCTCCACGCATTCGGCGATGTGACTTTCGTCGATCACCAGCGGCGGCAGGATGCGGACGACGTTCTCGCCCGCCGCGACCAGCAGCAGCCCGTGGTGATCGCGGCAATGCGCGACGAAGCGGCGACTGTCGCTCTTGAGCTTGAGCCCCTGCATCAACCCGTGCCCGCGCACCGAATCGAACAGCCCGTCGTGGTTGGGGATGAGCTGCTCGAGCGAGGACCGCAGCCGCTCGCCCATCTGCGTGACATGGTCGAGAAAGCCGTCGGCGAGGATCACGTCGAGCACCGCTTCGCCCGCCGCCATCGCCAGCGGGTTGCCGCCATAGGTGGAGCCGTGCGTGCCGAACACCATGCCCTTCGCCGCCTCGGCGGTGGCGAGGCACGCGCCGAGCGGGAAGCCGCCACCGATGCCCTTGGCCGCCGCCATGATGTCGGGCGTGATCCCGTACAGTTCGTGCGCGAAGAACTTGCCGGTGCGGCCATAGCCCGCCTGCACCTCGTCGAGCACCAGCAGCAGGCCATGCTCGTCGCACGCCTTGCGCAGGCCCTGCAAAAATTCCTGCGATGCCGGACGGATACCGCCCTCGCCCTGGATCGGCTCGACCAGGAAGCCGGCGGTGTTGCCGTCGATCAGCGCGAGCGCGCCCTCCAGATCGTTGAACTGCGCGTATTTGAAGCCCGGCAGCAGCGGCTCGAACCCGTCGCGCATCTTGGCCTGGTTGGTGGCCGAGATCGTCCCCAGCGTCCGCCCATGGAAGGCGGTGTCGAAGGTGATGAGATCGTGCCGCTCGGGGTTGCCGTTGGCATAATGGTAGCGACGCGCGGTCTTGATCGCGCACTCGACCGCCTCGGCACCCGAATTGGTGAAGAAGACGGTGTCGGCGAAGGTATGGTCGACCAGCCTCTCCGCGAAATGCTCGCCCTGCGGGCTGCCGTACAGGTTGCTGACGTGCATCAACGTCGCGGCCTGCTCCGAGATCGCCTTGGTCAGGGCCGGATGGCCGTGACCGAGGGCGTTCACCGCAATCCCGCTCGCGAAGTCGAGATACTGGCTGCCGTCCTCGCCATAGAGGTACACGCCCTCACCGCGCACCGGTCGCACGCCGCACCGCGGGTAGACGGGCATCAACGGCGGGATGGATGCGTCAGGCGACACGGGGCCTTCTCCTCGAACGAAAGCGGGCGGCCCGACACGGACCGCCCTGACCACGCTATTAGAGGCAAAAACGCGGGCGAACAACACCGCGTCAGCGTCGCGCCACCCCCTGCCCGCCGCCGCGATCGCCAGCGCGAACGCGAACGACGCCGCACCCCACAAGGCATCGGTGCCGAGCGCATGATAGCCATACGTCCCGCCCAGCGCGCCGACCACCAATCCGCTCCAGAGCAGCAGATATGGCACCCACCCGGTCGCCGGCGCGATCCCCAGCAGCGCGCCGGCCAGCGCTTGCCCGAGCCGGACCAGCGTGCCCGTGACATAGGTGATCGGGATACTCATGCTGACCCCGCCGCCACGCTGGAACACGACGTTCAGCGCGCCCATCGCCGCGGCGAGCAGCACTGCGCCAAGTCCCTCGACCATCAGCAACGCGGACCAGGCCAGCAAGGCAGCGCTGAACAGGATCATCGCCATCGGCGACCAGCGCCCCAGCCGCTCGGCCAGGATCGACGCGATCATCACACCAAACAGAAAGCCGAGGATCAGCGCCCCGACCAGCGTGGTCGCACCGTCCTGCCGCACCAGATCGATCCCGAGCAGCGTCGAATTGCCGCTCATGAACGAAACGAACAGGCCACCGAGGCGCAGAGATCCCACCGCATCGACGAACCCCGCCAGCACCGCCAGCGCGATCGCCAACGGCCAGTCGGCACGCGGCCGCTCCGTTATCGGCACGACGGTCGACCCGTCAGATGATCGCCAACCATATTCGACACCTTCAGCAAGCTACCCGTCATTGCGAACGAAGCGAAGCAATCCAGGGCGTCCTTCTCCAACCCCGGATTGCTTTACTACGCTCGCAATGACGAACACGCGTGCATCAAGATCCTCGGTCAGGCCGTCGCCACGCCACGCCGACGCGACCGCAACGCGCCGCCGATCAATCCGAAACCGAGGATCATCATCGCCCACGTCGCCGGCTCCGGCACGGCGCCTGCGATCAGCGTCTCGCTGGCGAAGAAAGGCAGGACTGAGGTGCGGCGGAAATCGGTGGGCGCGTAGACCAGCGCCGTCCCCCCGGACACCGACGTCACTGCGCCATATTTGAAGTTGTCGACTCCCTTGGTCAGCGGCGTCGAAGCAATGTCATTGCCCTCGGCGGTCAACGTTCCGCAACAACCGATGGTATCGTTGCCAAGCCGGATGCTTGAACCTAGGCCAGCCAGCAAATCGTTGACGATCGTGTTGCTGACTACACCCGGCGCCGGGTCAGGTGCCGGAAATACAGGGCTGATGATGCTCGCCTCGCCTGTCAGCAACAACGTGCCACCTGCGCGTACGAAATTTCCGATTGCCATCGTTTCTGAGCTGGTGAAGGCGGCATTCGGAAACTGCAGGACCAGCAACCCAATCCCCTGCAGCATATCGGACGATATCGCGTTTGCTGTCTGCGATACCGACACGCCGCCAATCGAGTCGTAGAAATTTATCAGATTTCGATTGGCAAATGACGGATATCCCGGAACAATGTAAGTACGCTCCGATATTAGAACGCGTTTAGCGTCGCCTAGAATATTTGCGTAGAATGCTCGATTACCCGGATTGCCACCGAACGATGGCGAGACGTCGAGTGAAAACGTCGACGTCGTATCGCCGCCAACCACCAAGGTTCCGGCGCTGGCCGGCACTGCCAGCGCGACGGCCGCTAATCCGGCCAAGATCTTCAAACCCATGTTACTATCCCCCGCGTTTCCCACTCGCTAGGAAACGCCGCTGGCCGGGTCAACGCCTGCGCTCGTTACTCACCGATCACGCGTCGATCGCCTCCTCGTCGAGCCGCGCGGCATTTTCCTGAATAAACGCAAAGCGATGCGCGGGGTTTGTGCCCATCAGCCGGTCGACCAGATCCTTGACGCCCGCGCGCTCCTCATATTCCTGCGGCAGCGTGATCCGGATCATGCTCCGTTTCGCCGGGTCCATCGTCGTCTCGCGCAGCTGCTGCGGGTTCATCTCGCCCAGTCCCTTGAACCGCGCGACCTCGACCTTCTTGCCCTTGAACGCGGTCCGCTCCAGCTGCGCACGGTGCGCGTCGTCGCGTGCGTACAGGCTCTTTGTCCCAGCGGTAAGGCGATAGAGCGGCGGCTGCGCCAGATACAGGTGCCCCTGCCGCACCAGATCGGGCATCTCCTGGAAGAAGAACGTCATCAGCAGCGTCGCGATATGCGCGCCGTCGACATCGGCGTCGGTCATGATGACGACGCGTTCGTAGCGGAGCTGCTCGGGGCGGCAATCCTTGCGCGTCCCGCAGCCGAGCGCCTGGATCAGGTCGGCGATTTCCTGATTGGCAAGGATCTTGGCGCTGGTCGCCGAGGCGACGTTGAGGATCTTGCCGCGGATCGGCAGGATCGCCTGCGTCTTGCGGTCGCGCGCCTGCTTGGCCGAGCCGCCGGCCGAATCACCCTCGACGATGAAGATCTCGGTGCCGTCCGAATTGTCGGCGGCACAATCTGTCAGCTTGCCGGGCAGCCGCAGCTTGCGCGCCGAGGTCGCCGTCTTGCGCTTGACGTCGCGTTCGGCCTTGCGCCGCAGCCGCTCGTCCATCCGCTCCAGCACATAGCCGAGCAGCGCCTTGCCGCGATCCATATTGTGCCCGAGCCAATGGTCGAAATGGTCACGCATCGCCTTCTCGACCAGCCCCGCCGCTTCCGGAGAGGTCAGCCGGTCCTTGGTCTGCGACTGGAATTGCGGCTCGCGAATGAACACCGACAGCATCAGCTCGCTCCCGACCATCACGTCGTCGGCGGTCAGTTCCTTGGCGCGCTTGTTGCCGACCAGATCGCCGAACTGACGCAAGCCGCGCACCAGCGCCTGCCGCAGTCCCTGTTCGTGCGTCCCGCCATCGGGGGTCGGGATCGTGTTGCAATACCAGCTATAGCTGCCCTCGCTCCACAGCGGCCATGCCACTGCCCATTCGACCTTGCCCTGGCTGTCGGCGAAATCCTGCTGCCCCGCGAAGAAGTCGGCGGTCGCGCATTCGCGAGTACCGATCTGCTCCTTGAGATGGTCGGACAGGCCGCCGGGGAACTGGAAAGCCGCCTCGGCCGGCGTGTCGTCGCCGATGAGCGACGCGGCGCATTTCCAGCGGATCTCGACCCCGGCGAACAGATACGCCTTCGACCGCGCCAGCTTATAGAGCCGCGCCGGCTTGAACATCAGCTCCGGCCCGAAGATCTCGGTATCCGGCACGAAGCTGACGGTCGTGCCGCGCCGGTTGGGGGCCGCGCCGACCGTCTCCAGCGGGCCGAGCGTCTGCCCGCGCGAGAAGCGCTGGCGATAGAGCTGCCGGTCGCGCGCGACCTCGACCACCGTCTCGCTCGACAGCGCATTGACCACCGACACGCCGACGCCGTGCAGACCGCCCGAGGTCGCATAAGCCTTGCCCGAGAACTTGCCGCCGGAGTGCAGCATCGAGAGGATGACCTCCAGCGCCGACTTGTCGGGGAATTTGGGGTGCGGGTCGATCGGCATCCCGCGTCCGTTATCGATGACCGTCAGGCGGTTGCCTGGCTCCAGCGTGATCTCGATCCGCGTCGCATGGCCCGCGACCGCCTCGTCCATCGCATTGTCCAGCACCTCGGCGGCGAGGTGGTGCAACGCGCGCTCGTCGGTGCCGCCGACGTACATGCCGGGACGGCGGCGGACCGGCTCCAGCCCCTCCAGCACCTCGATCGACGACGCGTCGTAACTGGCGGTGGTGGCAGTGGCGGACGCGAAGAGATCGGACATGTGGGGTATATACGGAACAGAAGGCCCGTGCGCCACCGCGACCGGGGCAGCAACCGTTCGTCACGCAACCTATCGTTGCGTCCTCCCGTTGCCCGGACGTGTTTTCAGGGAGTTGATGAATGAAGGCGTATCTTCTCGCGGCGGTTGCCGCGCTGATCTCGGTGCCTGCGCTGGCGCAGGACGGCACCAGCGGCGACCCGGCGGTGACCAGCGGATTCTCCGGCATCTATGTCGGCGCATCGGGTGGCTATGACGTCCAGCCCAACGACGGCGGCTCGACGATCCTGTTCGACCGCAACCTCGACGGGCGCTTCGGCGACACGGTGCTGACCGGCACGGGCGCCAACGCCTTCGGACCGGGCTTCTGCGGCGGTCGCGCGCAGGGGGCGACTGGTCCGCAGAACGGCGGCCCCGGCTGCCGCAACGACAAGGACGGCTGGTCGTACAACGCCCGCGTTGGCTTCGATCACCAGTCGGGCCCGATCGTCTATGGCGTGGTCGGCGAGTTCGGGAAGACGCACATCAACGACAGCGTGACGGGCTTTTCCTCGACGCCCGCCAATTACGTGATGACGCGCGAGATCGGCTGGGAGGCCGCGGTGCGCGCACGTGCCGGCTTCACGCCCAACGATTCGACGCTGTTCTACGGGACGTTCGGCCCGTCGCTGGCGCGGATCGACCGTGACTTCTCGTCGAGCCAGAGCACCAACAGCTTCGAACAGCGCGGCAAGCGCAACCAGTTCGGCTTCCAGGGTGGCGGCGGCATCGAGCAGCGCATCGGCGACCATTTCTCGGTCGGCATGGAATATGTCTACCATCAGTACCAGGACAACGACCTCCGCGTCCGCGCGGCCGGCCCGGCCGGCACGCCGTTCACCAACGCCAACAACGGCGGTACGGTGAGCGGGACGGACTTCCGTCGTTCGGACGACAAGTTCAACTGGCACAGCCTGCGCGCGACCGCAGCGTTCAGGTTTTAAGGCGCCGGGTGGCCTGCGCCATACTGGCGCAGGACTCACCCAAGCCCGGCCAGCGGGGCAGCGCCCCGACTGACGACGCGGCTTTGCCGCGGCGGGCTTAAAGGAGCAATCCGCGCCTCAAGAACGCGCGTACCCCGGCGAACGCCGGGGTGAAGGATCACTAACAAGGATGTTGGTGGTTCAACGAAAACCCAACCCCATCGTCATTGCGAGCGTAGCGAAGCAATCCAGGGCGTCCTGATCCGGCCCTGGACTGCTTCGCTACGCTCTCAATGACAGATCGGCACGTCGCCCGAAAAATCCCCGCCGCGGGCAAAGCCCGCGTCGTCGGACGCGGCTTTACGCCGCGCCGGCCGGCTGACCGCTCATGCGGGCTCCAGCTTTCGCTGGAGCCACGCGCGATCAGCGCATCCGCGGCCCGCCGAACGGCAGCGGCGCCGCGCGCCGGTCACGCCGCGGCAGCTGCGCCTGATAGGCGTGGCCGCAATGCGTGACGCAATACGGGAAGCCAGGGTTCACCTTCTCGCCGCAGAAATGGAAGTCCGGCTCGCCCGGATGCCCCAGCGGCCACTTGCAGATCTTGTCGTTGAGATCGAGCAGCGACGTCTTGTCGGCATATTCCGGCGCAGTGCGCGCGGGGACCAGCCGGCGCGGCGGCGCGGGAGCGATCGGTGGCTGCTGCTCGCCGGGTGCCTGACGGACGAACCCGCCCGGCCCGACCGATCGCAGGATCGGCTGCGGTGCGCGTTCGGGCGCCGGCGCGGCAGGCGCCGCATCCTCGGCGGCGTAGGGCGCGTCATCCTCGTCCTCTTCATCCGCCTCGACCACCGGCGCAGGCGGCGGCGGCGCGACCGGGGCGGCGGCGACCGGCTTGGGGCGCGGCTCCGGCTTCGGCTCGGGCGGCGGAGGCGGCGCGGCGGCGGCGATGACCGGCGCAGTCGACGCGGCGGCGGCATTGGCCTTCTCGGCCGCGGCGCGCGCCTCTTCCTTGCTGACCACCGGCGACGGGCGCGATTGCAGGCCGAGACGATGCGCCTTGCCGATCACCGCATTGCGGCTGACGCCGCCCAGTGCTTCGGCGATCTGGCTGGCGGTCTGTCCGCCTTCCCACATCGTCTTGAGCGTATCGATGCGCTCCTCGGTCCAGGACATGATCGTCTTCCTCGTTCGCGTTCCGGTTGCGGGCGGCGGCGGCAGCGGGTACCCGCCTTTGCGATGAGCAGCCAGCCCCCTATCGGACAAATTCCATCAGGCGTCAGAAACGCCCCCGGCGTTCCGGTCATCCGAAACGTCAACTGGGGCGGCCTGAAGACCCTCTATGTGAAGGAGGTGCGCCGTTTCTTCAAGGTGCAGCTCCAGACGATCTGGGCTCCGGCGATCACGACGTTGATGTTCCTGGTGATCTTTACCGTCGCCAATGGCGCGCGCAGCCCGGTGCGCGTCGGCGGCAATGACGTGGCGTTCGCGGACTTCATCGCGCCCGGCCTGATCGTGATGGGAATGCTCAACAACGCCTTCGCCAATGCCAGTTTCTCGCTGCTGGTCGGCAAGATCCAGGGCACGATCGTCGATTATCTCCAGCCGCCGCTGTCGACTGCCGAGCTGCTCGCCGCGCTGACCGGCGGTGCGGTGACGCGCGCCTTCTGCGTCGGTGCAACCGTATGGCTGGCGATGGCGCTGTGGCCCGGCGTCCATGTCGCGCCGCAACACCTTTGGGCGGTACTGTGGTTCGGGCTGCTCGGCGCGGTGTTCCTCAGCCTGGCCGGCGTGCTGACCTCGATCTGGGCGGAGAAGTTCGATCATGCCGCGGCGGTCACCAATTTCGTCATCGCACCGCTGACCTTGCTCAGCGGCACCTTCTATTCGGTCGATCACCTCGCCCCCGCGTTCCGCGCGTTCAGCCATGTGAACCCGTTCTTCTACGTCATCTCGGGCTTTCGTTACGGCTTCCTCGGCGCCGCCGATTCGCCGATCGTGACCGGCAGCGTCGTGATCCTCGCGATCGACGTAGCGCTGGGGCTGCTTTGCTACACGCTGCTGCGGCGCGGCTGGAAGCTCAAGAGCTGAGCGCGCCGCTGCCCTCCGCCGAGCCGCGTAACACGCCGACCGCACCGCGATTGGCGTGGATCGCGCTGTCGCTCGCCGGACTGATCGCCGCCGCGTTGCTCGCTTATGAGATCGGCGATGGTTCGCCGCTGGCCTGGGACCGCGCGATCATCCTCGCGCTGCGTACGCCCGGCGCCACCGCGCAACCGCTTGGCCCCGCGTGGCTCCATGCGGCGATGGTCGACATCACCGCGCTCGGCAGCGGCACGATCCTCACCTGCGTGGTGCTCGCGGTGGTGGGCCTGTTCCTGGTCCAGCGGCTGTGGCTCACCGCGGCGCTGGTGCTGGTCGCGACGCTGGGCGGGTCGGTCATCGCGGGACAGGCCAAATATTGGGTCGGCCGTCCCCGCCCCGAACTGGTCGATCATCTGGTGCAGGTGACCGGGCTCAGCTTTCCAAGCGGCCATGCCACCAACAGCGCGATCATCTATCTGACGCTTGCCGGGCTGGTGGCGCAGGTCACCCCACACCGCGTCGTCCGACGCTACGTCCTGCTGCTTGCGGTGGTGCTGGTCGGCGCGATTGGGGTGAGCCGGGTCTACCTCGGGGTCCACTGGCCATCGGACGTACTGGCGGGCTGGAGCGCGGGGACCGGCTGGGCGGCGCTATGGTGGTGGATCGCCGCGACCGTGCGTGGGCGATTGGCTTCAGGTCCGTCATTGCGAGCGTAGCGAAGCAATCCAGGGTCGGATCAGAACGCCCTGGATTGCTTCGCGACGCTCGCAACGACTCTTACCCCTGCCGCTCGGCCAGCTTGCGCTCCCACGCCAGCGCGTCGCGGACGATGCCGTCGAGATCGTCGCGCTTCGGCGTCCACGCGATCGTCTTCAGGATCGCGCTATTGTCCGCGACCAGCTCGCCCGGATCGCCCGGACGCCGGCCCTGCAGCTTGCGCTCGATCGTCAGGTTGGTGACGCGATCGACCGCATCGAGCACCTCGAGCACCGAGAAGCCGCGGCCATAACCGCAATTGAGCACATGGCTCTCGCCCGGCTGGTCGATCAACAGCTTGAGCGCCGCGACATGCGCCTCCGCCAGATCGCTGACGTGGATGTAATCACGCACGCCGGTGCCGTCGCGCGTCTCGAAATCGGTGCCGAACACGCCGACGCTGTCGCGCTTGCCGGTCGCAGCCTCGACCGCGATCTTGATCAGGTGCGTCGCCCCGATCGTCGACTGCCCGCTGCGCCCTTCCGGATCGGCGCCCGCAACGTTGAAATAGCGCAGGCAGCAATGGTTCATCGGATGCGCGGCCGAGACGTCGCGCAGCATGAACTCGGTCATCAGCTTCGACATGCCGTACGGGTTGATCGGCGACTTGGGATCGTTCTCGGAGATCGGCACGCGGTCGGGCGTGCCATAGGTCGCGGCGGTCGAGGAGAAGATGAAGTGCGGCACGCCCTCCGCCACCGCGCTCTCGATCAGCGTGCGCGTCGCGGCGGTGTTGTTGCGGTAGTATTTGAGCGGATCGCTGACCGATTCGGGGACCACCACCGATCCGGCGAAGTGCATGATCGCCTTGACGTTGTGGTTGCGGATCACGTCACGGACGCCGGGATCCTCGACCGCGATCCGAACGAACGCCGCGCGGCCGTCGACCGCCCAGTCGAACCCGGTGACGAGATTGTCGATCACCACAACTTCATAGCCGGCATCTAGCAGCGCCAGCACCGCATGGCTGCCGATATAGCCTGCGCCGCCCGTCACCATCACCTTGCCGTTCAACGCCGTCATGTCAGTCTCCCGAAAAGTTGCCGCGGCGTAGCGACTTCCTACATGGGACGCAAAGGAGACGAGTTTCATGACGGAATATGCGACGCTGGCCGGCGGCTGCTTCTGGTGCACCGAGGCCGTGTTCAAGGATGTGATCGGCGTCGAAAGCGTCGAGAGCGGCTATCTCGGTGGCCACGTCCCCAACCCGACCTACAAGCAGGTATGCGGCGGCGACACCGGCCATGCCGAGGCGATCCGCGTCGGGTTCGATCCGGAACAGGTCAGCTATGCCGATCTGCTCGACATCTTCTTCGCGACGCATGATCCGACGCAGCTCAACCGGCAGGGCAACGACGTCGGCACGCAATATCGCTCGGCGATCTTCCCGGAGACGGTGATGCAGGAGGAACAGGCCAACCAGGCGATCGCGCGCGCGCAGGAGACGGCGTCGGGCAAGATCGTGACGACGATCGAGCCGTTCGCTGACTGGTACACGGCCGAGGGCTATCATCAGGATTATTGGGACGGCGAAGGCCAGCGCAATCCCTATTGCCTCGCGGTGATCCCGCCCAAGCTGCAGAAACTCCGCAAGAGCTTCGCCGCGCGCAGCAAGGCGGTCACGGCCTGATCCCGTCGCCCCTGCGCAGGCAGGGGCGACGTTCGACCCTCCGTCATTCTCGCGCCCACCCGTCCATCATCCCCGCTTTCACCGTTCCGTCATTCCCGCGAAGGCGGGCATCCAGAACCTCGGACCTTTCGCCTCTTACGAGAACCTGCGCGTCTGGATCCCCACCTCCGCGGGGATGACGGACGACCTACCGATGCGCCGCGCGGCGCAGGCGGTCGTTAATCGCCACCCCGACGCCCGTTTCCGGCACCGGTGCCACCGCAATCGCCTCGCGATCGCTTGCATCCGCGCGGTGGAGCGCATCGAACAACTGCGCCGCCGCCTCTTCCAGATCGCCCGTCGCCGAAAGCGTATCATCCCCCGCGATCGCACCGAACCCGATCAGCCACTCCCCCGCTTCCCGCGCCACCGCCGCCAGCCGCAACGGCTTGCGCGGCGCATAATGCGTCGCGAGCTGCCCCGGCGCGCTGACATGCGCGGTCGTGCCCGCCACCACCGCCAGCACCTCAGCCAGCAGCTCCGCCGTCACCGGCCCCGGCCGCAGGATCGTCCGCCCGGCGACGATCGTCGACTCGACCCCCGTCGCGGTCGCACCATCGTCGAGGATCAGCGGCACCGCGCCGCCGAGGCTCGCCGCGACATGTTCGGCGCGGGTCGGGCTGATCCCGTTGCTCGCATTGGCCGAAGGCGCTGCCAGTGGCGCGCCGCTTGCGACCAGCAACGCCTGCATCGCCCGGTGCGCCGGTACGCGGAGCGCGATCGTGTCCAGCCCCGCGGTCACCAGCGAGGCGATCCCCGCCTCCGCCCGCACCGGCAGCACCAGCGTCAACGGCCCCGGCCAGAAGCGCGCCGCCAGCGCGCGCGCATCGGCATCGAACACTGCGATCCGCTCCGCCGCCGCCAGGTCGGGGACATGGACGATCAACGGGTTGAAGCTCGGCCGCCCCTTGGCCGCATAGATGCGCGCCACCGCGGCCGAATCACGCGCGTCGGCGGCGAGGCCATAGACCGTCTCGGTGGGCACCGCGACGATACCGCCGGCACGAATAATGCCAGCGGCTTCCTCGACAGCCGCCATGCCGTAACGTCGAATGACAGGGTTTTGAGCACGCATCGCGCTCAGCTATAGCGGTTGGACAGGAGAGAGAAATGCCCTTCGCCGCCGCCACCGCCGATCAGCGCTTCGTGCTCGACCATATCGTCCGCCTGGACGAGATCGCCGCCGCCGATCGCTTCGCCGCCGCCTCGCCCGACGTGATCGAGGCGGTGCTGGACGGCGTGGCGCAGTTCGCGGCCGGAGAATGGGCGCCACTCCTGCGCGCGGGTGACACGATCGGCGCAAAATGGACGCCCGATGGCGTCAAGATGCCCGCTGGGTTCCCCGAAGCGTACCGCGCTTACGTCGAGGGCGGCTGGGGGACGATCGGCGTCGACGAACGATGGGGCGGACAGGGGCTGCCGTTCGTCGTGCAGGCCGCGGTGCTGGAGACGCTCGGCACTGCGAACATGGCGTTCGCGCTCTGCCCGACGCTGACGGTCGGCGCGATCGAGGCGCTGGCGCATCACGGCTCGCCCGAGCAGCAGGCGACCTATCTTCCCAAGCTCGCGACCGGCGAATGGACCGGGACGATGAACCTCACCGAGCCGCAGGCGGGCAGCGACGTCGGCGCGCTGCGCACCACCGCCACCCCCATAAAGAAGAAGGAGGGGGCGGCGACGGCACCTTTGCGATCAAGGGCACAAAGATCTTCATCAGCTTCGGCGATCACGATCTGGCGGACAATATCGTCCATCTGGTGCTCGCGCGCACCCCCGACGCGCCCGCCGGCACGCGCGGCATCTCGTTGTTCCTCGTGCCGAAGGTACGGCTCGACGGCACGCCCAACGACGTGCGCGTGGTGTCGATCGAGCACAAGATGGGGCTCCACGCCTCGCCGACCTGCGTGCTGTCGTTCGGCGACCATGACGATTGCCTCGGCGAGCTGATCGGCCCCGAGTTCGGCGGGATGCGCGCGATGTTCACGATGATGAACAACGCACGCCTCAACGTCGGCCTTCAGGGCGTCCAGTCGGCGGAAGCCGCAACGCAGGCCGCGGTCGCCTATGCGCGCGACCGCGTGCAAGGCGCGCGTGACGGCAAGGCGGCGGCGATCGTCGAACATGCCGACGTGCGCCGGATGCTGCTGCGGATGAAGGCCCAGACGATGGCGGCGCGCGCGCTCGTCTATTACGCCTGCGGGCAGGTCGATCGCGCGACGCTCGGCGATCCGCGCGCCAAGGAGCGGCTCGAGATCACGACCCCGCTCGCCAAGGCGCATGCCACCGATATCGGCAACGAGGTCGCGAGCCTCGGCATCCAGATCCACGGCGGGATGGGCTATGTCGAGGAGACCGGCGCGGCGCAATTCTTCCGCGATGCGCGGATCACCCCGATCTACGAGGGCACCAACGGCATCCAGGCCGCCGATCTGGTCGGGCGCAAGCTGGCGCTGTCGAACGGCGGCGCCTTCGCCGACCTGATCGCGGACATGCGCGCCGAGGCGCAGGCACCGACGCTGGTGCGGCTAATCGACGCGTGCGAGGCGGTAGGACGGCGCCTGCAAGGCGCGAACGCCGACGATCGCCACGCGGCGAGCTATCCGTTCCTGACGATGCTGTCGGTCGCGTCGTGCGGATGGCTGATGGAACGCCAGGCGCGCGTCGACGGCGCGGATCAGGTGAAGAGGGTCGCGGCGACCTTCTATCTGGAGCAGATCGTTCCCGAGGCGCTGGGGCTGGAGGCGGCCGCGAACGCCGATGCGTCGGTGCTCTACGCGCTGCCGGCGGAAGCGTTCTGAGGTTCAGCCGTCATTGCGAGCGCAGCGAAGCAATCCAGCGCGTCCTGATCCGGCCCTGGATTGCGTCGCTACGCTCGCAATGACGGCTCTTGGTCTGCCCGCGCTGGCTCCGCGACGACGGCGAAGGCTCAATCCCCCGACGGACACCCGTTGACCGGCGCCGGCCCGGCCTTCTCCGGATACCAGCGCGCCACCCGTCGATCCTGATCGTACAGGCACACCGCGGCGTCGGTGCCGTCCGGACGGATCGCGACCGCCCAATTGTGCGGCCCGCAATTGTGCGGCTCGCATCCGAACGCGACCAATTTGCCCTCGATCATCGCGATCGGCGTCGCGGTCACGTCGCTGCCGAGCACCAGCGCGCGCACTTCCTTGTCGGGCACCACCGCCGCAACCGCCTCGCGCACCTGCGGCTGGCGCAGGAAGCTCGGCGCGGCGCCCTTCGGCTCGGTCGGATATTCGCCGACATAGACGGAGAGATCGGCGGCCGGCGATGGCGCAGCGCTCGGCGTCGGTGACGGCGCGGCCACGCTGGGGGTCGGGGTCGGCGCGGCAGGCTCGCGCTGGCACCCGGCCAGCACGACACCCAGCGTCAATGGAACGAGGAAGGCACGCATCATCGGGGTCAAAGCGTCACGCCGGCGCACGTTCCAGCAACTCCGCCGCATCCAGCCCAAGCAGCGCGATCCGCTCGCGGATGCGCGGCCATTGCTGTGCGACGAAATCTTCGCGTTCCACGGTTCGTAACCGTTCGGCCGCGCCGGGCAGCACGAACATGCCCACCCCGCGCCGCACCTCGACATAGCCATCGTCCTGAAAGCTTTGATAGGCCTTCGCGACCGTCAGCGGATTGGCGCCATGTTCGGCGGCGAGCGCGCGGACCGAGGGAAGCTGGTCGCCCGCGCCAAACTCGCCGCGCAGGATCGCCGCTGCGATCGTGCCGCGTAGGCGGAGATAGACGGGCGAGTCGTCGTTGCTGAGCGCTGCCATGCTGCCTTAATACAGCATAGGGCCTATGCTGTCGAGGCACGCGCTCATCCCTGCCAATCACTCCACAGCCGCGCCTCGTCCGGACGTGGGCGTTCGTCGAGCGGGCGGCCGGGCGTGCCGATGAAGAAGAAGCCCGCGATCCGCTCCGGCGCTTCACCGAAGGCGTCGCGCACCCGGTCGGAAAAGGCTGGCCAGCCGGTCAGCCACCCGCCCGCGAACCCGTGCGCATGGACCGCGTGCAGCAGGTTCATGCACGCCGCGCCCGCCGACAATTCCTGCTCCCACAACGGGATGTGGCTGTCCGGTCGTGGGCTCGACAGCGCGACCACCAACGCCGGTGCCTGTCGCGCGAACTGCTCCATCGCATCGATCTCGGTGCGTCCCGCCGCGGGACGCTCTTCGCGATAGGCATCGACCAGCAAGGCGGCGAGCGCGTCGCGGCGGTCATCACCGACGATCACGAACCGCCACGGCGCCAGCTTGCCATGGTCGGGGGTGCGCCCGGCGATGCGGATCATCTCCACCAATTGCGCATGATCCGGCGCGGGCGCGATCAGGTCGCGCGGCTTGCCCGAACGGCGCGTGGTCAACAGCGAGAGCGGTGAGGAAAGGTCGTTGAACATCACGCGACCGTGGATAGGCGATGTGACAAGTTATTTACAGCGGCCGCTTAACCGTTAGTCTCAGCGGCAACCTTGTGCCCGCGTGCTGTCGCGGGCGACGACCAAATTCTGGAGAGCTTGCCCCTCATGGTGGACACCCCAACCGCGGACAGCCCGCGCGAGCCGGATATCAGTCACGTCAATCCGGCCGAGGAAGCGACCTGGTTCGGCCACCCCCGTCAGCTCGCACGGCTGTTCACGACCGAGATGTGGGAGCGGTTCGGCTTCTACGGTATGCGCGCGCTGCTCACGCTCTACCTGACGCAGCATTTCCTGTTCGGCGACCGGCAGGCGACCGGATTGTACGGCGGCTATACCGCGCTGGTTTACCTGACCCCGCTGATCGGCGGCTATCTCGCCGACCAGTATCTCGGGTCGAAGCGCGCGGTGAAGTTCGGCGCGGTGCTGATGGCGATCGGCTATTTCACGCTCTGCTTCGGCGGCGATACCGCCAAGCCGTTCGCGACCGTCGATGGTCAGCGCTACGAGGTCGCGATCGAGAAGAATGCCGAGGGCGTCGAAACGCGTTATGTGCTCGACGGCGCCAAGCGGCTCGCGATCAAGGGCAATGACGACGGCACCGTCGCGCTGCTCGGGTCCGATGGTCAGCCCGAGCGCACCATCGCCAAGGGCGCGTTCCAGTCGGATGGCGAGCGCAGCCCGTTCTACGTGACCGTCATGCTGCTGGCCCTGTGCATGGTCTCGGTCGGCAACGGCTTCTTCAAACCGAATATCTCGACGATGGTCGGCGAGCTATATCCGGTCGGCGACCGCCGCCGCGATACCGGGTTCACGATCTTCTACATGGGGATCAACATCGGCTCGACGCTGTCGCAGTTGCTCTGCCCGCTGCTGGCGACGATGGTCGGCTGGTGGGCCGGTTTCGGGCTGGCGGCGATCGGGATGCTGGCGTCGTGGTCGCTGATCCAGTTCGATGGCGGACGGCTCAACGGCTATGGCGAATCGCCGGTGCAGCCCGGCCAGCGTGACCGTGCGCTGGGCATCTATGCCGCCGCGTTGATCGGGGTGCCGATCTTCTACCTCTTGTTCACCAACCTGATGAACGCGCCCGAGCCGGTCGCCGGCGCCGGGATGATCGGCTACATGATCGCACTGCCGCTGATGGGCAAATTGCTGTTCGGTACCTTCCTGATCGCGGTGCCCGGCATCCTGATCTGGTCGTTCAGCAACGGCTCGCGCGCCGAGTTCCAGATGATGTTGGCGGCGATGGTGCTGATCGTCTTCAACGTCGTGTTCTGGACGCTGTTCGAACAGGCCGGGTCGAGCCTGACGCTCTATGCCGACCGCAACACCGATCTGTCGGTCTTCGGGCTGTTCTCGCTGTCGGCGGGGCAGACGCAATTCTTCAACGCCTTCTTCATCGTCGTCTTCGCCCCGATCATGGCGGCGATGTGGACGAAGCTGGCGGCGGCAGGGCGCGAGCCGTCGATCCCGGTCAAGTTCGGGATCGCGCTGATGCTGGTCGGGTTCGGCTTCCTGTTCCTGGTCTTCGGCGGGCGGTTCGCGGGCGCGGACTTCAAGGTCGCGATCTGGTGGCTCGCCGGGCTCTACCTGATCCACTCGGTCGCGGAATTATGCATCTCGCCGGTCGGGCTGTCGATGATCACCAAGCTGTCGATCGCCCGCGTCGTCGGGTTGATGATGGGCGTGTGGTTCCTGTCGGTGTCGGTGGCGCAATATGTCGCCGGGATCGTCGCGCAGGTCGCCAGCGTCGACACGGTCGGCGGGCAGGTCACCAACCTCAAGGTCAGCCTCGACACCTATAACGGCGTGTTCTGGACGATCGGCCTCGCCGCCACCGCGATCGGCCTGCTATTGATCGCGCTGTCGCCGATCATCAAGAAGTGGATGCACGGCGTCCAGTAATCGACATCAATCGATACGCGACAAGCGAGCGGCCTTCTGGCAGCAACAAGGCGGCGCCCCGACAACCGGGCGCCGCCTTTTTCGTAGGCGGATCAACGGGGAGTGCGGATGCCGGAATTGTTCGGATTGATGCAGGAGACGCCGCTCACCGTCGACCGCTTCCTCGATCACGGCGCGACCTGGCATGCCGATCGCGAGATCGTCTCGCGTGCGGCGGACGGCAGCATTGACCGTACCGATTATCGTCGCCTCCACCAGATGAGCAAGCAGGTGTCCGATGCGCTGCTCGCCGGCGGCATCGTGCGCGGCGACCGGGTGGCGACGCTTGGCTGGAATGGCGCGCGGCACATGGCGGCGTGGTACGGCACCACCAACATCGGCGCGGTGCTCCACACGCTCAACCCGCGGCTGTTCCCCGAACAGATCGCATGGATCGCGGCGCACGCGGGCGACCGGCTGCTGCTCGCCGACCCCGCCTGCGCCGCGCTCGCCGCACGGCTGGTGCGCGACGTGCCGTCGATCGAGCAGGTCGTGTTCCTGTGCGACCGCGCCGCCCTGCCCGCGACCGACTATCCTGCCGTCGCCTTCGACGACTGGATCGCCCCCCATTCCGGCAGCGCGGCATGGGGCGGGTTCGACGAGCGGCTGGCGTGCGGGCTCTGCTACACCTCGGGCACCACCGGCGATCCCAAGGGCGTGCTCTATTCGCACCGCTCCAATTACCTGCACACGATGATGGCGCTGCAGGCCGACGCGCTGGCGCTGACGCAGCGCGATACCGTGCTGCTGGTCGTGCCGATGTACCACGCCAATGCCTGGGGGGTCGTCTATGCCGCGCCCGCCGCGGGCGCGAAGCTGGTGCTGCCCGGCGCGCGGATGGACGGCGAATCGCTTTACGAATTAATCGAGCAGGAAGGCGTCACCTTCTCCGCCGCGGTGCCGACCGTGTGGCAGGGGCTACTGCAATATCTGCGCGGCACCGGGCGCGCCTTCTCGACGCTCCACCGCGTCGTGATCGGCGGGGCCGCCCCTCCGCCCGCTTTGATCCGCGCCTTCCAGGACGATTACGGGGTCGAGGTCGTCCAAGGCTGGGGGATGACCGAGACCTCGCCGCTCGCCACCCTCTCCTCGCCGACCGCCGAGGTGCTGGCGCAGCCCTATGAAGAGCAGGTGCGGCGCAAGGCGATGCAGGGACGGTTGCAGGTCGGGCTCGACTTCCGGCTGGTCGACGATGCCGGACAGGCACTCCCGCACGACGGCCAGACCGCCGGCCGATTGCTGATCCGCGGCGCGACGATCACCAGCGGCTATTTCCGCGACGAAACCCCGGTGCTCGACGCCGACGGCTTCTTCGACACCGGCGACGTCGCGACGATCGACGCTGCCGGCTACATGCACATCACCGACCGCGCCAAGGACATCGTAAAGTCGGGCGGCGAGTGGATCAGCTCGATCGAGATCGAGAATATCGCCAGCGGCCACCCCGCGGTCGCGATCGCGGCGGTAATCGGGGTCGCGCATCCGAAATGGGACGAGCGCCCGATCCTGCTCGTCCAGCCCGCGCCAGGGCAGACGCCCGACAAGGCGGATCTGCTCGCGTGGCTCGACGGCAAGATCGCGCATTGGTGGATGCCCGACGACGTGCTGGTGGTCGACGCGATCCCGCTCGGCGCCACCGGGAAGATCGACAAGAAGCTGCTCCGCCGGCAATTCGCCGACTATCGCCTGCCCGAATAGCCGGAACACCGCACCCCGCCA
This sequence comes from Sphingomonas sp. LR60, assembly GCF_036855935.1. Taxonomy (NCBI): domain Bacteria; kingdom Pseudomonadati; phylum Pseudomonadota; class Alphaproteobacteria; order Sphingomonadales; family Sphingomonadaceae; genus Sphingomonas; species Sphingomonas sp. LR60. Next base: position 471,258 of record NZ_JASPFK010000001.1, on the reverse strand, counting down.
CCTCGTTACGCCCCCGACCACCGACAAATTGAGAGGGGCAATGGCGGACGCGATCAGGACCGCGCGCGGCTGGCTGCACGATCTGCCCGGCTGGCTGTCCGATATCTTCTATGTGGTGGCGGCACTGGCCGTGGCGCTGGTGCTGCACCGCATCGTCATCTGGGTCGCGCGCCGCGCCACCGCCGCGCGCCCCGACAGCGCCAGCGCGCTGTTCGTTCAGCGCATCCGCAAGCTGCTGCGCTGGCTGATGCTCGCGATCGCGCTGGCGGCGGTGCAGCCCGCGCTCGACCTCACCCGCGGCCAGGCAACCTTGTGGGGGCGGCTCGCGGCGCTGCTGGTGCCCGGGCTGATGGGCTGGTGCGCGATCGTCGCGGTCGGGACCGTGACCGACGTGATGATCCGCCACGCCGACATCAGCGTCGCGGACAATTTACGCGCACGCCGCCGCCGCACCCGGCTCGGCATCTTCCAGCGGATCTTCGTATCGGTCATCATGCTGGTGACGATCTGCACGATGCTGATGACCATCCCCAGCGTCCGCAGCCTCGGCGTGACGCTGGCGGCCTCGGCCGGTCTCGCCGGCCTCGCGGTCGGCGCCGCGGCGCAACCCGCGCTCAAGAACCTGATCGCCGGCTTCCAGATGATCTTCACCGAGCCGATCCGCATCGACGACGTCGTCATCATCGACAACGAATGGGGCCGGATCGAGGAGATCCGGCTGACCTATGTCGTCGTCAAGATCTGGGACGAGCGGCGGCTGGTCGTCCCCGTCTCCAAGTTCCTCGAACAAAGCTTCCAGAACTGGACGCGCCAGTCGAGCGCGTTGCTGGGCAGCGTCTTCTGGTACGTCGACGCCGATGCCGACGTCGAGGCATTGCGCGCCAAGCTGGGCGAGATCGTCACCGCCAACCCGCGCTGGGACGGACGGTTCTGGAACCTGCAGGTCACCGACGTGAAGGCGGACGGCTCGGTCGAACTGCGCGGGTTGATGACCGCCAAGGATGCCTCGACCGCCTTCGACCTGCGCTGCGACGTGCGCGAGGCGTTGCTGGCGTACATCCGCGCCGAACAGCCCGGCGCGTTGCTCCGGCGCCGCGCCTATGTCGCGCTGGAGAACGCCGGATAGATACGGTCGCGCCCGTCCTGTTTGGCCTCATAGGCCTGACGGTCGGCGCGATCGAGCAGCGTCACCAGCGTGTCGTGCGGGCGCAGCTTCGCGATCCCCCCGCTGACCGTCACGCGCGGCAGCCCGGGGCCGAGCCGCGTCACCGCCATCCGGATGTCGTTCGCGACCCGCGTCGCGTCCCACATGTCGGCGCAGGTCAGCAATGCGACGAATTCCTCGCCGCCCAGCCGCGCCACCAACGCGTCGTGCGGCGCGGTTTCGATCAGGACCTGACCGACCGCCTGCAACACCGCATCGCCGGTCGCATGGCCGAACCGGTCGTTGATCTGCTTGAAATGATCGAGGTCGAGCATGATCGCCGCCATCTCGCGCCCGTCACGCCGCGCCGCCGCGATCAGACCCTCCGCGCGCCGCTCGAACCCGCGACGATTGGCGACGCAGGTCAGCATGTCGGTTTCGGACTCGGCGCGCGTCGAACGCAGCACCGCGCGCACGACCATCAACAGCACCGCCAGCGCGCTGGCGATCGTCAGCAATCCGCCCAGCGCCTGCGAGAACAGGGCGTAGTTGCTCGCCGCATAGTCGCGCATCGTCGCCCCCGAACCGAAGGCGGCAGCGAAAAACGGCTTGATCGCGAAATAGCTGGCCGTGATGACGAAGACGACGCCGAGCGCCGACCACGATGGATCGCGTCGTTCCCTTACCACCCGGATCGCCATCAACGTGCACAGCAGCAGCATCGTGTAGAACGGGAATTGATAGACGAAGCCATAGCCGATCGTGTTGCGTGCGCTGTCGTCGATCGTCACCCGACCGACCAATGCGGCGATCGCGATCGCGTTGGCCGCGCGTGGCGGCGCAAACCCGCCCAGCCGCGCGACGCCATGCGTGAAACACAGCATCGAACACACCAGCGCCACGTAGCCGATGGCATTGAATGGCGCCGGCGTCGGTGCGAACCGCACCGCCAATTCGCTCAGCGGCGACAGCAAGCCGATCGCATAGGTGGCGCAGAACCAGCCGATCGCACGATGCTGCGGATACGAGGCGCGCAGGACCGCGAACGTGGCCGCGAACAGCATCGCGACACAGGCATTCACGATCAACGCATAAATCGCACCGCTCACGCACGTACCATTATGATTCCCCGGTTAGCAGCCCGTGCGACGAAGATGCCGCGGCAGCAACCCGAACATCAACGATGCTACCAATTTATTTTACGTCAACCGGCGACGTCGGCGGGGATCTTGCTCTTCTCAAGTGCAGTCAGGAAGGTCTTCGCCCACCACGTCACATCGAATTCCTGCACCCCGGCCATCAACTTTTCCCAGCGCTGCACGCGCTCCTCACGCGGCATCCGCAGCGCCTGATAGATGGCGTCCGACACCTCTTCGGCGCTGTACGGATTGACCAGCAACGCATCGGCCATCTGCTCCGCGGACCCGGCAAACCGCGACAGCACCAGCACGCCGGGGTCTTCGGGGTCCTGCGCCGCGACATATTCCTTGGCGACCAGGTTCATCCCGTCGCGCAGCGGCGTGACCAGCCCGATCTTGGCGGCACGATAGATGCCGGCGAGATGGTCGCGCGGATACCCTTGGTTGACGTAGCGGATCGGCACCCAGTCGACATCGGCATAGGCACCGTTGATCCGCCCCGACAGCCCTTCGAGCGACTGGCGGATCCGCTGATAGCTTTCGACCGACACGCGGCTTGGCGGCGCGATCTGGAGCAGGAACACTTCCTTGCGTTCCTCGGGATGCTCGTTGAGGAAGCGTTCGTAACCGAGGAAACGCTCCTCTAGCCCCTTGGAATAGTCGAGCCGGTCGACCCCGACGATCATGTCGCGTCCGTCGGCGCTGTCCCGCATCCGGCGATTTGCGAGCCGCGCGGGGACGCTCTTCGACATTTCCGCGAACTCGACCGCGTCGATCCCGATCGGGCAGGCGATCAGTTCGACCTGCCGGTCGCCGAGCCTCGCGATATTGTTCTCGATGGTCGCGCCCATATCGTGCCGGGCGAAGTCGCAGAACGATTCGAGCCATTCCTCGGTGTGGAAACCGATCAGGTCATAGTCGAACAGCGACTCGACCAGCTCGCGCGCATTTGGAAGCGTCCCGAGCAGCCGGCGCGGTGGCCACGGGATGTGCAGGAAGAATCCGATCCGGTTGGTGCAACTGCGCGCGCGCAATTCCGCGCCGAGCGGGAACATGTGATAATCCTGGATCCAGATCACATCGTCCGGTTCGATCAGCGGGCGCACCGTGTCGGCGAACCGCTGGTTGGTGCGTTTGTAGCCGCCCGCGAAGTCGCGCTCATATTCGGCCAGGTCGATGCGATAATGGAACAGCGGCCAAAGCGTCCGGTTGGCGTAGCCGTCGTAATATTCCTGAACGTCCTGCTCTTCGAGATCGACCGTCGCGGTGGTGACACCGTGGTTGCGCTGGAAGTTGATATGGCCATTGAACTGATCGGTCTGTTCCCCCGACCAGCCGAACCACATGCCGCCGCGATCGCGCAACGCGGCGGCAAGCGCGACCGCCAGCCCCCCTGTGCGCCAGCGGTCGAGCCCTTGGGCGCGGTGACGCGGTTGGAGATGACGATCAGGCGATTCAACGGATACTACTCCACGGTTTACTGAGCATGGCGGCGCAGTTGATCATCCCGACCAACGAATAGGTCTGCGGATAATTTCCCCACAATTCACCGCTTTGCGGGTCGATGTCCTCCGACAGCAGCCCGGCGGCGGTGCAGCGCGACAGCATTTCCTCGAACAGCGCGCGCGCCTCGTCGCTGCGGCCGGTGAGGAACAACGCCTCGATCAGCCAGAAGGTGCAGACGTTGAACGCCGTCTCCGGCAGCCCGAAATCGTCCTCGGTGTCGTAACGCAGCATCGTCGAGCCGCGCCGCAGCCCCTTCTCGATCGCCACCAGAGTATCGAGGAAACGCGGATCGTCCGCCTCGAGGAAACGCAGGTCTAGCAGTTGCAGCACGCTCGCGTCCAGATCGTCGCCCGCGAACGTCGCCGACATGCGCCGCGTATCCTCGCGCCACGCCGCGGTCTCGATCCGCTCGCGGATCACTTGCGCGCGCTCCGACCACAGCGCCTCCCGCTCGGGCAGCTTCAGCCGCTCGGCAGCGTTGGCGAGACGGTCGCACGCCGCCCAGCACATCGCACTCGAATAGGTGTGGACGCTCTGCCGCGTGCGCAGCTCCCACAGTCCGGCGTCGGGCTGGTCGTAATAGGCCCACGCCCTTTCGCCGACCCGCTCCAGCGCCTCGAAATCCTCGATCCCGCTCTTCCGGAACAGCCGGTGGTCGAAGAAGGCGTGGACCGAACACAGCACGATCTGCCCGTAAGCATCGTGCTGGATCTGCTCGGCGGCCTGATTGCCGACGCGCACCGGCCCCATTCCCCGATAGCCCGGAAGCGATTCCTCGATCCGCTCGGGCAACTGCGCCTCGCCCAGCACCCCGTACAGCGGCTGGATATGTCCGCCGCGCGCGCCGTCGACGATGTTGCGCAGATACCCGAGATAGCCCTCCAGCACGTCGAGCGCGCCCAGTCGGTTGAGCGCCTGTACCGTGTAGTAAGCGTCGCGGATCCAGCAGTAGCGATAGTCCCAATTGCGCTGCGACCCGGCATGTTCGGGGACCGAGGTGGTCAGTGCGGCGACGATCGCGCCGGTTTCCTCATGCTGGCAGAGCTTCAGCGTGATCGCGCAACGGATCACCACTTCCTGCCACTCGAGCGGCACCGCCAGACCACGCACCCAGCCCTGCCATTCCTGCGTGGTGCGATACAGCATCAGGTCGACGGTGCTCGCGAGGTCGCCCTGGAAGCTTTCGTCCGGCCCGAGGAAGAAGTGCAGCGGCCGTTCGACGCGGAAGGCGTGTTCGCCCTGCACCATCGCGATCGGCGCGGTGGTGGTCAGCCGCAACGCGATCGTGTCCATCAACAGCCGCAAATGGTTCGATCCGCCGATCTGCTCGCGGCACCCCCGCCCCAGCCGCATGTCGGGTGCAATGCGATGCGGACGCGCGGGCTGCCGGCGATCGGCCGCACGATCCGCGCGAAGGCGACCGGGCGATAGGTGCGGCCCTCCCGCTGAAAGCGCGGGCAGAAGTCGATGACCTCGATCGCGCCACCATGCGAATCGCGATGCGTGGTGACCAGGATCGGGGTGTTGCGGATATATTCCTGCTCGATCGACACGCTGTCTTCGAGGCAGATCCCCCAATAGCCGCTTTCCGGCTGCTCGCCGCCCAGCAGCGAGGAGAACAGCGGGTCGCCGTCGACGCGCGGCACGCAGCCCCAGACGAACCGTCCCTCGCGATCGACCAGCGCACTTACCTGGCAATTGCCGATCGGCCACAGATCCAGCGTCGTCATGTCTTCTCCCTGCACGCGGTGTCGAGCCAGGCGAGCACGTCTGCGACGCTCTCGACCCGGTAGGTGGCGGCGGTGTCGCGCGCCGGGCCGACCAGTACGCCCGCGCCGCCCAAAGTGGCGGCCGCGGCGAAGCCGGCCTCGTCGGTCACGTCGTCCCCCACGAACACAGGAACCGTGCGCTGCCGTAACGGTTCCCCCATCAACAGCTCGACCGCCGCGCCCTTGTCGCGCCCCGCCATCCGCAGCTCGACCACCATCTTGCCGTGTTGAAGGTGCAGATCATGGACGGTGGCGAGTTGCTCGGCGAGCGCAGTCATCGCGTCGCCCGCCTCGGGCGCGCCGCGGAAATGCAGCCCGACGCCGAACGGCTTGTCCTCGATCAGCGTGCCGGGATGATCGGCCGCGAACGCCTGCGCCTCGGCGAGCGCGGCATCGAGCGCGGCGGATCGGTCGGGCGCGGTGACGCTGCCGTTGGGTGCGGCGACTTCCAGCCCATGGCTGCCCGCGATCGGCGGGGCTGCGGGCGCGATCAGCGCGCTGATTTCATGAACCGGACGCCCGCTGACGATCGCGACGCCGCCGGGCAACGCCTTGCCCAGCCGCTCCAGCAAGGTCGCCAGATCCTCGGCCACCCGTACCCCGTCCGGCGTCTCGGCGATCTCGACCAGCGTCCCGTCGAAGTCGAGGAACAGGCTGGCGTCGGTCAACAGCGACGGCGGTGGCGGCAACAGGTCGGTCATGCACGCTCAAACCCGGCACACGCTGTTTCGATGCAAGCGCGCAACGATTAGCCGACCGCAGCGACGCGTACCAACGCGCCTGATTGCCAGCGATCGTACGCGGTGAAGTAATCGGTGAACGGCGCCTCCAGAACGGGCAACCGCTGCGCCGCGAACAGGGATATTTCCGCGGCAGGCACGCTCCCGATGGACGCCAGAGCGTCACGAGCGGCGCTGCAAAATCCGGCGTGCGCGAAATCCTGCGCGAAGAAATTGTACAATCGCGTCATCTGATCGTCGAACGCATCTTCCCATTGCGTGCCGCGGGTGGCGCGATATTCCTGCTGCAACGCGGCCTGCGCGCTCGCCAGCTCGGCCTTTCGCGTGGTCAGCAAGGCGTTGTATTCGTTGACCATCACCGCCTGATCCGCGCCGTGACACGCCAGCACCGCGACGTTCAGCGCGGCGCGCAAATGCCAGATGCGCCCCGCCGGCGACAGCCCGACATTGGGCGTCGCCCACCGCCCGTCAGGAAGCCGCGCCGGTATCCGCATCCCCGCCCGCGCGCGCGCCGGCATCGGCGCAAGCGCCATCTTTACAACAGGTTGCGACGGAGGCGGCGCCGGCGCGGGAGGCGGTGTGCGCGAGCAGGCGGCCGCAAGAAGCGATGCCGTCCCTACGGCAAACAGGCGCAGGCGCATCGTAAAACCCCTTTTCGAACGCGACCTTACCGCGATCTCATCGCGTGACGCCCGGCGATAGAGTCGAGCTGCCACCCCGTGCGCCAGACGGGCCGAGACGAGTCGAAGAAATCCCCGTCAGCCCCGCGAAGGCGGGCATCCAGACGCGCAGACTCATCGATAAAAGCGCAACGTCAGACGTTTCCGACGCGCGACGACCTATCCCGCCCGCTTCTCGAACGCCTGCGCCGCCTCCGCCATCAACGCCGCGATGATGTCGGCGATCGGCTCTTCCTTGGTGACCATACCGACCGACTGCCCCGCCATCACGCTGCCATGCTCGACATCCCCGTCGATCACCGCGCGACGCAGCGCGCCCGCCCAATAATGTTCGATCTGCAACTGCGCCTCGGCCATGGCGACGCTGCCTTCGTCGAGCGCCTGCGCCACCTCGCGCTGCCGCGTCGTAAACAGCTCACCTCCCGCGTTTTTCAGTGCGCGCACCGGGATCACCGGCAGCCGCGGATCGAGTTGAACGCTCGCCACCGCGTCGCGCGCCGAGGCACGGATGAACGCCTTCTTGAAGTTCGGGTGCGCGATGCTCTCGCTGGCGCAGACGAAGCGCGTGCCGAGCTGCACCCCGGCCGCGCCCATGTCGAGATAGCCCGCGATCGCCTCGCCGCGCCCGATCCCGCCCGCGACGAACACCGGCACCACCTCGGCCAGCTCGGGCAGCATTTCCTGCGCCAGCACGCTGGTCGACACCGGACCGATATGGCCGCCGGCCTCCATCCCCTCGATCACCAGCGCGTCGACGCCCGAGCGCACCAGCTTCTTGGCCAGTGCCAGCGTCGGCGCAAAGCAGATCGCCTTCGCCCCGCTCGCCTTGATCGCCTCCAGCGAGCCCTTCGGGGGCAGCCCGCCCGCCAGCACGACATGCCCGACCTTGTGGTTGGCGCAAACCTCGACCAACGCGGTCAGATCGGGGTGCATCGTGATCAGGTTCACGCCGAACGGCTTGTCGGTCAACGTCTTGGTGGCGGCGATCTCGGCGTCGAGCAGCGCGGGCGTCATCGCGCCGCACGCGATCACCCCGAACCCACCCGCGTTCGATATCGCCGAGACGAGGTGCCGTTCCGATACCCACGACATCGCGCCGGCCATGATCGCCACCTCGCTGCCGAGGAAGTGCGCGCCGCGCTCCATGCGCGCGATGAGGCGCTTTTCTCCGGAAGTCGGGGCGGAAACGGTCGGCGTGGTCGCGGTCAAAGTGTCGGTCATCGACACTGACTAAGCGGCGTGCCCACGCGTGGCAACACAGCCGCTCGATCACCGCGAACGCAATCGTTATCAGTAATCGATTTTTTGCGTGAAAAATGGCAGCGATACGTACTTTTCGGCGGGCCTCCGGCGTGTCACTTTGATGTCATAAGAATGAGGGTGAGGATCCTGAACATGGTTGCCGGTTACAACTTTTCCACGCGTCGGCGCTTTGCCGTTCTGGCCGGTCTGGCTCTGGCGAGCTGGGGCGTGATCGGCGTGGCGATCGACGTGATGACGCACCTGGCCCGCTGACGCCGAAACGTCACCGATCGGCCATATCGCCGTCACCGCGGCGAGACAGGCGCGTCATATGAGGGTGGCATAACGGCGGCGAGGGAGAGCCGCCCATGCCGCCGATCGCCGACAGGCTAGCGCCCGTCTCCGGGCACATCGCCGACGTCACCGATCTATTCGATTTCACGCATTCGCGTCCGCACCGACCCGAGGAACCGATCGGCGAACGTCGCCGCTATCGGACGGTGTGGATCAGCGACGTGCATCTCGGCACGCGCGGCTGCAATGCCGACATGCTGATCGACTTCCTCGACCATGTCGACAGCGAGACCATGTATCTGGTCGGCGATATCGTCGACGGCTGGCAGCTCAAGAAGCGCTTCTACTGGCCCGCCGCCCACAATGACGTGATCTGGCGGCTGATGAAGCGCGCGCGGCGCGGCACGCGGATGATCTACATCCCCGGCAACCATGACGAGATGTTCCGCCAGTTCGCAGGGCTCGACTTCGGCGGGATCAAGATCCGGCGCAAGGCGGTCCATGAAACCGCCGATGGTCGCCGCCTGCTGGTCCTCCACGGCGACGAATTCGACGCCATCACCCTGTCGCACCGCTGGCTCGCGCATGTCGGCGACGCCGCCTATACCGCGCTGATGACGCTCAATCGCGCGGTCAGCGCGGTGCGTCGCAAGTTCGGGATGCCGTATTGGTCGCTCAGCAAGCACGCCAAGGCCAAGGTCAAGAACGCGGTCGCCTTCATCTCGCGCTTCGAAGAGATCGTCGCGGAGGCGGCCGGCAACCGCGGGGTCGACGGGGTCGTCTGCGGGCACATCCACACCGCCGAGATCCGTGAGATCGGCGGCATCGCTTACTACAACGACGGCGACTGGGTGGAGGGCTGTAACGCCTTGGTCGAGCATTTCGACGGCAGGATGGAGATCCTCAACTGGGGCGACGAGATCGCGCATCGCGATGCAGTCCCCGCGACAGCGCTCGCTGCCTGACGCGATGCGGATCGCGATCGTCACCGACGCTTGGGCGCCGCAAGTCAACGGCGTGGTCCGTACGCTCGAGAACGTGATCGCGGAGTTGCGAAACGATCGGCATGAGGTGCTGGTCATCTCCCCCGCCGACGCTCCGTCGATCCCCTGCCCGACCTATCCCGAGATCAGGCTGGCGCTGATGCCGCCGGCGACGATCGGGCGGCGGATCACCCGCTTCGGTGCCGAGGCGGTGCATATCGCAACCGAGGGGCCACTCGGCGTCGCCGCGCGGCGCTGGTGCCTGTCTCGCCACCTGCCGTTCACCACCGCCTATCACACGCAATTTCCGGATTATGTCGCGGCACGCACCGGCGCGAACCCGGAATGGGTCTGGCGCTACGTTCGCTGGTTCCACGCCCCGGCCGCGGCGGTGCTCGCCTCGACCCCGACGATCGAACACGCACTGAACTCGCATGGCCTGACCCGCGTTCGCCGCTGGGGTCGTGGCGTCGCGCCGCTGTTCCGCCCCGATGGCGAGCGCAACGCCGCGATGGCCGCGCTGCCCGGCCCGGTGCTGCTCCATGTCGGTCGCGTCGCGGTCGAGAAGAACATCGCCGCCTTCCTCGCCGCCGACGTGCCCGGCACGAAGGTGGTGGTCGGCGATGGCCCGGCGCGCGCTACGCTCGAGCGTCAATATCCCGACGCGATCTTTCTCGGCCCGCTGTTCGGCGACGCGCTGGCCGCCGCCTATCGCGCCGCAGATGTGCTGGTCTTTCCCAGCCGCACCGATACGTTCGGGCTGGTGATGATCGAGGCGCTGGCGTGCGGCACCCCGGTCGCGGCGTTTCCGGTCGCCGGGCCGGTCGACGTGCTCACCCCCGACACCGGCGCGATGGACGACGACCTGCCCACTGCGATCGCACGCGCCCTCACGCTCGACCGCACCGCCTGCGCCGCGGCGGGGGCGAGCTTCACCTGGCCGGCCAGCGCGCGGCAGTTCCTCGACGCGCTGCAACCCTTCGGGACTGCGCTCGCCCACGCCGCGTGAGCGCGCGCTTGCCCTAACGCGCACTACGCACTAAGTCCCGTGGCAACAGGCGGCCGCTCCGGGAAGGGGCGGCCCTTTGCATTTATGGAGACTGTCCGCATGGCCCAGCCGCTCATGCCCCACGCGACCGCCTCGTGGCTCGTCGACAATACCGCGCTGTCCTTCGAGCAGATCGCCGATTTCTGCGGGCTGCACATCCTCGAGGTGCAGGCGATCGCCGACGACACCGCTGCGACCAAGCTGACCGGGCGCGACCCCGTCCGCGCGCACGAGCTGACGCAGGAAGAGATCGACAAGGCGCAGGCGAACCCGAGTTATCGCATGACGATGACCAAGGGTCCCGATCAGGTGCGCCGCACAAAGGGTCCGCGCTACACGCCGGTCAGCAAGCGGCAGGACAAGCCGGACGGCATCGCCTGGATCATCCGCAATCACCCGGAGATCTCCGACGGCGCGATCAGCAACCTGATCGGCACCACCCGCACGACGATCGCGGCGATCCGCGACCGTAGCCACTGGAACATCGGCAACATCACACCGAAGGATCCGGTGACGTTGGGCCTGACCACGCAACGCGAGCTGGACGCGGCGGTCAACAAGGCGGCGAAGGCGGCCGGCATCGAGCAGGCGCCGACCGACACCCGCCTCGATGGCGACCGCGAGGCGCTGATTGCGTCCCTGCGCGCGCAGCGCGAACAGGCCGCCCGCGATGCCGAGAATGGCGTCGAGAGCGACGCCCCGGCGCGCCCGGCGTTCGAAGACCCATTCCGCCGCTGAGCCGAAACGGCTGGCGCTATTTACCTGTCGTCCCGGATTCGATCCGGGACGACGAATGTCCGTCATTGCGAGCGTAGCGAAGCAATGACGGCGTCGGGGTGAGCGGGGCTCCGCTCACCCCAACCCTCAGATCGCGCCCGAGAAGGTGTCGCACACGCCCGGGTTGCCGTTGCTCTGGATCCCGCGCCGCAACCACGCCTGCCGCTGCGCCGACGTGCCGTGCGTAAAGCTGTCCGGCACCACCTGCCCCTGCGCCTGGCGCTGCAACGTATCGTCGCCGATCGCCTGCGCCGCGCGCATCCCTTCCTCGACGTCACCCGGATCGAGGCGGTCGCGGTTCAGCGACGCCCACACCCCGGCATAGCAATCCGCCTGCAACTCCAGCCGCACCGAAAGCGCATTGCCCTCCGCCTCGCTCGCGCGGCGCTGCGCCTGCTGCACCTGCGTCGAGGTGCCGAGCAAATTCTGGATGTGGTGGCCGAATTCATGCGCGATCACATAATATTGCGCGAAGTCGCCGCCTGCCTTGTACTTGTTTGCCAGCTCGTCGAAGAAGCTGGTATCGAGGTAGATGCCGCGATCGGTCGGGCAATAGAACGGTCCCATCGCCGACATCGCCGCGCCACAGCCCGACTGGCCACTGCCGCTGAAGAATTGCAGCTTCGGCGGGCTGAACTGCTCGTTCTGGCTCGCGAAGATCTTTTCCCACGTATTCTGCGCATTGCTGAACGCGCGGCATGTATCGCGACGCGCCGTCGAGGCATCGCACACCTGCTGCACCGTCTCGCGCGATGGAGCGCTCACCTGCGGCGCAGTGCCACTGCCCCCGCCGAGCAACCCGCCGAGGTTGCCGAGCCCGCCGAACACCGCCAGCAACAGCAACACCACCACGACGCCGCCGCATCCGAAGCGGCTGCCGATCATCGGCAGCACTCCAAGCAGGAACCCGCCGCCGCCACCACCGCCGCCTAGCCCGCCACCGCCGCGAGCCTCGCCGACGTTGATATCATTGTCATAATCGTCGAGCCGCATGCATGCCTCCCCTGCCAAGGCTGGTCGTTACCGTCGCGGTATGAATGCGTGCACCCCGCCGCGGGTTGCAACCACGCCGCCGCTCGCCGATGGAAGAGCGAAACTCGGCAGCGAAAGGCCCGGCAATGTTCCTGAACGGCAAGAGCGCGATCGTCACCGGATCGACCTCGGGCATCGGTCTGGCGGTGGCGCGCGCGCTGGCCGAGGCGGGCGCGCACGTCATGCTCAACGGCTTCGGCGATCCCGACGCGATCGAGCAAACGCGCGCGCGCGTCGCTGCACTAGGGCCCGGAGAGGCGCTGTATGACGACGCGGACATGACTGATCCCGAGGCGATCGCCGCGATGGTGGCGCGCGCGCATGACACGTGGGGCGGGCCGGACATCGTCGTCAACAATGCCGGCATCCAGCACGTTTGCGGCATCGCCGACTTCCCGGTCGAGAAATGGGATGCGATCCTCGCAATCAACCTGTCGAGCGCCTTCCACATGATGCGCGCCGCCGTGCCGCACATGCGCTCGCGCGGCTGGGGACGGATCGTCTCGACCGCCTCGGCGCACAGCCTGGTCGCCAGCCCGAACAAGTCCGCCTATGTCGCCGCCAAGCACGGGTTGGTCGGGCTGACCAAGACCGTCGCGCTGGAAACCGCGCCGCAGGGGATCACGGTCAATTGCATCTCACCGGGCTATGTCTGGACGCCGCTGGTCGAACAGCAGATCCCGGATACGATGAAAGCGCGCGGGCTGACCCGTGAACAGGTGATCGACGACGTGCTGCTCGCCGCGCAACCGACCAAGGAGTTCGTCACCCCCGAACAGGTCGCCGCGCTCGCGCTGTTCCTGTGCCGCGACGAAGCCAAGGCGATCACCGGCGCGAACCTGTCGGTCGACGGCGGCTGGACCGCGGCGTGAGGCGCCTTGCCGGCGCGCTGCTCCTCTGTCTCGCCGGATGCGGTGCGCGGCCGCCGGTCAGCGCCGCGGCGGTCCCGCCGCCCCCGCCCGCTGCCGGGGTCGACTGGCGACGGCTCGCCACTCCCGCCGATCGCGACCGTTTGCGCCGCTGGTACGAGGCATGGACGCAAGCGCTGGCACAGGCGCGTCCGGTCGCCGCCGCCGATCTCAACGTGCAAGGCGCATTGTTCACGATCGATGCCGCGCTTTCCGATCCGCTGCCGCCGGTCGGCGCCTATCGCTGCCGAACGTTCAAGCTGGGGCGCAAGGGCAAGGTCGGCACCGGCTTCACCGCTTATGGATGGTTCGATTGCCGGGTAACCGTTGCTGCCGACGGTGCGGCACAACTCGTCAAACTGACGGGCTCGCAGCGGCAGGTCGGCCTCCTCTATGCCGCCGATCCGACGCGTGCCGCGTTTCTGGGCACGTTGATGCTCGGGGATGAAGCGCGCGCCTTCGGCTATGGTGCCGATGCTAGTCGCGACGTGGCCGGCTGGATGGAACGGATCGGCCCGCGTCGTTGGCGGCTGACGATGCCCCATCCGGCGTTCGAGTCGACGCTCGACGTGCTGGAGCTGGTGCCCGCCAGGTAAGCCTTCCAGTTCGCGGCGGTTACTTCCGCTTCTCGGGCATCGTCCCCGGCGTGCTCACCGGCGCGTCGACCGGCACGCTGCCGTCGATCGGCGGCAGCGTCGCGAGATAGTCTTTCCCCGTCTGGTCGATCACCGTCACCGCCTGCGGCTGCGCGGCGACCACCGCGCGTAGATAGCCGCTCGGCTTCTTCATCAGCTTGGGGAAGTCGACGATCGTCAGCCCGGATCGCCGCGCCGCCTCGCGCACGAAGGTCACGCAATTGCGCTTGTTGAGATTGTAGGTCGCGTCCCCGGTCCGCTCGTCCCATTCGCGGATCAGCGCGACGATCGCCCCATATTGCGCGTCGGTCAGCGTGCGCGAGAAGCGGACGTGACCGCCCGCCATATAACCGGGCTTGGGCCGTTCGACCCGACCCGCGACATTGCCGAACAGGATGGCAGGGGTCAGCGACCGGGCGGTGAAGCCATAGGCGGCGTCGACCGGCGTCCCACCTGCATCGGGCGTACCGCGCAACATGAAGAAAGCGTGCGGAAAGCTGTTGCCGAAATCACGGCTCCAGAAGGTGATCGTCACCGCTGCCTGCGCCGGCCACGCCGCGAACGCGACCAGCAGCAGCGTCAGCCGCGCCAGCCAGCGTTGCGGTCGCCGGTCAGGCACCCGCGGTGGTCAGCCGCTCGAGTTGTTCAGCGCTCAATCTGATCGCGGTCGCACCGAGCAACTCCTCGATCTGCAACGCCGAGGTGGCACTCGCGATCGGGGCGGTCACGCCGGGTTGCGCGATCAGCCAGGCCAAAGCGATCTGCGCCAGCGTTGCACCGCTCTCCGCCGCGACGTCATCCATCGCGCCGAGCATGGCAGCGCCCTTGCCATCGAGCAAGTCGCCCATCCGCGCGCCACGCACGCTCTTCGAAAAGTCGTCCCTGCTCCGGTACTTGCCGGTCAAGAACCCCGAGGCCAGCCCGTAATAGGGCACCACCCCGACGTTCTCGGTCACGCAATAATCCTGCAGCTCGCCTTCGAACTTGTTGCGGCTGACCAGATTATATTCGGGCTGGAGCACCTGATAATGCGGCAGCGCTGCGGCGCGCGCCGTCTCGATCGCCGACTTCAACCGCGCGGCGTGAAAGTTGGACGCCCCCAGCACGCGGACCTTGCCTGCCTGCACCAGCGTCGCGAATGCCTCCGCGACAACCTCCTGCGGCTGATCGTCGTCGTCCTGGTGCGCGAAATAGAGGTCGATCCGGTCGGTGCCGAGCCGGCGCAGCGATGCCTCGCACGCCGCAACGATCCGCGCTGGCGCCAGCTTCTCGCCGCCTTCGCCAGGCAGCATCCCGACCTTGGTGGCGATCAACACTCGGTCGCGCAGGCCGCGATTGCGGAGCCACTCCCCGATCATCGTTTCCGATTCGCCGCCCTGATGGCCATCGACCCAGGCGGAATAGACGTCGGCGGTGTCGATCATCGTCCCGCCACCCGCGACGAACGCGTCGAGTACGGCGAAGGACGCGTCACGATCCGCCGTCCAGCCGAAGACATTGCCACCCAACACCAGCGGCGTGATCCGCAGTTCGGATGCGCCGAGGCGCCGCTTGTCGGTCATCATGGTCTTTCGGCCGGAGAAACCGCCGCAGCTGTCATCAACCGCGGCGGCAATCGCATTACTTCTTGTCGCGGAGATCTTCGCCCGCACGCACCATCGCGTTGCCGGTCGCGTCGGCGGCACGGTCACCGGTGTTCTTCAGCGCGTCGCCGGTGCGATCGAGGCTGTTCTCGGCCTTGTTGAGCGCGCGGTCGGTCGCCGCATCGACGTCGTTGACGGCGTTCGAGGTCGTTGCTGCAGTGTCGGCGGCGATCGCGTTACCCGCCTGCGCGGTCTCGTTCTGCGCACGCTCGCTGCATGCGGCGAGGCCCAGCGCGGTGGCGGCGATCAGGCCGGTGGTGAAAAGACGCTTCATCGGGTTTCTCCCTGTTTCATTACGTCGGCAGAATAGCCGCGGCGGCAAAGCGAACGAAAGATGCCGGCAAAAGGTTCATCACGCCTCCTGCGTTGACCCATATAAAGATATCTTTATATGTGGTCGCATGAAACTGGCCCTCGATATCTTCCGTGCGCTTGCCGACGAGTCCCGGCTGCGGATCGTCGCGCTGCTCGGCACGATGGAATTGTCGGTCGGCGAACTCGCGCAGGTGCTGGGGCAAAGCCAGCCACGCGTGTCGCGTCACGTCAAGATCCTGTGCGACGCCGGGCTGGCTGAGCGCCGCAAGGAAGGCAGCTGGGTGTTCGTCGCACTCGGCGAGCGTTCGCGCGTCACGCCGGTGCTGGCGGCACTCGACGCTTATGGCGTCGCCGGGGATGTGGAGGCCGATATTGCACGCCTCTCGGCGGTGCGTGCCGATCGTGCCGCGGCGGCGGCGGCGTGGTTCGAGGCGCATGCCGGCGAATGGGACGCGATCCGCTCGCTGCACATCGCGGAGGATCAGGTCGAGGCTGCGATGCGCGTGCTGCTCGGCCCCGCGCCGCTCGGGCGGTTGATCGACATCGGCACCGGCACCGGGCGGATGATCGAACTGTTCGCGCCCGCCGCGACGCATGTGCTCGGCATCGACAAGAGCAGCGAAATGCTGCGGTTGGCGCGCGCGCGGGTCGGCGAACAGGCCGAGCTGCGCCAGGCCGACCTTTACGCGCTGCCGGTGACGGACGGCGGCGCCGATGTCGCGATCCTGCACCATGTGCTCCACTTCGCGCAGCAGCCGGGTGCGGCGATCGCCGAGGCGGCGCGGGTGCTCGATGCGCGCGGGCGGCTGCTGATCGCGGATTTCGCCAGCCACGATCGTGAAGAATTGCGCGCACGCGACGCGCACACGCGGCTCGGCTTTGCGGATGCGCAGATCGCGGGCTGGTTCGAGAAGGCGGGTCTGGTGCTGGAACGCGCCGAAACGCTCGAAGGCGGCGAACTGACGGTGAAATTGTGGCTCGGACGCAAGCAAGGCGTACAGGTGCGGGAGGTAAAGGCGGCATGACGTTCTCGGTCAATCAGCTCGAAGAGGCACGGCGCGCGCTGGAGGCGCCGCTCTACGCCGACGTCGGCGGCGACGTGGAAGTCAGCTTCGAATTCTCGCCGCCGAAGACCGACAAGGCCGAGGAAAACCTTTGGCAGTCGATCGAAACGCTCTGCCCGCTGAACCCGCGCTTCCTGTCGGTGACCTACGGCGCGGGCGGCTCGACGCGTGATCGTACCCACGCCACCGTCGCGCGGATCGCGCGCGAGACCAAGGTGCCCGCCGCTGCGCACCTCACCTGCGTCGAGGCGACGCGCGAGGAAATCGATGCGGTCGCGCAGGAATATTGGGCGGCGGGCGTGCGCCACATCGTGGCCCTGCGTGGCGATCCGCCCGCCGGGGCCGCCGATTACGCCCCGCATCCCGGCGGCTATGAGAATGCCGCCGCTTTGGTCGAGGGACTGCGCCGGCTGCACCCGTTCGAGATTTCGGTCGCCGCCTATCCGGAAATGCACCCGAATTCGGCCGACCTCGCCGCCGATCTCGACAATCTCAAGCGCAAGCTCGACGCGGGCGCCAATCGCGCGATCACGCAATTCTTTTTCGAGCCCGAAACCTTCTTCCGCTACCGCGACGCCGCCGCTGCCGCAGGCATCGGGGCGGAGATCGTTCCCGGGATCATGCCGATCGGCAGCTTCGCCGGCGTCGCCCGCATGGCGACGATGTGCAACACCGACGTGCCGGGCTGGCTGGTGCGGCTGTTCGAGGGGCTCGACGATCACCCCGCCGCGCGCCAATTGGTCGCCGCCACGGTGGCCGCTGAATTGTGCCGCAAGCTCTATGCCGGCGGGGTGAAGCAACTCCACTTCTACACGATGAACAAGGCGGAGCTGAGCTTCGCCATCTGTCACCTGCTGGGCGTTCGCAGCCACCCGGCACAGCAAAAGGCGGCGGCATGACCATACGCGACACCTTCAACGCCGAGGCGGCCAAGCGCATCCTCATCACCGACGGCGCATTTGGCACCGAGATCCAGAACTGGAAGCTGTCGGAGGCCGATTACGCCGGCCATCTGACGCTCGGGCATGACCAGAAGGGCAATAACGACATCCTCGCGCTCACCAAGCCCGAGGTGCCGGAATCGATCCACCGTGCCTATTTCGAGGCCGGGGCCGACATCGCCGAGACCAACACCTTTTCGGCGAACCGCATCAGCCAGGCCGACTACGGCGCCGAGGGCTTGGTGCGCGAGATCAACGTCGAGAGCGCCAAGCTCGCCCGCCGCATCGCCGACGAATATCAGGCCAAGGACGGCCGCCCGCGCTTTGTCGCGGGCGCGATCGGACCGACCAACAAGACGCTGTCGCTGTCGCCGGACGTCAACGACCCCGGCTATCGCGAGATCGACTTCGATTACCTGAAGGATGTGTACCGCGAGCAGATCGACGCCTTGGTGGAGGGCGGCGCGGACTTCGTCCTGATCGAGACGGTGTTCGACACGCTGAACGCCAAGGCCGGGATCATGGCCGCGATCGAGGCCGGCGAGGCGCTCGGCCGCGACCTGCCGATCATGCTGTCGATGACCCTCACCGATCTGTCGGGGCGCAACCTGTCGGGGCACACCGTCGAGGCATTCTGGCACGCGGTGCGCCATGCGCGGCCGCTGACGATCGGGCTGAACTGCTCGTTCGGTGCGGAGCAGTTGCGCCCGCACGTCAAGGTGCTGAGCGAACTCTGCGATACGCTCATCATGGTCTATCCCAACGCCGGGCTGCCCAACGAATTGGGGGCCTATGACGAAGCGCCGGAGACGACCGCCGGGCTGGTCGGCGAATGGGCGTTCGCGGGGCAGGTCAACGTGCTCGGCGGCTGCTGCGGTTCGACACCTGCGCACATCAAGGCGATCGCGGATCACGTCCGCGGCGTCGCCCCGCGGCAAGTCGCAGTTCCGGCAGTGCGCACCCGGCTCGCCGGGCTAGAGCCGTTCACGATGGCGGCATAGCGCCACTAAGCCCTCTCCCCTCCGGGGAGAGGGTTGGGTGAGGGGCCGCCACAGGCGCTTCGCTCGGTGAGACACCAACCCCTCACCCCACCCTCTCCCCGGAGGGGAGAGGGCTTTAGAATGAAGAACGAAATGACCACCTCCTCCACCCAATTCGTCAACATCGGCGAGCGCACGAACGTCACCGGCTCGGCGGCGTTCAAGAAGATGATCCTCGCCGGCGACTATACCCGCGCGGTCGAGGTCGCGCGCCAGCAGGTGGAGAATGGCGCGCAGGTGGTCGACGTCAACATGGACGAGGGGCTGCTCGACGCGCACCACGCCATGACGACCTTCCTGAAGCTGATCGCCGCCGAGCCCGATATCGCGCGCGTGCCGGTCATGATCGACTCCTCGAAATGGGACGTGATCGAGGCCGGGCTGAAGTGCGTCAGCGGCAAGCCGATCGTCAATTCGATCAGCATGAAGGAAGGCGAGGAGCAATTCCTCGCACATGCGCGCAAGTGCATGAACTACGGCGCCGCCGTCGTCGTGATGGCGTTCGACGAGACCGGTCAGGCCGACACGCAGGCGCGCAAGGTCGAGATCTGCGAACGCGCCTACAAATTGCTGCTCGGGATCGGGTTCCCGCCGGAAGATATCATCTTCGATCCCAATGTCTTCGCGGTCGCGACGGGCATCGAGGAGCACAACAACTACGGCGTCGACTTCATCGAGGCGTGTCGCGAGATCAAGGCGCACTGCCCGCACGTCCATATCTCGGGCGGCCTGTCGAACCTGTCGTTCAGCTTCCGCGGCAACGAGCCGGTGCGGCGCGCGATGCATTCGGTGTTCCTCTATTACGCCATCCCCGCCGGCATGGACATGGCGATCGTCAACGCCGGTCAGCTCGACGTCTATGACGCGATCGCTCCCGACCTGCGCCAGGCGTGCGAGGACGTCATCCTCAACCGCGATCCCGAGGCCGGCGACCGCCTGGTCGCGCTGGCCGAGAAGTTCCGCGGCACCGATGCCGCGGCCGAGAAGCAGGCGGCCGAATGGCGCTCGCTCGAGGTGCGCAAGCGCCTCGAATATGCGCTGGTCAAGGGCATCGACGCGCATGTCGTCGAGGATACCGAGGAATGCCGCCAGATGTTCGCGCGTCCGATCGAGGTGATCGAAGGCCCGCTGATGGACGGCATGAACGTCGTCGGAGACCTGTTCGGATCGGGCAAGATGTTCCTGCCGCAGGTGGTGAAGTCGGCGCGCGTCATGAAGAAGGCGGTCGCGCACCTGATGCCGTTCATCGAGGCGGCCAAGGAGCCGGGCGCGAAGGGCAAGGGCAAGGTCGTGATGGCGACCGTCAAGGGCGACGTCCACGATATCGGCAAGAACATCGTCGGCGTCGTGCTCCAGTGCAACGGCTTCGAGGTGATCGACCTCGGCGTGATGGTGCCGTGGTCGAAGATCCTCGACGCCGCGAACGAGAATGACGCCGACATGATCGGCCTGTCGGGCCTCATCACCCCCTCGCTCGACGAGATGGTGACGGTCGCCGAGGAGATGCAGCGCGCGCAGATGCAGATGCCGCTGCTGATCGGCGGCGCGACCACCTCCAAGGTCCATACCGCCCTGCGGATCGCGCCCGCCTATACCGGCCCGGTCGTCCACGTCCTCGACGCCAGCCGCGCGGTCGGCGTCGCGACGACGCTCGTCTCCGACACGATCCGCGACGATTATGTCGCCGGAGTCGCCAAGGATTATCAGGCGGTTCGCGACGCACGCGAGGGCAAGGGCCAGAACAAGCTGCTGCCGCTCGACGAGGCGCGCAAGCGCGGCTTTGCCGCCGACATGGCGCTCAAAGCCCCCGCTCCCTCGCAGCCGGGCGTGCACGTGTTCGATGATTGGGATCTGGCGCATCTGCGCGAGTTCATCGACTGGACGCCGTTCTTCCGCGCCTGGGAACTGGCGGGCAATTACCCCGCGATCCTCACCGATGACGTGGTCGGCGAGAGCGCGTCGTCGCTCTATGCCGACGCGCAGGCGATGCTCGACCGGATCGTCGCGGAGAAGTGGCTGACCGCGCGCGGCGTCGCCGGGCTGTGGCCATGCCACCGCCACGACGACGACGTGTGGGTCCACGACCGCCACACCGTCGATACGCGCAGCCCCGATGGCGGCAGCGTGCCGGAGGGCTTCAACCTCCCCGACCTCGACCGCAGCAACGAACATTCGACGCGGCTGCCGTTCCTGCGCCAGCAGATCGCCAAGCGTGAAGGCCGCGCGAACATGTGCCTCGCCGACTTCATCGACCCGGCGGGCGACTGGATGGGCGGCTTCGCCGTCGGCATCCACGGCATCGACGCACACCTCGCGCGCTACAAGGCCGACAACGACGACTATAACGACATCCTGCTGAAGGCGCTCGCCGATCGCTTCGCCGAGGCGTTTGCCGAGGCGCTGCACCAGCATGTCCGACAGACGCTCTGGGGCTATGCGCCCGACGAGCAACTGACCAACGACGCGCTGGTCCGCGAGCAATATCGCGGCATTCGCCCCGCGCCGGGCTATCCGGCCTGCCCCGAACATTCGCTCAAGGTGCGGCTGTTCGAGATGCTCGATGCGGAGAAGAACGTCGGGCTGGAACTGACCGAGAGCTTCGCGATGCTGCCGACCGCGGCAGTCAGCGGCTTCTACTTCGGCCATGCGCAGGCGGAATATTTCGGCGTCGCGCGGATCGGCGAGGATCAACTGGCGGATTACGCACAGCGGCTGGGCGTCGACATGGACCGCGCGACGCGATTGTTGCGCCCCAATCTGGACTGATCGCGCTTCCGCGGTGTTCCATCAGGCTTGACGTCTCCCCGGCGAAGGCCGGGGCCCAGTTGGGGGACGCCGATGATCGGCGTTGCGCTTCGTTTCCCCAGCCTTCCCAACTGGGCCCCGGCCTCCGCCGGGACACGAATACAGCCGGTTCAAACCGGTTAAATCAGGTCCTTAACCCGTCTGTCAGTTCAAGCCGTAGCCAGTGAGGCTCCAGCTCGACAGGGGCAACCCCTACCCCACCGCCGCCGCAACGATCGCCCGCGTCCCCGTATGCGTCCGATCATATTCCACGATCGAATCGAGGCTCTGCGCCATCGCTCGGATCAACCGCGTGCCGACGCCGGTCCCCTTGGGGGGTTCATCCCCCAGCCCGATCCCGTCATCCTCGACCGTCAGCCGGAACCGCTCGTCCCCGTCGCGCGACAGCCGCACGCGCACTTCGCCCGCCCCGCCCGGATAGGCATATTTGCACGCGTTGCTCACCAGCTCGGTGACGATCACCCCCAGCGACACCGCGCGATCGGTCGGCAACCGAAGCGGCTCGGCGTGGAGCACCAAAGCGCGCGGACAATCGTCGGTCGACCACGTCTGGGTCAATTCGTCGATCAACTGCGTCAGATAATCGAGCATGTCGACGCTCTCGACATCGTCGCCGGTATAGAGCCGCCGATGGACCTGCGCGATCGCACTGATCCGGCGCTGCGTATCCTCCAACGCGGCACGCGCCGCCTCGTCGGTCAGCGCGCTCGATTGCATCCGCACCATCGCCGACACGAGTTGCAGCGAATTGGCGACCCGGTGGTTCACCTCGGCGAGCAACGCCTCCAACCGCGCGTTGCTCGCGCGCAGATCGTCCTCGGCACGTGCCTTGGCACGGCTCAGTTGCGCGCGCTCGATCACCTGCCGGAAGGTCGCGTCGAGCAGGTCGAAGAAGTCGTCGCCCGGCGTCTTGACGATGTAATCCGCCGCCCCGCCGCGCAGCGCCGCCAGCGCGACCTGCGTCTCCTCCGAACCGCTGACATAGACCATCGGCGGCGCATCGGTCAGCATCGACAGCCGCGCCATCGTCTCCAGCCCGTCGATCCCCGGCATATAATGATCGACCGCGACGACATCGAACGGCTCGGCTGCGGCCAGCGCCACCCCCGCCTCGCCGCCGTCGGCGACCGTCACCGTATACCCGCGCCGCTCCAGCGCGCGCGTCACCAGCCGCCGAATACCCGCGTCATCGTCGATATAGAGGATGCGGGGCGTATCGATCATCAGTGTGCATCGTCCAGATCGGGAACCTGGATCACCGACAGGAACAGCCCCAACTGGCGGATCGCCTGCGCGAAACTCTCATAATTCACCGGCTTGGTGATATAGACGTTCGCGCCCAGATCGTAGCAGCGCTGGATCTCGCGGCTGTCGTCGGTGGTGGTCAGCACGACCACGGGGGTGCGCTTCACCGGCCCGTCGCTGGTCTTGATCTTGGCGAGGATATCGGTCCCGCTCATGTCCGGCAGGTTGAGGTCGAGCAGCACCAGCGCCGGGCCATTAAGCTGCGGGCCGGTGGTGTCGTTGAAGATGTAATCGAGCGCGCTGGTGCCATCCGTGAAGTGGCGGATCGGGTTCATGATCCCGGCGCGGCGGATGTTCTTCTCGATCAGCCGCGCATGACCTTCGTCATCCTCGATCATCACGATGTTGACGGATTGCGGCGCGTTCATGGGTTGAGTTCCTGTTTGGCGATGACGAGCGGCAGCGACACGGTGAAGGCCGCCCCCTGCCCGAGTTCGGACGCGACGTCGATGGTCCCGCCCAATCGGAAGACCAAAGCGCGAACGGTGGCGAGCCCGATCCCCTCGCCCGGCCGGTCCTGCGCGCCCGAGCGGCGGAACAGGTCGAACACCCGTTGATGGTCGCGCGGATCGATCCCGCGGCCATTGTCGCGGATCGTGTAAAAGACCCGGTCGCGCGCCCGCCGCCCGGTGACCGTGATCCGGCCGGGCACACCGGAGCGTAGATACTTCACCGCATTCTCGATCAGGTTGGAGAAGATCTGGTCGAGCGCCAGCCGATCGCTGACCACCTCGGGCAGCACGCCGTCGACGCTCAGCTCCGTGTCAGTCTCGGATAGTCGGTGCGACAGCGTATCGCCGATCTGGCGGATCAGCGCGGCGACGTCGATCTTCTCGGGCGTCAGCGCGCGCCGCCCTTGCCGCGACAATTGCAGAATCGCGTTGATGAGCCGATCCATCTTCTGCGTCGACGTCCGGATGAAGCCGATCGCCTCGGGCAGATCCTCGGTCGCCGCCAGCCGCGCCTCCTCGCTCGCCACCGCCGGCGCGTCCGCCTCGACGCGTTCGACCAGCGCACGCAAGGACGAGGCGGCGGTCTCCAGCTCGGCGGTGAAGCCCATTACGTTGACGAGGGGAGAGCGCAGATCATGGCTGACGATATAGGCGAAGCGCTGGATTTCCTCGTTGGCGCGGGTCAGGTCCTCGGTGCGCGTCGCGACCATGTCCTCCAACCCGGCATTGAGGACGCGTAGCGCCTCGTCCGACCGCGCCAGGTCGCGGGTATAGGACAGGATCGTCAACGTGGAGATCACCGCCACCACCGACAGCACCACCGCGCCCAGCGCGATCAGCGTGTAGAAGGCGCTTTGGCTGGCTCGCAGCTCGGCATCGCGACTCGCCATCAACCGCCGCTCGATCCGCGCCATGCGATCGAGCACGTTGCGGATCGTCACGATGTCGCGCACCTCGGCATCGTCGGCGTAGGCCACGATCGCGCCGCGTTGATCGCCCTGCGCCAGCAACGCCAGCGTCCGGTCCTGTCGTGCAAGCAGGCTGCGCAGCTGCAACCGCAATCCCTGCAGGTAGCGACGCTGCGCCGGATTGTCGCGGGTCAGTTCCTCGATCCGCACCAGCGCCGGTGCCATCTGCTGGCGCGCCCGCAGGAAATTGGCGCGCGTGGTCCCGCGCTCGGGCATCAGCATCAGCCCGCGCCGCGCCGCTTCGCTTTCCTCGACCAGGCGGCGGACGTTCAACACCGCGCGTTGCACCTGATAGGTATGCTCGACCATGGCGGTGTGCAGCTCGTTCCGCTGCATGACCCGCACCGCCGCATAGCCGACCAGCAGCAACGCAATGAAGCCGAGCGCCATCAACGCGGTCATGCGGCGCGCGAGCGAGCGATTGATCGGAGCAGCGGCAGGCGTGTCGGCCATTACGCTTCCGTTATCGCTTGCGGGCGCGCTGCGCCAGCCGAAGATGCAGTCTTACTGACCTAGAGCAATACCGGATCAGGCTGGATCATCGGCACGGAGATTATTTTGGTGTGATGAACGACGAGCAACGCAGCATTACGCCAGCGCTTCGCCGCTCAGCGGTCCCCCGCAGGGCGATGACGACGGCCCAACCTAGTCCGGGAATGCTCCAGGTTCATCAAAGCAGCAGCTCCTGCGCGGTCATCCGCCCGACATGCCCGCCGCCACGGCGGCGCGCCATTTCGGTTTCGGCGGTGAAGCGCACATCGGGATCGCGGTCGGTCAGGAACTTGACGAGGCTTTCTTCCTCGATCTCGCGCCACTCCTTGCCACGATCCGGACCGTAGCGAACCCGCGGCAACAGCCCCGGCTCGCTCGACCATTGGATCAATTGCGCCGCCGATGCCTCGTTCAACTGGTCGCGCAGATGATGCGCGGTCACATAGGCGTCGGGGAAGGCGCGATGCGCGGGCAGCCCACGCTCATGCTCAAGCCCATGCGGCTTGCGCCAGTACCGCAGCACCTGATTGGAATAGCTCGGCGAGTCCGGCCACAGCCGCAGCGCGCATTTCCATGTGCAGATCCAGTCGGCGCCATGCGTCAGCGCCGGCGTACAGAATTGCTCCTCGAACGCCGCACGATGCGCCGCCAGCGCGATGCGGCGCGGGTACGGATCGAGCACCTGTCGCGCGACATCGTGCCACCACGGCGCGTCGGCGACATCCTCATCCCGGATATGGTGGATCGCCTGCGTGATCGCGGGCATCGGACGGCCCGGATTGACGAGGATGTTGCCGCCCTCGCCATAAAGCTCCCAGCGCCCGTCCGCACCCAGCGCGACATCCTGCCAGCCGACCTCGCACACCGCGTGCGCTGGCGGCGCCGCGCCGGTGGTTTCGAGATCGATGACGCGGATGATCTTTGATTGCGTGCGACGGGGATACATCATGCCGATCCGATGTGGGGCCTTTCGCCGCGAAATGCCACCTTTGCCGCCGCACACGAAAAAGCCCCGGACCATCCGGTCCGGGGCTTTCCGTCACAGCCGCGCTACCTTCCGGCGGCGCGAACCGCGGCCGTTCAATACGTGCCGGAGAAGCTGCTGTTCAGGTTGGTGTCCTTCTGATCGGTCGTGCCGGTCGTCGTGGACCCTGCGGCCGTGGACCCGGTGGTCGACGACCCGGTCGTCGTTCCCGTCGTCGTCGACCCGCTGGTGGCCGAGGACGTCGACGAACCCTGCATCCGGTCGCGATTGCCGGAGCGATCGTCATGGCCGAACATCGCCTGGTTCTGCTCCTCGTTGCGCCAGTGCTGCTTGGCCTCGTCGGCGGTCTTGGACAGGCTGACCTTCTTGTCCTCGACCGACTTGATCCAGCGCGACGGGATCGAATGGTGCTGGCCACCCGCAGCGACGTCGTTCTTCGTCAGGATGATACGGTCACCACGGACCTTGTCGACGGTGCCGACGTGGCTGCCGTCGGAGCCGACGACTTCGAAATGCTCCTGCACCTGGTTGAGCGAGGTGCGCTGCGTCTGGCGCTCGCTGCGGAAGGACGAGAATTCATTCTCGAAGCGCGAACGGTTTTCCTGACGATATTCGTCATAGTCGCGATCGAGCGCCGCGATCTGGCCCGAGCGCCAGTTGTGATAGTCGCCGTCCCGATCCGAGCGACCCTGCTGCTGGTAATAGCGCTCGTCGTAGCGGCTGTCGGCCTCGCGACGACGCTCCGCATCCTCGTCACCGAACCAGCTCCGCACTTCGTCGCCGGCGCGCGCGAAGAACCCACGATCGTCGTAGTCATAGCCCTGCGGCTGACGTCCGTAGTTCGCGCCACGGTCGCGATGACGGCTCTGCGCGCCGCCGCGGTAGGCGTCGTCGTCGTCATGACGATGCGAGCCGACGTCGTTGAAGCGACGACCGTCCGAACCGTAGCTGCCATGGTTCTCGCTGCTCTGGCCATAGCCCGACGACTGGCCGTACCGCTGTTGCTGGCCAAAGCCGCCGCCCGAGCGCTCGCTGTACCGGTCACGATAGTCGCTGCGCTGGCCGCTCGAATAGCCACGGTCCTCACGATCGCGGTCGTAGCTGCCGAAGCCACCCTGCTGACGGCCATAGCCTTCGCGCTGGCCGGAATTGTCGCGCCCGTAGCTGGACTGGCCGTAGTCGCCCTGCCCGTAATTGTCGCGTCCGGCGCTGCGTTGCCCGTAGTCGTCGCTCTGTCCGTAGCTGCTGCGGCCGCCACGATCGTCGTCGCGATCGTACGATCCCGCCGCCTGATAGTCGCGCGCGCTCGAATAGCTGCCGGAGCGGCCAGAGCCATAGTCGCGACCATAATCCTGCGTTTCGCTGCGCCCGTAATAATCGCCCTTGGGGTCGGTACCGCGCGGATAGCGTTCGTAGCCCATCTTGATTCTCCTGCGTCAGACACGGGTCGCGCACCGCGTTGCGGCGTCGCGCCAGTATCCGGGAGAAAGCTGATCTGCGGCAGTTCGTTCCTGTCGTTACACTCGCACAACGTTGTTTTCGTCGCGTGTCCGCACCGGCTGATCGTCCGGTATTTTTCGGATGTTGGGTGGCGACGGCTGTTGCGTCGCCCGCAGATCGCGTTTAAGGGCGTCGCTCCCGGCCACGCCGGGCATCGGCGGGCGGGGCTGTAGCTCAGATGGGAGAGCGCTGCAATCGCACTGCAGAGGTCAGGGGTTCGATTCCCCTCAGCTCCACCACCCGCCGCCGATGATGACCCAACTTCCCCTTCTCCACCCGACGCGATGCCCGCCGCCACGCTGGTGGTTATGCGCGATCGTGCCGACGGTCCCCCCGACATATTGATGGTCGAACGTGCCGGCATCATGGCCTTTGCGCCCGGCGCGATGGTCTTTCCCGGCGGCCGCGTCGACCCCGGCGATCATGATCTCGCCCGTGCGTTCGGAATGGCGGATATAGACGAAGGCGCCGCGCGCATCGCGGCGATCCGCGAGACGATCGAGGAGGCAGCCCTGCCGGTCGGCTTCGCCACTGTCCCCGATGCATCCATGATCGCGACGATCCGCGCTGCGCTAGGCAGTGGCGCGACCTTCGGCGAGGCGCTGGCGGCAGCGGGCGCCACGCTCGATCTCGACGCCCTGGTGCCGTTCGCCCGCTGGCGCCCCGAATATAGCCCGGTGCGCCGCTACGACACGCGCTTCTATCTCGCCGCACTTCCCGCCGACGCGCCCGCGCCGCAGGTCGACGGCACCGAGAACGTCCGGCTCTGCTGGTCGAGCGCTCAGGCGATGCTCGTCGATGCCGATGCGGGACGTCTGTCGCTGATCTTTCCCACGCGCCGCAACCTCGAGCGGCTTGCCCTGTTCCGCACTTATGCGGCTGCGGTCGCGCAGGCGCGCGCGTTCCCCGTGCGCCTCGTGGTGCCGTGGTTCGAACTTCGCGACGGGGAGGAATATCTCTGCA
The DNA here is from genome assembly GCF_036855935.1 of Sphingomonas sp. LR60. Taxonomy (NCBI): domain Bacteria; kingdom Pseudomonadati; phylum Pseudomonadota; class Alphaproteobacteria; order Sphingomonadales; family Sphingomonadaceae; genus Sphingomonas; species Sphingomonas sp. LR60. The sequence continues at coordinate 442,888 of NZ_JASPFK010000001.1, read as the reverse complement.
TTCCCGACGACCTCGGCTACCCCGTCACCGCCGAGCGCCGCGATCGCGTGCAGCGCGGGTAGCGGGCGCGATCCGACACATCGCCGGATGGAGCGTTGCATTGGCGCTGCTCGCCACGCTCGCGCTCGTCACCTGGGCGATGCTGCGCGGACGACCCCAGGACCTGCCGTGGACCCCACTCGATCTCGGCCAGCCGGTCGGTCTGTTCACCGGGCGCAAGCTGGCGGGGCTGACCGGCGATGCGAACGCGTGCCGCGGATTGCTGACACAGGCCGGGGTACGCTTCACTGCCCTGCCCGCACGCCGCGACGGCCGATGCGGCTATGACGATGCGGTGCGGCTGACCGCCGGCGGCGCGCGCAGCACCGCGCTGTCACCCTCCAACCTCGGCATCGCCTGTCCGGTCGCGGCTGCGTTGACGATGTGGGAGTGGAACGTGCTGCTCCCCGCCGCGCGCCGCCATTTCGACGCCCGCGTCACGCGCATCGATCATTTCGGCAGCTATTCGTGTCGCCGCCTCTACGGCCGCGACGCCGGAGCGTGGAGCGAACATTCAACCGCCGACGCGATCGACATCGCCGGCTTCCGCCTGTCGAACGGCACGCGGATCAGCGTCGCGCGCGATTGGAAGGAAGGCGGGCCCAAAGCGGCGTTCCTGCGCGAGGTACGCGATGGCGCGTGCGGACTGTTCGCGACGGTCCTGTCGCCCGACTACAATGCCGCGCATCGCGATCACTTCCACCTCGACCAGGCGGCGCGCGGTGAGAAAGGCTGGCGCGCATGTCGCTGATAGTGCTCGACGCGCGCGATTGGCAGCAACGCGAGGACTTCTGGGCGGCGCTGTTGCCGGCGCTCGGCGCGCCCGATTGGCACGGCCCCAATCTCGACGCGCTTTACGACGGGTTGGTGGCGGGAGAAAATCGCATCCGCCCACCGCTGACCGTCGAGATCGCGATCAGCACGCCGCTCCCGGCGCCGCTGCTCACCTATCTCGACCGCGTGCGCGGCGTCTTCGACGATGCCGCACGCGACACGCAGCTGCCGATCGCGCTGCGCTTCACCTGACGATCAATGCGGCAGCGCGGCCGTGTCGACCTTCTCGACCCAATGCGGGAAGAACGCCGGCTGCCGTGACGACCAACCGGACGCCGTCGCCGCCGCCTCGCTGATCGACTGGAGCAACTGACGCCGCAGTTCCGGATGCAGATGCGGCATCGCCGCCGCCGAGCAAAAGGCCGATGGCAGCCACGGCCGCACCTTCGCACCGACCAGCCGTTCGAACAGGAAACGGAACGCCGAGAAGGAGGTGATCCGCCCCTGCCCCAGATCGAACGCCGCCAGCGTGATCAGCGGTGCGAGCACCTGTTCGGCGGCATCGAGGCCGCTGTCGTCGGGAACCAGCGCGCGGATCCCGGCAAGGCGGCGATAATGCTGTGCCTGCGCCCGGATGCTCGCCGCCTCGACGATATCGCGCGACCAGCGCGCCAGTGCGTCATCGCGATCGAGACCGACGTCGAGACTGCGGCGAATGTACCGCTGCGTCGCTGCAGGGAAGGTCGCGAACTCCTTCATCTCGGCCAGCGTCATCGCCCCTTCGGCTGCCTTCATTCTACCCATCGTCACACCCCGCCGTGCATGATCCAATGCCCGGAAGAATGCGCCAAAGTGGTTAACGTTTGGCTTAACGGCGCCGTCTTCCGACTGTCACAAGTCAGCATGGCCCGTGCCGCACCGCAACATAGATGCGACGAACGGAGTAGTAACGTCAGATATGAAGGTCAGGGACGGTTACGCGCAACAATCGACGCGCCGCCGCCCGGGGCTCTTCCCCGACCGGCGGCGCGGACACGTACGTATCAGGCGTCGCGCTGGCGCTCCGCCTCTTCCGCTGCATCGAAGCCGGACGAAGGCGCCGGCTCGCTGCGGCCAGGCTGCGTGATCGACACCGGGTCGGACGCGTCCATCGTCTCATCGAGTCCAGCGTCCAGGCGCGCATCCTCGCTACCCGGATGCTTGGCCAGTCTTTTCTCGATGGAGCGGTCCTGCCCCGCATCCTGTCGGGCGTCCTTCGATCCACCGGCATTGCCGGCATCGGGCGCTACCGACAGGCTGTCGAGCGCGCGGTCGTCGATCGGGCTCGCTTCGGTCATCATACCCTCCTCATCCGGACACATTGGTTCACATCTCAACGCCGCTCGTGCGACCGCGTTCCTAGGGTAGCCGCGTCACCCGCACGCGCTGCTCCCACAGGCTGGCCATGCCGAAGATCGTCATGAATGCGATATCGGTCGCGTCACGCCCGACACCGACCAACGCGATCTCATCGGGATGCGCCATGCCGGTCGCGTCGAGCAGATGCCACGCTCCGTCCAGCCACACCTGCGCGACCGCATGGAAGTCGGGCGGATCGACGCCGGGCGCATAGACCGACACGCAGCGCGCCGGGATCTCCGCTGCCCTTGCCAAAGCGACCAGCAGGTGCGCATAGTCGCGACACACGCCACGCCGCTCCGCGAAGGTATGCAGCGCGCCACCGCCCGGCGCGACCGGGGCGTAGTCGAGATTGTCGCGCACCCAGTCGGCGAGCGCCACCGCCAGCGCGCCGCCACTCAGTCCATCGAACGTGCGCCGCACGAAATGATCGAACCGATCGGCCTCGATGTACCGGCTCGGCAGCAGATACGGGATCGTCGCCGCGGGCAGCCGAGCCGCCGGGGTGGCGGGTAACAGGTCGAGCCGAACAGTCGGGCGGTCGATCGCGACGATCGCATTATAGCGCGCCACCAGCCGGTGCTCGGCGCGCGCCCAGCAACGTTGCCCGATCCCGTCCTCGCCCGCCACCGCGCGGATCGGGTGATCCGACTCGATCACCAGCGATTGGGTCTCCAGCAACTGATCGGGCAGCGCCGCGACCTCGATCTGCAGCAATACATCGGCGGCGGCGGGAAAGCCGTAATCCAGCACCGCCTCGATCGACAGGCGCATCCTCGCCCCTTCCACACAAGAGAAAGGGCCCGGCAGTCACCCGCCGAGCCCCAGACGTTCCGTCACTCAATCCCGCGGATCAGTCGCGGTTCCCGCCGAACAGGCGCAGGATGAACAGGAACATGTTGATGAAGTCGAGGTACAGGCTGAGCGCCGACATCACGACCGCCTTGCCGACCATCTCCGGGCCATAACCCGCGACCTGGAAATACAGGCTCTTGGTGCGCTGCGTGTCATAGGCGGTCAGCCCCGCGAACAGCAGCACGCCGACCAGCGAGATCAGCAGCCCGAGCGGACCCGAGTTGACGAACAGATTGATCAGGCTCGCGACGATCAGCCCGACGAGGCCGATGATCAGGAAGGTCCCGAACGCCGACAGGTCACGCTTCGTCGTATAGCCGTACAGGCTCAACGCCGCGAAGCCCGCTGCGGTGGCTGCGAACGCCTGCGCGATCGCGATCGGCGAGTAGACGAAGAAGATCGACGACAGCGACAAGCCCATCGTGACCGCAAAGCCCCAGAACATCGCCTTGAGCGTCGAGGTCGAAAACTTGCCCTGTCCGAAGCTCATCGCGAACACGAACGCCAGTGGCGCCAGCGCCACGACCCAGCGCAGCGGCGTGCCGAACACTGCCTGGGCATAACCCGACAGCGCAAAGCCGAGCGCCACGATGCCGGTCAACAGCACGCCCGAGGCCATGTAGTTGTAGACGGACAGCATGTACGACCGCAGGCCGGCGTCGCGCGCCTCCGTGCGGGTGCCCGAAGCGGCCCCGCCAAACGGGGCAGCGGAGGGCCGGGGATCGGACCAATTGGCCATTGTCTCTTTGCTCCTTCATCCGAACGAATGGGTCGGATACGGGGAATATCGCGCGTCGGTTCCCGCTTTTCAAGCGAGCCGCGCGCGCGCATCCGATCCAGCAAAGGTTCGTTACAGCCCCATGCACCGCCTCTTCGTCGCGCTGCGCCCGCCCCCTGCGATCCGCACCCTGCTGCTCGACGCGATGGAGGGGCTTCCCGGCGCGCGCTGGCAGGACGATGAGCAGCTTCACGTTACCGTGCGCTTCATCGGTGAGGTCGATCGTCGACAGGCCGAGGACGTCGCCACCGCTTTGTCGCGCATCGCCGCGCCCACCCCGACGGTGCGGCTCGACGGAGCGGGCACGTTCGACAAGCGTGGCCGGATCGACACGCTCTGGGCACGCGTCTTCCCGGTCGAGCCGCTTGCCGCGCTCCACCGCAAGGTCGACCAGGCGCTCGCCCGCGCCGGGATCGCACCCGACACCCGTCGCTATCTCCCGCACATCACCCTCGCGCGTTTCTCGCGCACGGCGGGTGACCCGGCGCTGATCGACCGCTGGATCGCCGACCACGCCGCACTCGCCTCGCCCGATTTCACGATGCCGCACCTGACTCTCTACGAGAGCATCCTCGGCCACGAAGGCGCGCACTACGAGCCGGTGGCAAGGTGGCCGCTGGACTAACGAGCCGTCGCCCCGGAGTAGCCCCGGAGAAGAAGAGCAAAGAGCGTCCTCTTCCCTCGCCCCATTACTCTGTTACGCTCCCGAAAAATCGGGAGGATGCATGGCCGGAGAGCAGGACGCCCGCGCGAGCGGCTATGCGTGGTATGTGCTGGGGCTGCTGTTCCTGGTCTATGTCCTGAACTTTGTCGACCGTCAGGTGATCTCGATCCTCGCCGAGGACATCAAGCGCGATCTCAACCTTCGCGACGAGGATCTGGGATTTCTCTACGGGACGGCGTTCGGCGTCTTCTACGCGCTGTTCGGCATCCCGCTGGGGCGGTTGGCGGACAATTGGCACCGCGTTCGGCTGATGACCGCCGGGCTGACGCTCTGGTCGGCGATGACCGCGCTGTCGGGCCTGTCCGCAAACGGCGCGCAGCTCGCCGCCGCGCGCGTCGGGGTCGGCGTCGGCGAGGCGACCGCTTCCCCCTCGGCCTATTCGCTGATCTCGGATTATTTCCCCAAGCGCCTGCGTGCCACCGCGCTCTCGATCTATTCGGCGGGCCTGTATGTCGGCGGTGGCTGCTCGCTGTTCATCGGCGGGCTGATCGTCCAGAACTGGAACCGCGCCTACCCCGGCGGCGGCCCGCTTGGGCTCGCCGGCTGGCAGGCGGCGTTCCTTGCGGTCGGCGTGCCGGGGCTGGTGCTGGCGATGGTCGTCGCGACGTTGCGCGAACCGGTGCGCGGTGCGGTCGAAGGGCTGCCCACACCGCCCCCGCACCCGGCGCCCTTCCGCGCTTTCCTCGACGAGCTGGTCACGATCCTGCCGCCGCTGACCCTGATCGGCGCGGCGCGGCTCGGGCGGCGCGCGCTGCTCGTCAACCTCGCAGGGCTGGCCGTCACCGTCGCGCTCGTCGCGCTACTCCGCGCGTTCGGCGAGCCGCTGCCGCAATGGGTCGCGGTCGGCGTCGGCGGTTATGCCGTCTTCTCCTGGGGCTGCGCGCTGCGGCACCGCGACCCGCCGACCTTCGCGCTGATCCTCGGCACGCCCGCCTTCCTTTGCACCGTGATCGCCTATGGGCTCAACGCCTTCATGGCCTATGCCTCGAGCTTCTGGGCAGCGCCCTATGCGATCCGCGTGCTCGGCGTCTCGCCCGCAGAGGCCGGGCTGTTCATCGGCGGCGCGGGCGCGGCAGCGGGATTCATCGGCGTGACCACCGGCGGATTGATCGCCGACCGGCTCCGGCGCAGCAACCCGGCCGGCCGGCTGGTGCCCGTGCTGGCCAGCGCGGTGCTGCCGGTGCCGTTCATGATCGCCGGCTACACCACCGCGACGCCGGTGGTGCTCTATGTCTGCGTGTTCTGCGCACAGATCTTCGCGGCCTGGGGGCTGGGTGCCGCGGCGGCCGCGACGCAGGACCTGGTGCTGCCCCGCATGCGCGGCACCGCGACCGCGACCTTCTTCATCGGCACGACGCTGATCGGACTGGCGCTCGGTCCGTATCTCGCCGGGCGGATCTCGACGCTCAGCGGCAGCCTGTCGACGGGAATGCTGTCGCTACTGCTCAGCGTGCCGATCACCCTGGCGGCGGGGCTGGCAGCCTACCGCCGCTTCCCCGCCGCCGAGCGAACGCGGGAAGCGCGCGCGCAGGCAGCGGGGGAGCCGATCTGACCTCAGCGTCGGCGAAGTGGCTTCACGAAGCCTGGAACACCCCGCACGCGATCCGTCCACCCGAATTGCCGCTTGGGTCGGTCATCAGGTCGTCCGGTCCGGCGTGGATCACCATCGCCGCGCCATCGGCATCCAGCAGCCCGGCCAGCGTCGCCCCCGGGATCACCGCGCCGATCGTCCCGCGCCCGTCGCTGCCGATGACGAGGTTCTGCAGGTCGCCCTGATGCGGCCCCTGCGGGTTCATCGTGCCGTGCTTCTTCTGGGTCGGGTTCCAGTGTCCGCCCGCGCTCGTGAAGTCCGGCGCGTCGCAGCGCCCGACCATATGGACGTGTGCGCCATGCGTCCCCGCCGGCATGCCCGTGGCGTCGATGGTGAAGCGCACGCCGCCCGCCACCTCGGTCGCGCTCGCGCGGCCGACCGGCGCGCCGGTCGCGGTCGCCAGCATCGCCACCGCGCGCGCGCCGCCCGCGACCGGCGTGCCGGTGTCCATCTTGCCCTCGTCGTTGCACGCCGCCAGCGACAGCGCCGCCAGCCCGATACCCGACATCATCATAACCTGTCGCATCGTCGCTCCTCCCTATGATCTCTCTCGCGCCAACCCGCCGCCGTGCGAGCCGGTTCCGGCGCCGCTATTGATGCCCGTCCGCGATCAGTGCTGCGATCCGCCGCCCCAGATACGCGGCCTGCATGATCGCCAGCACCAGCCCGATGTTGAGGACGACGATCTCGATCAGGAAGAACCACAACGGCGTCCCCGCGATCATGCTCAGCCCCAACAGGATGGTGCGCGGATTGGCGCCCAGCGCCGCCAGCAGCGGCAGCGCGCGCGACCCGACCGTCCGGGCGATCCCGGCGATCCGCCGCCGCTCGGGCGGATCGGCCTCCGCACTCGCCACTAGCGCGTTGACGCGCTGGGTCGGTCGCGACAGCGCGTGCCACACGCTGAGATACAGATTAGACAGCGCTACCCCGATCCCGCGCCCGTCCGACTTCGCATTCTGCAGCCACGGCGTATTATACGCCCACCATTGGTAGGTCCGCCTCTGGCTCTCGGCGAAGACCGACTGCACCGCACGGCTCAGCCCCGCGGCGATCGCGATCGGCCACGCGATCCAGCCCACGGTGTCGTCCAGCGTGCCCGCCAGCAACAGATACAGGACGCCATGCCCGGCATAATCGCACAGGCCGTCGACGATCTCGCCCGACGGCGACGCACGCCCCGACATCCGCGCCAGCGCACCGTCCGCCCCGTCGACGACATGCCAGCCGCAATGCAGCGCGAAGCCGATCGCGATCGCCACCGGGGTCGCGACCCAGGCGTAGAGCACGGCCGTCACCATCACCATCACGGCGCCGGCGATCGACACCATGTTCGGCGTCACCGGAGTCGGCACCAGCGCCTTCGCCAGGCGATGCGCCAGCGGGTGATACAATACCCTGTTCAGAAAACCTTGCAGCTCCCGCGGCTTTCCCGCCACAGCCGTTTCAGATTCGTTCACGCGGTCCCTCGCGAGATTGCCCCGCTGCGCCTATACAGCGCATCGGCTCGCTTGACAGATGCCACGTATCTGTCACGAAGCGGCAACGTAAAATGGCTTTTCGTCCGACTAAGCGTCGGCAAGTGGGGTAGAATGGCGACGATCAAGGTTGCGGTTATCGGTGTCGGCAACTGCGCAAGCAGCCTTATTCAAGGGAAATATCACTATGCCGGCAGCAACACCGCCGCGGGTCTGATCCACGAGGACATCGGTGGATACAAGGTCGGCGATCTGGAGTTCGTCGCGGCATTTGACGTCGACTCGCGGAAGGTCGGGCTTGATCTGGGTGAAGCGATCTTCGCCAAGCCGAATTGCACCAAGGTCTTCCATGCCGACGTGCCGAAGACCGGCACGATCGTGAAGATGGGCGCGAAGCTGGACGGCGTTGCGCCGCACATGCTGACCGCGGCCAACGATCGCGGGTTCGAGATCAACGACACCCGTGACGCCGAGAAGGCGGAGATCATCGCCGAGCTGAAGAGCTCGGGCGCCGAGATCCTCGTCAACTTCCTGCCGGTCGGCAGCCAGGTCGCGACCGAATTCTACATGGAATGCGCGCTCGAGGCCGGTCTCGGCGTCGTGAACTGCATGCCCGTGTTCATCGCTTCGCGCCCCGATTGGGAAAAGAAGTTCGCCGATGCCGGCCTGCCGATCATCGGCGATGACGTGAAGGCGCAGGTCGGCGCGACGATCGTCCACCGCGTGCTGTCGAACCTGTTCGGTCAGCGCGGCGTGACGATCGATCACACCTATCAGCTGAACACCGGCGGCAACACCGACTTCATGAACATGCTCGACCGTAACCGGCTGCAGAGCAAGAAGGAGTCGAAGACCGAGGCGGTGCAGGCGGTGATCGCCGAGCGGCTGGCGGACGAGAACATCCACGTCGGCCCGTCGGACTACATCCCGTGGCTGGGCGACAACAAACTGTGCTTCCTGCGGCTTGAGGGCGACCTGTTCGGTGGCGTGCCGATGAACCTCGAACTGCGCCTGTCGGTCGAGGATTCGCCGAACTCGGCCGCGGTCGTGGTCGACGCGATCCGTTGCGTGAAGCTCGGGCTGGAGCGTGGGATCGGTGGCGCGCTGGAAGGCCCGTCGGCGTTCTTCTGCAAGCACCCGCCGCAGCAGGTGACCGACGACGTGGCGGCAGCGATGACCAACGAGTTCATCCACGCCGACGCGCGCCTCGCCGCCGAATAAGGCCCTTCGACCTTGCACGCGCTGATCGTCGCGGCCGGCTATGGCAGCCGGCTGCGCGAGGTGTCACCCTCGAAGCCGCTGACGCTCGTCAACGGCGTTCCGCTGATCGAGCGCGTGCTGCGCGCCGCCCGTGCGGGCGGCGTTACCGACGTCACCGTCGTCACCGGCCATGAAGCGGAGCGGCTCGAACGCCATCTGGCGCTCGCCGCCGCGACGCTCGACCTGCCGGTGCGATGCGTGCGCACCCCCGATTGGTCGCTGTCGAACGGCCATTCGGTGCTGACCGGCGCCGATGCGATCGGCGCACGGCGGCATCTGTTGATGATGGCCGACCATCTCGTCGACCCGGCGCTGATCGCGCGCGTCGCCGCCGCTCCGGAGGCGGCGCTGACGCTCGGCGTCGACCACCGGCTCGACAATCCGCTCGTCGACATGGACGACGTCACGCGTGTGCGTGCCGAGGGCGACCGGATCGTCGCGATCGGCAAGCATCTGCCCGACTATAATTGCTTCGACACCGGCGTCTTCGCGGTCGACGCGCGCTTCCACGACGCGCTGCGTGCCTCGATCGCCGCGGGTGGCCCGGGATCGATCTCGGCCGGCGTCGAGACGCTAGCGCAGGGCGGCGAGGCCAAAGTGATCGACATCGGCGACGCCTGGTGGCTCGATGTCGACGACGCCCGCGCGCTGGCGCAGGCGGAGGCCGCCCTGGCGGTCCGCGACACGCATCAACACGCCGCCTGACAGCAACAAAATCTCACCGGCCAGCCCGGAACACGCCCGCAACGCAGGTTATTACACCCGACGATTGTCTTGATCGCCGGAGAATGACCATGTCGCACGACCATCGCCCGATCGGCCAGCGCAGCAGCGCCGGCTGGCCCGCCCTACTTGCGATCTGCGTCCTGATCGTGGGTGTCCTCTATCTCACGCTCGGCCGCAACGAACCCGCCGCGCGTGTCAAACCCGCCACCGGAACGGCACAGGCGATGGCCCTCGCCGCCGGACAGCCGAGCGCAGAACGTTAAGGCGGAATGACCGACCCCGTTCGTGCTGAGCCTGTCGAAGCACATGCGCCTCCACCAGCGCCCTTCGACAAGCCCGGCACGAACGGTGCAGTGCCATCAGGCCAGTGCCAGAACATGATGCGCGACTTGCCTCAAGTCGTCATTGCGAGCGAAGCGAAGCAATCCAGGGCGTCCTGATCCGGCCCCGGACGGCGTCGCTACGCTCGCAATGACGAACCTAGGTCGCCATGTCATCCTGACCTTGGATCACTCGCCGGCTCGACAATGGAGACCGTCGCACCAGCCATCAGCCGTCAGGGATCATCACCCCGACCCGCGCGTTGCCCCATCATGACCGACCCCGTCGACCCCCAGCATCGCCGCCGGACCGCCTTCGACAAGGACACCGGCAAATTTGGCCAGGGCTACACGCTCGACGAGGAGCGCAAGCTCGCGGAGGACATGCCCGCCGGCTCCGTCGCCTCAAAGCCATCCACGCTCGCCGCATCGGAGGGCGACGCCGGCCGTCGCGCGTCGTTCGATCCCGCGACCGGCGCGGTACACGGCAGCGGTGCCAGCGCTGGCGGTGGCCATGACGGCGAGGACCCCAGCGACGATCGCGCGGGCGGCTCCGGCGCCCCGCTGACCGGTGTCGGCACGGACTGACGCATGGCCGCCGAGTTCGACATCATCCTGTTCGGCGCGACCGGCTTCACCGGCAAGCTGGTCACCGAGTATCTCGCGCATCGCGATCCCGACAGACTGCGATGGGCGATCGCCGGGCGCGCCGCCAACAAACTCGCCGCGGTCCGCGACGAACTGGCGATCGACGTGCCCGTCGTCATCGCCGACAGCGACGATCCCGCGGCGCTGGAAGCGATGTGTCGCCGCGCCACGGTCATCATCAGCACGGTCGGGCCGTACCAACTCCACGGCAGCAAGCTGATCGCCGCCTGCGCCGCGACCGGCACCGCCTATGTCGATCTGTGTGGCGAGCCGGCGTGGATGCGCCAGATGATCGACGCGCATCACGACGAGGCACAGCGTAGCGGCGCGCGGATCGTCTTCTCGTGCGGCTTCGATTCGATCCCGTTCGACCTCGGCGTGATGACCTTGCAGGAGGCCGCGCTCGCACGCTTCGGCACACCCGTTCCGCGGATCAAGGCGCGCGTCCGGCGCATGAAGGGCGGCTTCTCGGGCGGCACCGCGGCCAGCCTCAAGGCGACGCTCGCCGCCGGTGCGCGTCAGCCGTCGCTGTTCGGGCTATTGAGCGATCCGTTCGCGCTCACCCCCGGCCACGCCGGCCCGCACCAGCCGAGCGGACTGCTTCCCGAATTCGACGCGACGCTGCAATCGTGGGTGGCACCGTTCATCATGGCGCCGATCAACACCAAGAACGTCCACCGCACCAACTTCCTGCTGGGTCAGCGCTGGGGCGATCTGGTCTATGACGAGATGGTCGTGGCCGGGCTCGGCGATCTCGGCAAGGCCGCCGCCGACGCGCTGGCGAAGCTCAACCCGTTCGCGGGCGACAAGGGTCCGAAGTCGGGCGAGGGCCCGTCGAAGGAAGAACGCGACGCCGGCCATTTCGACATCCTCTTCGCCGGGTTGATGCCCGACGGCACCCGCATCGACGCGGTCGTGACCGGTGACAGCGACCCCGGCTATGGCTGCACGTCGAAGATGCTCGCCGAAAGCGCGCTGTGCCTGCTCCACGACGTCGAGGCGGCGGGCGGCATCTGGACACCCGGCGCGATCATGGGTGCACCCCTTTGCGACCGTTTGATCGCCCGCGCGGGAATGACCTTCACCGCAGGTTGAGCCTATCCGTCCCTTGTGGCCGCACACCTGACCGTCATTGCGAGCGCAGCGCAGCAATCCAGGGTGTCCTAATCCAACCCTAAATTGCTGCGCTACGCTCGCAATGACGCTAATCGGAACGAGCGCCTACGCCTCGCCCTCACGCGCCTTCTCGCGCACCGCCTGCTCGCCCAACAACGCCAGCAAATCGCGCGCGCTATACGGCTTGGCGAGCAGGTGCATGTTCGGCTCCTCCGTCTGCACCGCGCCGATGTCGCCGCTCGCTACGACGATGCGGATACCGGGGTGGATTTCCGCGGCCCGGGCCGCAAGCTCCAGCCCCGACGATCCCGGCAGGTGGACGTCGGTCACCAGCACGTCGATCGGCGCGGTCTGCAACGCCGCCATCGCTTCTTCGGCGCTCGCGGCGTCGACCACGACATGCCCCGCCTCCTGCAACACCTCGGCCGTCGCGCTGCGGATCAGCGCATCGTCCTCGACCAGCAGGATCGTCCGCCGCGCGCTTATCGGCTCGGCGACGCGCGGCATCGGCTGCTGCGGTCGGGGCGCGACACTCTCGCGACGCTGCGCCTGCTGCGCGAGGACATGCCGGATCTTCCGCGCCAGCGCCTCGCGCGTATACGGCTTGGACAGCAGCTCGACGCCGGCATCCAGCCGTCCGCCATGCACGATCGAATTCTCGGTATAGCCGCTGGTGAACAGCACCGCGAGATCGGGCAGCCGCTCGCGCGCCTTGCGCGCCATCTCCGGGCTCTTGAGCGTCCCCGGCATCACCACGTCGGTGAACAGCAGGTCGATCGGGATTCCGCTCTCGACGACGCTCAGCGCGCTTTGCGCATCGACCGCCTTGAGCACGCGATAGCCGAGGTCGCCGAGCATCTCGACGACGGTCGCGCGGACCTCGTCATCGTCCTCGACCACCAGCACCGTCTCGGTCCCGCCGGCGATCGGACCGTTGTCGAGCACCACCTCGACATCCTCGCGCTCCATCGCCCGCGGCAGATACAGGCGGATCGTCGAGCCGTGCCCCGGCTCCGAATAGATGTTCACATGCCCGCCGGACTGTTTGACGAAGCCATAGACCATCGACAGGCCCAGCCCCGAGCCCTTGCCCTCCGCCTTGGTGGAGAAGAACGGCTCGAACACCTTGGCGACCACCTCGTCGGACATGCCGCACCCGGTGTCGCTGACCGCCAGCATCACATATTGCCCCGGCTCCACCTCGTCGTGGCGACGTGCGTAATCGTCGTCGAGATGCGCATTCGCCAGCTCGATCGTCAGCTTCCCCTGTCCCTCCATCGCGTCGCGAGCGTTGATCGCGAGGTTCAGCAGCGCATTCTCGATCTGGCCCGGATCGATGAAGGTGTTCCACAGCCCGCCGCCGAAGATCGTCTCGACTTCGATCCCCTCGCCGATCGCGCGGCGCAGCATGTCGTCCATCCCGCGCACGAAGCGGGTGACGTTGACCACCTTGGGCTCCAGCGCCTGCCGACGCCCGAACGCCAGCAATTGCGCTGCCAGCCGCGACCCGCGCGACACCCCTGCCAGCGCATTCGCCACCCGCGTCTCGGCGCGCTCGTTGCCCGCGATATCTTTCTGCAGCAGCTGGAGATTGCCCGAGACGACCTGCAACAGATTGTTGAAGTCGTGCGCGATGCCCCCGGTCAGCTTCCCGACCGTCTCCATCTTCTGCGCCTGCGTCAGCTTGCGCTCGGCGGCGTGGCGCGACGCGATCTCCTCGATCACGCGCGTCTCGAGCGTCTCGTTGAGGTGGCGAAGCTGCTCCTCGGCACGTTCGCGGTGGCGCACCTGCCGCTCCAACTGCTCGGCATGGTCGCGCAACGCCGCCTCGGCGGCGCGCTGATGCGTGATGTCGGTATGGACGCCGACCCATTCCGCGACCTCGCCGTGCGCATCGATCCGCGGCACCGCACGCACCGCGAAGGTCCGCCACGTCCCGCAATGGCGACGGACGCGATGCTCGAAGACGAAGGTCGATTTCGCCGCGACCGCCTTGCGCCACGCATCCACGGTCGGCTGCGCATCGTCGGGATGGACCGCATCGGCCCAGCCATAGCCCTGATAGCGTTCGGGCGTCTGACCCGTCAGCATCGCCCAGCCGAGCTGCTCCCCGACCATCCGCCCCGCGGCGTCGTTGGTCCACAGCACGCCGTGCATCGCCTCCATCGCGGCGCGGAAGCGCGCGTTGCTGGCGTTCAGCGCTTCCTCGCGCCGCACCCGCTCCTCGATGTCGAGCACGATCACCTGGAAGCCGAGCACCGCGCCCTGCTCGTCGATCCGTGGCAGATAGCGGATGTCGGCACGCCGCCACGATCCGTCGCCATCCTGAACCAGCGAATCCTCGACGATCGTCTCACCCGCCAGCGCGCGCTCCATGAGCGGGCGGCGGCGCTCGAAATTCTCGGGCCCGATCACGTCGCGCGTGTGACGCCCGATCACGTCATCGGTGCCGACGCCGAACCATTCGAAATAATGCTGGTTGGCGTAGCGATAGATCAGGTCGCGATCGATGAACGACACCAGCAACGGCAGCGCGTCGGTGACCATCCGCAACTCGCCTTCGCTGGCGGCCAGTCGCCGCTCCAGCAGCAGGCGGGCGGTATTGTCGATCACGGTGCACAGCACCCCGCCGGCCTTGCCGTCGCTTTCGATCACCGGCGTATAGAACAGGTCGAAGAACAATTCGGTCGGCCCGGCCTCACGGATCAGCGTCAGCGGTTGGTCGCGATAGCTGACGACCTCGCCGGCAAGGCCGCGGTCGATGATCGAGCGGTTCCAGTCGGCGATTTCGGGGAACACCGCCGCCGCCGTCTTGCCCATCCCACCGGGGTGGCGTGCGCCCAGGATCTCGCGATAGGCGTCATTGTAGAGCAGCACGCCGTCGCGCCCCCACATCAGCACCTTTGGCACCGGCGAGTTGACGACGTTCGCCACCGTCACGCGCAGCGTCGGCGACCAGCGCTCCACCGGTCCCAGGACGTGCTGCGTCCAGTCGGTGCCACGGATCATCGCGCCGCACTCGCCGCCGCCGATCGGCCAGATGCCCGGCGATACACGCAGCGACGGGCCATCGCGCAGCAGCTTCAACGCTGTCCGTATCACTTCGCTGGCATTGCCGTAGTCGCCGGTCGCAAGACTGTCGGTGACGAAGGCTTCCAGCTCCGGCGTGAGCGATACGTTTCGCGATTGACGTTGGGCCATATTGCGAATGTCCGCCTCGTCGCACCCTGTGTCAATCAGTGACACAAGCGATTCTGACCTAGATATAGAAGGTTAATTATCCGTTTAGCCATTGGTCGCGGAAAGCGCGCTGTCTGGCGCTCAGCTTGCCGCCGATCGTCTCGACCCGCACGATCTCCAGCCGCGGATCGGCCAGCGCCCGCAGGCTGCGTTGTTGCTCGATGCCCGTTCGCGCGAAGCGGATCGTCACCGTCGCACCGGGCCTCAGCAGCGCCAGCGCGGCGTTCCAGCCCGCCGCATCGGCGATCGGCGCACCGTCGATCGCGACGATCCGGTCACCGGCGTCCAGGCCGGCGCCATTAAGCGGCGAGCCCGAGACAGGTGCCGCCGACAGCGCCACGCCGGCAGGCGTTTCCGTCACGGCACCTGCGCCGATATAGCCGTGCCGCGGCGCGGCCGGGCGCAACACCAGTCCGGCCTGTGCGAGCAGCGGGACGAAATTCGGCAGCGCGCTACCCGTCACGGAGGCGGCGAAAAAGGCATCGGCGAACGTGGCGTCGCCGGTCACCGTCGCGAGCCCGCGCCGCAGGTCGTCCGGCGCATAAGGCCGCTCGGTCTTTCCATACGTCTGCCACAGATAGCGCATGACATCGTCGAGCGTTCGCTTGGGGAAGCGCTGCCGGATCGACAGGTCCAGCGCCAACGCGACGATTTGTCCGTACGGGTAATAGGATAGATAGACGTCCGGCGCGACCGGATCGATCGAGGTCGCGGCATCGGCGAACGGCGCGCGCAGGCTCATTTCCTGCGGACCACCGTTGCGGCGCGCGGGCGAGAACAACACGGTGTTGAGCGTCGCCGCGGTCGTCCGTGCCCAACCGTCGATATCGGTCAGCCCGGCACGACGCAGCATCAACGGCCCGTAGTAATTGGTGAAGCCCTCCGCGAACCACAAAGAGGGCGTCGCATTGGCGCGCGTGAAGTCGAACGGCTCCAGCTCACGCGGGCGCAAGCGCTCGACGTTCCAGGCATGGAAGAACTCGTGCGAAATCGTCGAAAGCTGTACGGCGTTGGTGCCGTCGAGCGGGGTCGGTGTCGTCACGACCGTCGAATTGCGATGTTCCATGCCGTCGCCGGAGATCTGCGGCGTGTAATCGGCGAGGAACGTGTAGCTGCCGTGATCGAAGCGCGGCCATTCGCCGAACAGCTTGCGATGCTGCGGGATCAGTTGCTGCACCTGCGCCGCGAGCCGGTCGACCTCGGCGGCGGTCCCGTCGTGGTGCACCGCCAGCCGGATCGTGTAGCGCTGCTTCCCCTCCCCGACCGGCCACTCGCGGATGTCCTGCCGCGCGACCTCGATCGGGCTGTCCATGAGATATTGCAGGTCGGACGCGGAGAAGGTGTTCGACTGTTTTGCGACCGGTGGAAGTTGCGTCGCGATCGTCCAGCCGGGTTCGGGAGACACGATCCTGACGCGCACCGGCGCGGCATCGAAGCCGTTGGCCCACATCAACGCCGCGGGTGGATTGAGGTGCGCGTGGCGCGTGTCGATCTGCACATAGGTGCCGTCACCGCGATTGCCGAACAGCGTGTAGCGGATCACCACGGTGCCGTCGTGCCCGGCGACGCTCCAGCCATAAGGGTCGGTGCGCGTCAGCGGCAACGGTCGCCCTGCCCCGTCCTGCGCGGTGACCGCGAAGACGTTCTTGCCGAATTCGTGCAGCGCGTAACGCCCCGGCGAGGATCGCGCCATCTCCACGCGCAGCGGCCCGGCGGGCACGCCGCGCCACGTCGCGACGATCTGCGCGCGATGATGCGCCGCATCGGGAAACGACAGGTCATATTGGACGTCGCGTGTGGCTTGCGCCTGTACCGACGTCGCCAGCCCCAGCCCGCCTGCCACCATCATCCATGCCGTTCGCACGCTCGTCTCCTCCGCAGCCTGCCATCCCTTGAGCACGCGCGGCGCGCCCTGCAATCGCCCCGCCACGCGCGAGATCTTCAGCGGGGATGAACCGATGGCGACACGGCGGGTTACAAAGGCAAGGTTCGCACAAGAATGGAATGACATACGATGCCCGATCCGCGCCCAGCGCCGCCGCGTCCTGCGTCAGTGACGGGGATTGCTCGATGACTCCGACGCTCAAGCCGCTCGCCGATCAGGTCATCCTCATCACCGGTGCCAGTTCCGGGATCGGGCTCGTCACCGCCCGTCTGGCCGCAAAGCGCGGCGCGCGCGTCGTGCTGGTGTCGCGTGATGGCGATGCGTTGGTGCGGATCGTTCGGGAGATCACCGAGGCTGGCGGGCACGCCGATTTCGCGATCGCCGATGTCGGCGACCTGCGCGACGTGCAACGTGCGGCGACGAAGGCCGTCGAGCGGTTCGGCCGCATCGACACCTGGGTCAACGATGCCGGCGTCGCGATCTATGCCAAGTTGCTCGACACGCCGATGGACGAGCACGAGCAATTGCTGCGCACCAATTATTTCGGTGCGGTCCACGGATGCCTCACCGCGGTCGAGCATCTGCAACGCGCGGGCGGCGCGCTGATCACGGTCGGCTCGATCGTCGCGGACATTCCCAGCCCCGGCATGGGTGCGTATGCTGCGAGCAAGCACGCCGTGAAGGGCTATGTCGACTCGCTGCGGATCGAGATCAACGCCGATCGGCTTCCGATCTCGGTGACGCTCATCAAGCCGTCGGGGATCGACACCCCGATCGCGGATCATGCCGCCAATCACCTCGATGGGGCGGCGCTGCTCCCGCCGCCGGTCTACGATCCTGAGCTGGTGGCCGAAGCGATCCTCGACGCGGCCGAACACCGCCGCCGCGACGTGACGGTGGGCGGCACCGGCCGCCTGCAGGTGCTGACCGCACAGCATTTCCCCAGCCTGCTCGACCGCCTCGGCGGCACGTTGCTGCCATGGCTGCGCGATCCGAAGCGCCCGCCAAGCCGCCACGACAATCTCGCCGCCCCCGTCGCCAATGGCAAGGAGCGGTCACACGACCAACACGGCCGGCGCGTCAGCGTCTACGAAACCGCTGGCCGCCATCCGTTCGCCACCGCCACCGCCGCAGGGGCGGCGATGGGTCTTGCCGCGCTGGCGCTGTTGCGCACGCGGCACAGCGATCGCTAGGCGGAGCGACGGCATGTCAGCTACGATCGCCGGGGAGAGAACCCGCTCCACCACCGTCTTAATCGTCGAGGACGAATTGTTCGTCCGCATGATCGGTGCCGATGCGCTGGAAGAGGCAGGCTATGCGGTCATCGAGGCGGCCTGTGCCGACGAGGCGCTCGCGGTGCTGGAGGCGGCGGACGATGTCGAGGTGCTGTTCACCGATATCCGGATGCCCGGCTCGATGGACGGGCTCAAGCTGGCGGAGGTGGTCCACGAACGCTGGCCTGCGATCCGCATCCTATTGACCTCGGGCGACACGCGCCCGTCGCGCGACGACATCCCGGACGATGGCCGGTTCCTCGCCAAGCCTTATCGCTTCGAAAGCCTGTCGCGCGAACTGACGATGCTGCTCGACGGCCGCTGACCGCTAACCGCGGGCAGCCCGGTCTCGCAGAGATCATCGTTCAGGCGCACCTTGCGCGCGTGCTCGGCGTCACCTATGTCTCCGGCAACGCGGGCGCCGTTGCGGCGCCCTCCTTCGCGCGCCTTTCCTTTTTCGTCTTCTCGGCTAAGGCCGCGCGCACTCAACGCGAAAGAGACCCCGTTTGGCGAAAGAAGAACTCCTCGAGATGCGCGGGCAGGTGGTGGAGCTACTCCCCAATGCGATGTTCCGCGTCCGGCTCGAGAACGATCACGAAATCCTCGGCCACACCGCCGGCAAGATGCGCAAGAACCGCATTCGCGTGCTGGTGGGCGACGAAGTCCTGGTGGAACTGACCCCCTACGATCTGACCAAGGGGCGGATCACCTACCGCTTCATGCCGGGTCGCGGTGGCCCGGGCCCGTCCTGACGCGCGCCGTCCCGATCCTCTTCTCGCGCCTGCTGTCGGGCGCGCGACCATGACCCGCCTCGTCCTCGCCTCCTCCTCACCGCGCCGTCGCGACCTGCTCGCGCGGATCGGTGTCGTGCCGGATCGGATCGTCGCGCCCGAGATCGACGAGACGCCGCACCCGCGCGAATTGCCACGCGCCTATGCGCTGCGTCTCGCGGTTGAAAAGGCGCGTGCGGTGCCGCGGGCGGCGGACGAAGCGGTGCTGGCCGGCGACACGACGATCGCGCTGGGCCGCCGCATACTGCCCCCCGCCACCGACGAGGCGATCCAGCGCACGCTGCTGGGCCTGCTCTCCGGGCGTCGCCACCATGCGCTGTCGGCGGTCTGCACGATCGCGCCCGATGGCACCGAGCGCGCCCGGCTCGCGGACACGATCGTCGCGTTCAAGCCGCTCTCCCCTGCCGAGGTCGACGCCTATGTCGCGTGCGGCGAGGGGCTGGGTAAGGCCGGCGGCTATGCGATCCAAGGCCGCGCCGAGGCGTTCGTACGCTTCCTCCACGGCAGCCACTCCGGCGTGATCGGACTGCCGCTATTCGAGACGCGCGCACTGCTCGCCGCGAGCGGCATCGCCTTTGGCTGAATGGCTCTATGAGGACGGGATCGGCGAGGCGCGCGCCGCGCTGATCGCCGGCGACCGCATCCTCGCCGCGCGCATCGAACTGCCCGAAACCCTGCGCGTCGGCACCATCGCCCGCGCCCGCCTCACCGAGAAGCTGATCGCGACGCTTGACGACGGGCAGGAAGTGATCCTCGACCGCGCGCCACCCGGCGTGACGCTCGGCGCGCTGGCGACGATCGAAGTGATCCGCGAGGCGATCCCCGAACCCGGCCGCGCCAAGCGCCCGCGTGCGCGCGTCACCGATGCCGCACCCGCCCCCGGCCCCGATCTGCTCGCGCGCATCACCGCGACGCCGCACCCGGTCCGCACCCTCCGCGCGCACCAGCCCGACGCGCTCGAGGCCGCCGGCTGGTCGGAGGTGATCGAGGAAGCGCAGACCGGCGAGATCGCCTTCGCGGGCGGCGCGCTGCGTATGACCCCGACCCCGGCGATGACCCTGTTCGACGTCGATGGCGACGGCCCGCTCGACCAGCTCGCGATCCGCGCCGCCACCGCCGTCGCGCTTGCGATCCGCCGCCACGCGATCGGCGGATCGATCGGCATCGATTTCCCCAGCATCGCGGGCAAGGCGCTCCGGCAGGAGGTCGCCGCCGCGCTCGACGCCGCGCTGCCGCCGCCGTTCGAGCGTACCGCGGTCAACGGCTTCGGCTTCCTCCAGATCGTCCGCCCGCGCCCCCGCGCCTCGCTGCCCGAGCGCGTCCGCGACGATCCCGCGGGCACCGCCGCCCGGGCCGCGCTGCGCCAGCTCGAGCGCGTGCCCCCCGACGCGCCCAACGCGATCCGCCTCTCCGCCCCGGTCCGCACGCGGCTCGAATCCCGTCCCGACTGGATCGAGCTGCTGGTGCGCCGCACCGGTCGCGCCCCCATATTCGATTGATGAGCATGACCCGCTGCCCGATCTGCACCGCTCCGTCGGTCCCCGACCACGCGCCCTTCTGCAGCCGCGGCTGCAAGGACCGTGACCTGTTGCAATGGCTCGGCGAAGGCTATCGCCTGCCCGGCGAAACAATCGACACGGAATCGCTGGACAGCCGCGCCGACACGGACTAGGGGACGCGCCTCGCTGCTGAAAAGCGGTGCGCCCAAGTAGCTCAGTTGGTAGAGCATGCGACTGAAAATCGCAGTGTCGGTGGTTCGAATCCGCCCTTGGGCACCACTCTCCAAAATCTGGACAACCTTCAGCGCGCGGGCTCGCTTGCCCCGACGCGACTGACGTCGGGCACTGCATCCGATCATCATCGCCTTGCGGTCAGCGCGAAGGCTCGTCCTGCTCGACATAGTCGAAGTACCGGAAATCCGCCGCAAGCCCGCCCCCCGACATGTCCTGGCAGGCGATACCGACGAAGCCGCCGGTGAAGTTCGGCAGCCCCGGCAAGGTCGCCTCGTCGGACAACAGGCTGGCATCGAACGTCTCGCCCAGCCACTGCCACGCCGCGTCGGCCGCCGAACGGAAGCCGAAGCGCATCGCCTCATGATCCACCTCGACCCGCAGCGCGATCGGACCGTCGTCAACGTAGATCGGTGCGGACAGCGTCGTAGCCCCCTCGCCGATCGGCAACACCGACAACACCTGCAACAGCCGCCGCCCCGCATCATCGGCGGTCAGGTGCAGGAAGTGGAACTTGGTCGAATTGTAATAGCAGACCAGCCCCGCCGCCTGCTGGAAATGCTCCGGCACGAACTCGACCGATGTCTCCGCATGATAGCGGAACGCCTGCTGGCGCCGCGCCACCAGCGCCTGTTCGAAGAGGCTGCCGATCGTCTCGCGCCCGTACAACCGCAGATGCCCCGCGCGCTCCGTCAGGCTGAACAGCCGCTCCGGACGGGGCGTACGCAGCCACTGGAACGCCATGGGGAGGTCAGGGCCGGTGAACGCGTCGCGTGCCTCGATCGGCGGCGTCGCGCCCGCGGGTCCGGGTACCTCGAGTTGCGGCGCGGCCGGGCGCAGCCAGTCGTCCCCGCCCCAAAGCATCGGCTGGATCGCGGTTTCACGCCCCAGCACGCAGCGGTCGCTGGCCGGCAGCGGCCGACCGCACAGATATGCCAGCCACGTCTCGCCCTCCGGCGTTTCGACCAGATCGCCATGACCGGTGCGCTGAAGCGCCGCGTCGGGCCGATCGCGCGCGGTGAGCACCGGCCCGTCGGGATGCGCCTCGTACGGCCCGAACAGGCTGCGCGCACGCGCCATCACCACCGCATGGCCGCGCTCGGTCCCGCCTTCCGCCACCAGCAGATGATACCAGCCGTTGCGCTTGTAGAGATGCGGTCCCTCGGTGAAGCCGAGCGGCGTCCCCTCGAAGATCACGCGCCGCTCGCCGATCATCCGCCCGGTCGTGAGGTCGATCTCCTGCGCGACGATCCCGCCGAAGCGCTTGCGATCGGGACGATGATCCCACAACATGTTGAGCAGCCAGCTGCGACCATCGTCGTCGTGGAACAGCGCGGGGTCGAAGCCGCTGCTGTTCAGATGCACCGGGTCCGACCATTCGCCGTCGATGCGGTCGCTCCACACCCAGTAATTGTGGAAGTCGCGCAACGACACGCCCTTCGCGCCGTCTACGGTCGTCCGGCCATAGCGCTTCACGTCGGTATAGATCAGGTGGAAGCGGCCGTGCGCATGGCTGAGGTCCGACGCCCACACCCCGCATGAATCCGGATTGCCGCGCATGTCGAGTTGCGACGCGCGACACAGCGGACGCGCGGCGAGCGACCAATTCGCCAGATCGCGCGAATGGTGGATCTGCACGCCCGGAAACCACTCGAAGGTCGAGGTGGCGATGTAATAGTCGCCGCCGACGCGGACGATCGACGGGTCGGGATTGAACCCGCGCAGGATGGGGTTGCGGATGGTCATGCCGGCTTTCTGATCAGGGTCCACAACAGCGCGGCACCGACGAGGTCGAGCAGCCCGAGCATGACGAAAAAGGGTTGGTAGCCGACACTATCGACCATCGATCCCAGCACCAGCGTGAAGATCAGCACGCCGAGGTTGGCCGCAGTGCCGGAGACGCCCGTCGCGGTCGCCACCTGATCCTGCGGAAACAGATCGGACGCCATCGTGATGACGGTCACCGACAAGGTCTGATGCGCGAAGCCGCCGAGGCTGAGCAGCGCGACGGCGGCGAGCGGGCTGCTCGCCGTGCCGACGAACATCATCCCGGTCATCAACACCGCGCCCAGCGTGAACGCGCCGCGCCGCGCGTCGATCAGGTCGACGCCGCGCCGCTGCAACCACGCCACCACCGCCGGTCCGAACAGGCAACCGAGATCGGCGGCCAGGAACGGCAGCCATGCGAACATCGCGATCTGCGTCAGGTCGAAATGCCGCACCTTCACCAGATACAGCGGCATCCACAGCGACAACATGCCCCACACCGGATCGGCGAGGAACCGCGTCGCCGCGATCGTCCACAGGTTGCGACGCCGCAGCAGTTCGCGCAGCGGCGGCCGGCGACGATGCCGCGCCAGTGCAGGCTCCTGCCCATCGACGATCAGCCGCTGTTCCTCGGCGGTGATCGCGCGGTGTCGCTGCGGCGGTGCGTACCACGCCAGCCATGCGACGACCCACGCCAGCCCAAGCCCGCCCGCGACGAAGAAGGCGGCGCGCCAGCTGTGGTGGAACACCGCCCATGCCACCAGCATGGGTGCGAAGACCGCGCCGAACGACGCGCCAATCTGGTAGATGCCGCCGGCCAGCCCGCGCTCGCGCGCCGGAAACCACTCCGCGACGACCTTCATCCCCGCGGGTTGCGCCGATCCTTCGACCAGCCCGAGCGCGCCGCGCAGTCCGGCGAACCCCAGCCAGCCGGTCGCCAGCCCATGCCCCATGGTAATCAGCGACCAAACCGCGACGAACAGGGTGAAGCCGATCTTCAGCCCGATCAGGTCGAGCAGATATCCCGCGACCGGCTGGAACATGATCCCGAACTGAAAGGCGCCGGTGATCCACGAATATTGCGCGGACGAGATGCCCTGCTCGGTCATGATCGCGGGCGCCGCGACCCCTAGGATGCTGCGCGTCAGATAATTGATGACCATCGCGCCGACGAACAGCCCGATGATCGTCCAGCGCACCGATCGAAATCGCCTCAACCCGCTTCCCCCGCCCAAGGTAACGTTACCAACGCTGTGGTAGGCGTCATCGCCGCGTGAGCGCAAGGGGCAGCAATGGCAATCCGCATTCAACGATCACCGTTATTCCCCTCCTTCACTTAAGCCCCTCCCCTTCAGGGGAGGGGTTGGGGTGGGGGAAGTCTCAAGCGCTGGTCTCCATGAGACACGGCCCCACCCCGACCCTCCCCTGAAGGGGAGGGAGTTATCGGCTAAACGTCTCCCCGCCTTTGCGTCGAACGTCAAACCCGATCCCGGCAACTTGCATATTGACGATCCACAACGCAGCGAGGCACGTCCCTCCTTCGATCCACGGCCATCGCCGTCAGCTCAGGGAAGCGCTTGACCCAATCCACCCGGCGACGTCGCGGCGTCACGATCATCGACGTGGCCAAACATGCCGGCGTTTCGCCGATGTCGGTGTCGCGCGTCATCAACGGCGATGCCGGGGTGCGCGAGGGGACGCGCGCGATCATCAACGAGGCGATCAAGGCGCTAAACTACACGCCCAATCTCATGGCGCGCAGCCTCGTCACCTCGCGCGAGATCCGCATCGGCGTGATCTATTCCAACCCCAGCGCCGCGTTCATGAGCGACTTCCTCGCCGGGGTCTTCGAAGAGGCGTCGAGCCGCGCCGCGCAGTTGATCCTTCTGAAAGGCGAAAACGGCGGTGCGCCCTCGCCCGAGGCGATCGACCGCTTGCTCGGCGCCGGGGTCGGCGGGGTGATTCTCGCGCCGCCGCTGGGCGAGATCGCGAGCGTCCGCACGATGTTGCACGATGCGCGGGTGCCTGTCGCCCTGGTCGGCGCGCGCGCCGCCGACGCGATCTCGGTCGGGATCGACGATCGTCAGGCCGCCTATGACATGACCCGCCATCTGATCGGCATGGGGCATCGCCGACTGGGGTTCGTCGTCGGCAACACCGACCAGCAGGCCAGCACCGCCCGCCTCGATGGCTTCCACGCGGCGATCGATGCGGTGGATGGCGTGGAGGCTCAAATCGCGCAGGGCGATTTCAGCTACGCGTCCGGGCTCCTTGCCGGGGAACGATTGCTCGACGGCCCGGCGCCGCCGACCGCGATCTTCGCGAGCAACGACGACATGGCGGCGGCGATCGTGTCGGTCGCCCACCGCCGGCACCTCGACGTGCCGGGCGACCTGACGGTCACCGGGTTCGACGACACGACCGCGGCGATTACCCTATGGCCGCCGCTCACCACAATCCGCCAGCCCGTCCAGCAACTCGCCGCGGAGGCGCTGCAATTGCTGATCCGCGAGATGCGCGCCGGCGCGCCGCTCCCCGTCGGTGAGCGCGCGCGAGTGCTGGGCCACATGCTGATCGAGCGCGACTCTACCGCTTCGCCGGCCCGCTCAGCGTAGGTGGCAATCGCCGCCAAGCCGTTGCAATACTGGAACGACGGCGGCTGGTCGTTGTTCTCCCGACATAAAAGGGAGATCGCATGAACGCCAACTCGCGCCTGACGGCCTTGACCCGCATCGGCTTCGCGACGCGTGGCCTGCTCTACATCGTCATCGCTCTGCTGATCCTGCGAACCGGGAGAGCCGAGGATCCCAGCGGGGCGATCGAATATCTCGGCCAAGGTGGCGGGCAGGTCCTGCTCGGCGTCATCGCCGCTGGATTGACCGCTTATGGCATCTGGCGTCTGGCGGATGCCGCGCTCGACATCGAGCGCCACGGTGCCGACCGCAAGGGGATGCTGGAACGCGTCGGCGCCGGGGTGAGCGGCGCGATCCATCTGCTGCTCGCGTGGCAGTCGGTCCAATTGATGCGCGGCGCGGCCTTGTCCGGCGACGGCACGCAGGAAAGCGCCCGCACCGCCATGCAGCTACCCGGCGGATGGGCGCTGGTGCTGATCGGTGCCGCCGTGCTCTGCGTGCTGGGCGTGGTCCAGCTCGCCAAGGCGGTGAAGGGCTCGTTCCTGCGCTATCTCGCTCCCGCAATCGCGCGACAGCAATGGGTGCAATGGAGCGGCCGCGCCGGCTATGCGGCACGCGGTCTCGTGTTCCTCATCAGCGGCTATCTGCTCGCACGCGCCGGGATCGAGGAACAGGCAAGTCAGGCCGGCGGCATGGCGCGGGTGCTGTCGTGGCTGACCAACCCATTCGACCTGATCGTCGGCGTCGGCCTGTTCGCCTTCGGCCTGTTTAGCCTCGTTGAGGCACGCTACCGGCAATTGCACGACGTTCCGGTCGATGGCGCGATACGGCGCGCGACCAGCTGGCGATAGAGGCCGGTATTTTGGGCGGCAAGGATGCACCGATGACCGTTACCCCGCCACCATGGAACCCGGAACTCGTCCGCACGTGGCTCGAACGCCGCGCCGCTGCCGCCCGCCTCGATCAGGCCGCGGCGGACCGGCGCGGCTATGAGGCGCAGGGCGATTACGACGATGCGGCGGCCGAGGAATGGGTCTGCCGCGCGTTGCTAAGCGGTGGAAATGCTGGCGATTCAGCCGCGTTCGCCGCGCAGATCAAGCTGCTGCTCGGGCAGGAGGAATATCGGATAACCGGCATCAACGACGATCGTCGTTTCGAGCGGAGCGTCCGCGCGCAGCTTCGCAAGATCGCCAAGATGACCAAGGCCAACGATGGTTTCGATAAAACCCTGCGATATCAACGTTGACGCGATGAAGGTCGACACCCACCGCGATGCCCCTACAGTGACGCGTCGAGGTACAAATGTCTGATCGCCTGAAGGTTCTGCTTCAATATCTATTGCCGAAACAGCGCCTTACTACCTTGGCGGGTCGGGTGGCGCGCGCGCAGGGCGGCATGGCGACGACGCGGCTGATCCGCTGGTTCGCCGCCCGCTACGCCGTCGACATGAGCGAAGCCGCCGAACCGGACATCGCCAACTACAAGACTTTCAACGACTTCTTCACCCGCCCGCTCAAGCCCGGCCTGCGCCCGATCGCGAGCGCCGACTTCGTCTGCCCCGTCGACGGCACGATCAGCCAGTTGGGCGCGATCGACGATCATCATATGCTGCAAGCCAAGGGCCATCGCTTCACCACCACGCAATTGGTGGGCGGCGATGCCGCGCTTGCCGCGCAATTCCGCCATGGCAGCTTTGCAAATCTCTATTTGTCGCCAAGCGATTACCACCGCCTGCATATGCCATGCGACGGCCGGTTGACCCGCATGATCTACGTGCCGGGGAAGCTCTTTTCGGTGAACCCGGTCACCGCGCGCGGCGTCCCGAACCTGTTCGCGCGCAACGAGCGGGTGGTCTGCGTCTTCGAGTCAGCGGAACATGGCCCGTTCGTCATGGTCTTGGTCGGCGCCACGATCGTGGGCAGCATGGCGACCGTCTGGTACGGCGTGGTCAATCCGCAGCGCACCAATCGGCCGTCCGAATGGACGTATGATGATGACAATATCGTGCTGAAAAAGGGCGATGAAATGGGTCGCTTCCTGCTCGGATCGACCGTCGTGATGCTCTGGAAAAGGGAAGCGATCGCGTTCAACGAAGCCTGGCATCCCGAGCGGAAGGTGCGGCTGGGTGAGACGATGGGGCATCGTCACGCTTGATCCGCACGGCGCAATGAACGGCGTGGCGCCAGCCGCCCGCCTTGCCTATAGCGACGGCATGTCATTCCGTTCGCGCCGCGCGTCCCGCCTTTTCCTCGCAGCGATCCTCCCCGTGCTCGCTGCACCGACGCTCGCCGGAGCGGCAACGTCGCCGCAGAAAAAACCCCAAGCCGCGGCAACGACTTCCGTCCGAACCGACAATGCGATCATCCCCTTGCCGCTGAACCCCGTCGTTCCGGCAGGACAGCGGCTGTGCTCGACGACGGCGGCGACCGGTCTGGGCTCGACCATGCTCCGCGCCGGTACCGGTGCGAAGCCGACCGCCGGAGATGTCGTGCTCGTGAACTATATCGGCTATCTCGGGCAGACCGGCGTGGTCTTCGATCAGGGGATGCGATCGCCCCTGCCAGTCGACGGCGTGATTCCGGGGTTTTCGCAAGGCCTGCAGACGATGGCGCGCGGCGGCATATCGCGCTTCTGCATCCCCGCGGCTCTTGGATATGGCGCCCAAGCGTCGGGACCGATCCCCGCCAACGCCGACCTGGTGTTCCAGGTGGAGTTGCTCGACTTCAAGACGGCTGCCGAGGTGGAAAGCATGAACCGCACGCAAGCCGGCGACACCACGCCGCGCCAAGACATGCCGCCCCAGCCTTAAGGCCGGGACCTCCGGTCGGACGACGAGCCCCCCCAAGCCGCCTATGCCGCTGCTCATCGACATCCACGACGCGGACGATCCCCGGATCGAGCCCTATCGCGACATCCGCGAACGCGATCTCGTCGGGAGGGCCGGACTGTTCGTCGCCGAAGGCAAGGTCGTCGTCGAGAAACTGATTGGCAGTACGCTGTTTCGCCCACACTCGCTGCTCATCGCGGCGAAGCGGGTCGAGGCGCTCGGCACATTGCTCGCCCGGCTGCCGGACGATGTGCCGGTCTTCGTCGCCGATCAGACGGTGCTCGACGCGATCGCCGGCTTTGCGATGCATCGCGGGATCCTGGCGATCGGCAGCCGATCGGCCATCCCCGATGCCGACACGCTGCTGGCACGATTGGACGGTGACGCTGACGTGCTGGTGCTCTCCGGCATCGCCAATCACGACAATATCGGCGGCATCTTCCGCAATGCGGCGGCGTTTGGCGTTGCGGCCGTGTTGCTCGACGCGGACTGCTGTGATCCGCTGTACCGCAAGGCGATCCGGGTGTCGGTCGGTGCCACGTTGCTCGTGCCCACTGCACGGCTCGCGCAAGGCGAGGATGTGCTCGCGTTGCTCGATCGCCACGCCTTCGCACCAGTATCACTCAGTCCCGCCGGCACGACGCTGCTCAGCGACTGGCGTCCGGCGCGACGCAACGCGATGCTGCTCGGCGCGGAAGGCCCCGGCCTTTCCTACGAGCTGATCGAACGGAGCCACAGCCTGCGCATTGCGATGGCGGCGGACTTCGACTCGCTGAACGTCGCGACGACGTCAGGGATCGTCCTGCATCATCTGGCGACGACAAAGGCCTGATCCCCCGCGATATTTGATTGCTTAACCGACTGCTCGCTTCGGGATAGGCGAGGCCCTTGCAATCCGCTTGCCTTGATGCGGCTTGTCCGCAACGATGCCGGCAACGGGGAGCAGCAAATGTTAAAGGCATTGATCGTCGGCCTCGCCGCCGCAGTAGCGGTGCCGGCCGCGGCGCAACAACAGCAGGCCGCGCCGGTGTATATCCAGGCAGGCGCGTTGCTCGATCGTCCCGGCCAGGCGCCGCGCGGCGCAACGACGATCGTGGTGCGGGACGGCAAGGTCGCCGAGCTGCGCGACGGCTTCGTGGCGCCAGAGAATGGCGCGCGGCTGGTGGATCTGCGCAACGCCTTCGTTCTGCCGGGACTGGTCGACATGCACGTCCACTTGTGGGGGATCGGCGGCGATCCGATGAAGGCGCGGCTCGGCGCACTCACCCGCGATCGCTTCGACGACGAGATGACCGCGGTCGCCAATGCCCGCACGACGCTCAACGCGGGCTTCACCTCGGTGCGCGATCTGGGTGGTGACCCGCGGGGCATCCGCGCGCTGCGTGACGCGATCGACGCGGGGACCGTAGACGGACCGACGATCACCAACGCCGGCGAGATGATTTCGGTCACCGGCGGGCATGGCGATGGCGGCAACGGACTGGCGGAGGAATTTGCCGATGCGGTCCACGCGCACGAGGTCAATTTGTGCGACGGCCCCGACGACTGCCGCCGCGCGGTCCGCGCGCAGGTCGGGCTCGGGGCGAAGGTCATCAAGTTCGCCGCAACCGGCGGTGTGTTATCGAACGTCAGCGGTGGGTTGGGCCGTGCGATGACGCCCGAGGAAATGCGCGCGATCATCGATACCGCGCACGCGCTGGGCCGCAAGGTCGCCGCGCACAGCCATGCCGCCGAGGGCACGAAGGCGGCGCTGGAGGCGGGGGTCGACTCGATCGAGCATGGCACCTTCCTCGACGACGACACGATCCGGCTGTTCAAGACAAAGGGCGCGTATCTGGTACCCACCGAGATTGCGCCGGTCGCCGCGCTGGCGCAGGCGCGCGGCGGAGCGCTGCCCCCCGCCACGATCGCCAAGGCGGAGCAGGCCGCCGCAGCGATGGCCGCCAGCCACCGCCGCGCTTATGCCGCCGGGGTGAAGGTCGCTTTCGGCACCGACACGGGAGTGTCGACGCACGGCGACAATGCCACCGAGTTCGCGCTGCTGGTCAAGAACGGACTGACGCCGGCACAGGCGATCGCCGCCGCGACCACCGGGGCCGCGGCCCTGCTCGGTCGCGACGATGTCGGGATGCTCGCGCCGGGCAAGACGGCCGATATCATCGCTGTGCGCGGTTCGCCCCTGGACGACGTCACCCGACTGGAGCACGTCGACTTCGTCATGCACCGCGGCACGATCGTGAAGACCACGAACTGACAGCTTTTCCTGGAGTATCATCCTTGCGTCTGTCCCTCGCCCTCGCCTTGGTCGCCGCGGCCCCCGTCAGCGCCGCTCAGCAGCAGCCCAACGCCGCCCCTGCCGATGCCCCGAGCCGCGGCTTCACCGGCGGCGACCTCTTCGGCCTGTCGATCGCTGCCGAACCGCAGATCAGCCCCGACGGGCGCACGATCGTCTATGTCCGCCGCTCAGCCGACATCATGTCCGACCGGATGCAATCCTCGCTGTGGCTGATCGACGTGGCGAGCGGACAGCAGTCGCCGTTCGCCACCCAAGGATCGAGCCCCCGCTGGTCGCCGGACGGCACGCGCATCGCCTATGTCGCGGGGGACGGTGACGGATCGCAGCTCTTCGTCCGCTGGCTCACCAGCGGTGCCAGTGCGCGCGTAACCAGCTTCCCCGGCGATCCGCAGGCGCTCGCATGGTCGCCGGACGGCACTCGCCTCGCCTATGTCGCGACCGTCGCTGGCGAGGCGGCGGCGCTCGGCAAGGCGCCGGCCAAGCCCGAGGGTGCGAAATGGGCGCCGCCGCTGACTGTCATCGACCGCGTGAACTATCGCAACGACGAACCCGGCTACGTCAAACCAGGCCGCGACCATCTATTCGTCGTCGCGGCCGACGGCGGCGCGGCGCGACAGTTGACGTTCGGGGCGTTCGACGATGGCGGTCCGTTGTCATGGACGCCGGACGGGCAGGAGATCGTCTTCGCCGCGATCCGCGGACCTGAGGCCGAACGGCAGGTGATGAACTCCGACGTAATTGCGGTCGACGTAAACAGCGGTGCACTACGCACATTGACGACCCGCGACGGACCCGATGCGCAGCCACGTGTCGCGCCCGATGGCACGCGCGTTGCCTGGCTTGGATTCGACGACAAGCGCCGCAGCTATGAGAACACACAACTCTACATAGGTGATCGCAACGCGGCGAACCCGCGCTCGCTGACCGCGCCGCTCGATCGGGCGATCGAGGACGCGACCTGGGCCGCCGACGGGCGCAGCCTGTACGCCAGCTACGACGATCACGGCCAGCGCCACATCGCGCGGATCGGGCTCGACGGCCGCGTCCAGCCGCTGATCGACAATGTCGAGGGCGGCGGGCTCGACCGGCCTTATACCGGCGGCGCCTTCTCGGTCGCTAAGAACGGGGCGATCGCCTATACCGGCGGCGATGCATCCGCCCCCGCCGACGTGTGGCTATGGAGCAGCGGCAAATCGCGCCGGCTGACGCAGCTCAATGCGGTGATGACCGCCGCCAAGGCGCTCGCCCCGGTGCGGAAGATTGCAGTGAAGGCGCCTGATGGTCGCGCGATCGACGCCTGGCTGGCGACCCCGCCGGGCCTCGCGCCGGGCACGCGTGCGCCGCTGATCCTCGAGATACATGGTGGGCCGAACAGCGCCTATGGCGCCAGCTTCGCCACCGACATACAGCTTTATGCGGCGGCCGGCTATGCGGTGCTGTGGACCAATCCCCGCGGCTCTACCTCTTACGGCGCAGAGTTCGCCAATCTGATCGACAAGAACTATCCGTCTGCAGATTATGACGATCTGATCGCGGCGGTAGATGCTGCGATCGCCGACGGCACCGCCGACCCGGACAATCTCTTCGTCACCGGCGGATCGGGCGGCGGCGTGCTGACGGCGTGGATCGTCGGCAAGACCGATCGCTTCAGGGCGGCTGCTACGCAAAAGCCGGTCATCAACTGGATCAGCGAGGCGCTGACCATGGATGCGACGCTGTTCACCTCGCGCTATTGGTTCTCCAAGCTCCCGTGGGAGGATCCGATGAGTTATTGGAACCGCTCACCGCTCAGCCTCGTCGGCAACGTGAAGACGCCGACGCTGGTGGTTGTCGGCAGCGAGGATTATCGCACGCCTGTGAGCGAATCCGAGCAATATTACGCTGCACTCCAGATCCGCGGCGTGCCGACCGCGCTGGTGAAGGTGCCTGGCGCCAGCCACGCCGGCTTCACGTCGCGTCCGTCGCAATCGGCGGCGAAGGCGTCGGCAATCCTGGCGTGGTTCGACCGCTATCGTACCGGGCGCGTCCGGTAAGCTCGAGATGGAATAAGACCAGGGCCGCGAGAGCCAGATTGGCAGGCCTTAAACGCCGTGCGCGTTACCGCCATGGCTGGTGGTGTGTTTGTCGGCAGTTGGTTGCGTTTTGCTGGTGCTGCATGCACCCTTAACGCACGACAGCCCCGTCTCTATCGAGGCGGGGCTGTTGTGGTATGGATGGTTGCGGGGACAGGATTTGAACCTGTGACCTTCAGGTTATGAGCCTGACGAGCTACCGGGCTGCTCCACCCCGCGCCGAGGTGTAGGGAGAGTGAATGGGTTCTTTTTATGTGCGAGCTGCAATGCCTGGCGGCGACCTACTCTTCCATCGCTTGAGCGATAGTACCATTGGCGCAGAGGGGTTTCACGGCCGAGTTCGGGATGGGATCGGGTGGTTCACCGACGCTATGGCCACCAGGCAATGGAGCCTGCACATAAGTTCTTCCCGGTTTTGCGGCCGGGAGGATCTGGTTCAAAATCGATGCACTGATTTACTGGCTGGATGTCATCACCCGCATCCAACGCTGTTGTTGGGGGTGTGTGCTCTCAAGCGCGAATAGGACGATTAGTATCGGTTAGCTTCACGCGTTACCGCGCTTCCACATCCGATCTATCAAGGTCGTGGTCTCCGACCGTCCTGTGAAATCTTATCTCGAGGGAGGCTTCCCGCTTAGATGCTTTCAGCGGTTATCCCGTCCGTACATAGCTACCCTGCTGCGCCGTTGGCACGACGACAGGTACACCAGAGGTACGTTCAACCCGGTCCTCTCGTACTAGGGTCAACTCCTCTCAAATTTCGACGCCCACGGCAGATAGGGACCAAACTGTCTCGCGACGTTCTGAACCCAGCTCACGTACCACTTTAATTGGCGAACAGCCAAACCCTTGGGACCTGCTCCAGCCCCAGGATGTGATGAGCCGACATCGAGGTGCCAAACAACCCCGTCGATATGAGCTCTTGGGGGTTATCAGCCTGTTATCCCCGGCGTACCTTTTATCCGTTGAGCGATGGCCCTTCCACGAGGGACCACCGGATCACTATGACCGACTTTCGTCTCTGCTCGACTTGTCAGTCTCGCAGTCAGGCGGGCTTATGCCATTGCACTCTAACAGCCGGTTTCCAACCGGCCTGAGCCCACCTTCGCGCGCCTCCGTTACTCTTTAGGAGGCGACCGCCCCAGTCAAACTACCCGCCACAGAGGGTCCCTGTACCGGTTTCACGGTACGAGGTTAGACAATAGACAACAACAGGGTGGTATTTCACCTGTAGCTCCACACCGGCTGGCGCCAATGCTTCAAAGCCTCCCACCTATGCTACACAGTTCTTGTCCACTGCCACTCTGAAGCTGCAGTAAAGGTGCACGGGGTCTTTCCGTCTAACCGCGGGTACTCCGCATCTTCACGGAGAATTCAATTTCGCTGAGCATGTCCTGGAGACAGTGGGGAAGTCGTTACGCCATTCGTGCAGGTCGGAACTTACCCGACAAGGAATTTCGCTACCTTAGGACCGTTATAGTTACGGCCGCCGTTTACCTGGGCTTCATTTCAGAGCTTGCACCCCTCCACTTAACCTTCAGGCACCGGGCAGGCGTCAGGCCCTATACGTCGTCTTGAAGCCGACTTAGCAGAGCCCTGTGTTTTTGCTAAACAGTCGCTACCCCCTGGCCTGTGCCCCCCATGATGGCTTGCGCCTACATGGGGCCTCCTTCTTCCGAAGGTACGGAGGCAATTTGCCGAGTTCCTTCAGGACACTTCTCTCAAGCGCCTTGGTATACTCTACCTGACCACCTGTGTCGGTTTCGGGTACGGTCTATACGGTGGGGCTATTTCCCGGGACAGCTTCGAAGCCAGCTCAATCCGTTAAGAGCTGACAACACACGCCATCCGTCACACACCACCAGGCCCACGAATATTAACGTGGTTCCCATCGACTACCCCCTTCGGGCTCGTCTTAGGGGCCGGCTCACCCTGCGCGGATTAGCCTTGCGCAGGAACCCTTGGTCTTTCGGCGAGAGGGCATCTCACCCTCTTTATCGCTACTCATGTCTGCATTCGCACTTCCGATACCTCCACGACCCATTACCAGATCGCTTCGCAGGCTTACGGAACGCTCCGCTACCGCGTATCCTCAGATCAAGTCTGGGACACACCCTAAGCTTCGGTGCACGTCTTGAGCCCCGTTACATCTTCGCCGCAGGAACCCTTAGCTAGACCAGTGAGCTGTTACGCTTTCTTTAAAGGATGGCTGCTTCTAAGCCAACCTCCTGGTTGTTTTGGGATTCCCACATGCTTTCCCACTTAGACGTGACTTGGGGACCTTAGCTGTAGGTCAGGGCTGTTTCCCTTTTGACGACGGACCTTAGCACCCGCCGTCTGTCTCCCGGATATCACTCCTAGGTATTCGGAGTTTGGTTAGAGTTGGTAGATCTCGCGACCCCCGCATCCATCCAGTGCTCTACCCCCTAGGGTGTCCATCCGAGGCACTACCTCAATAGTTTTCGCGGAGAACCAGCTATTTCCCGGCTTGATTGGCCTTTCACCCCTAAGCACAACTCATCCGGTAACTTTTCAACGTTAATCGGTTCGGACCTCCAGTGTGTGTTACCACACCTTCATCCTGGTCATGCATAGATCGCCGGGTTTCGGGTCTAATACTTCAAACTATGTCGCCCTATTCAGACTCGCTTTCGCTGCGCCTACACCTATCGGCTTAAGCTCGCTTGAAACATTAAGTCACAGACCCATTATGCAAGAGGTACGCTGTCAGGCCTCAAGGACCCTCCAACTGCTTGTAGGCAATCCGTTTCAGGTACTGTTTCACTCCCCTCATCGGGGTGCTTTTCACCTTTCCCTCACGGTACTAGTTCGCTATCGGTCGCATACGAGTATTTAGGCTTGGAGGGTGGTCCCCCCATGTTCAGACAGGATTACACGTGTCCCGCCTTACTCGAGTCCTTGATCATCACTTTCGCATACGGGGCTGTCACCCGCTACGGCCGAACTTTCCAGTTCGTTCTGCTAGTTGAAATCAAGGCACTGGCCTGGTCCGCGTTCGCTCGCCACTACTAACGGAATCTCGGTTGATGTCTTTTCCTCCAGGTACTGAGATGTTTCAGTTCCCCGGGTTCGCTTCTCGAAACCTATGTATTCAGTATCGAGATACTCAAATTCCCAATTACCTGACCAAAGTCAGATAATCAGG